>CAYQLG010000006.1:0-88557 GCA_964418235.1 uncultured Planctomycetales bacterium
GCAGCCGGTGCCGCGGTGCTGGGTGTCGCCCCAGTTCAGGACATAGGGCCCATGAGCGGAGTTGCGCCGGCGGAGGCAGTTGCTGTGCACGCTCTTTGCGAACGCGAAGGTCGGGCGCTTGGAGGAATCGAGCGTGGGCCATACGCCCTTGCTGACGTAGTGTACGATTGCCGCCACGACATTGACCGGGTTGGCGGGACAACCGGGGATGTTGATCAGGCTCGGGGCATTCGGGACGGCAGCCGAAACACTCGTCGCGGTGGTGGGGTTGGGCGCGGCCTTGGGCAGTCCGCCCCATGCGGCGCACGTCCCCAGTGCCATCGTCGCCTTGGCTCCCGCGAGCACTTCCTGCGCGATCGACAGTGCCGAGCGACCCCCGATCGTGCAGTACACGTCACGCGGGATCGATCCCTCGATCACCGCGAGATAGCTGCCGCGGTACTTCGAGATCACGTCCGCGCGGCACTTCTCCGCCTGGAAGCCCGAAGAGGACATGACCGTCTCGTGGTACTCCAGCGAGATCACCTCCAGCAGCAGGTCGGTGATCCCGGGATCCGTCAGTGCGCCCTGCACCGGGTCCGTCCGCTCGTAGGTCCGAAGAACCGCCTCGGTGTCACCGGTGCAGTCCTGAAACTCCAGCCAGATCACCGGCTCGGGCCGTTCGACCGGTTGGCCGCTGACGAGCGGCGCGGCGAAACTCGTGCCGCTGGCCGAGCCGTAGGCACTGCCCGGCACGGTGCTCGTGATGTTGACGCCTGGCGCGCACAGCGAGACATGCGTGCCGAAATTCGAGAAATCGGCGCGCCGATCGGAGCTGGTCGTGCCCGCCACCGCGATCACGCCCGAATCGGAAAGCGCCGCCGGATACGCCCGCGGATTGTCGGTCGATTCATTTCCGACGGACGCGACGACCGCGACGCCGCGCGCCTCGGCGGCCCGGATCGCCTCCGCCAGCGTGGCCGCGGCGACCGGCGTTCCGAGACTGAGATTGATCACTTGCGCGCCGCGCCGCAGAGCAAAGTGAATGCCCTCAAGCATCTGAAACGTCGTCGAATAGCCGTCGCTGTCCATGATCCGCACGGGCAGCAGCGCGGCCTGCGGCGCGAGCCGATGCACCAATCCAGCCGCCAGCGTGCCATGACCGACCATTTCGTCCGCGAGACCATCGCCGTCGGTGTCGAGACCTTGCGGCAGGTCGCGCGTGTCGGTCGTACGGCGGACAAAGTCGTAGCCGCTCAGCACGCGCGGCGCGAGCCGTGTGTGCGGGCCGATGCCCGAATCCAGAATCGCCACCGTAACGCCCAGTCCGCGTGAACCGGCGGAGCCGTCGTCCGCCACGATCACGTCAAGCGCCGGCTGCCAGGTGTATTGCTCCTCGGTGCTGAAAAAGAAGATGCTCTGCGTGCCGCCGCGCGGATTCGTGTCCGTCGCGAGGCAGTTCGCATCGACGTACTGCACGGCGGCGTCCTTGAGGGCGAGCGGAGCGAATTCGCCGAACTCGGTGCCCTGCGGCAATAGCAATCGATGGACCGACGTGCCCGGAATCGAGCCGATCGTCTGCGTGCCAAAGCGGCCGTTGAACGTGGACAGCGAGGCGCCCGGACGCAGTTGAACGATCGCCTCTGTCACGGAACAACCGTCATCGCCAGCCATCAAGCCGCCCAGCGGCGCGAGCGCCGTCACCAACACGACGAACGATGAGCGAACGTGGAGACTCATGGCAAACCTCCTGCTACAAACAACCCCGACCAGTAGGCGGGGGGCCAGCCCCGGTGGTAAACATCGAGTTGGACCCGGCGGAGCGACTCGACCGCGCGCCGCGTTCCCGGAGAAGAAACTTGTCCTTGATAAAAACCGCGAAACAGCTCCAGCGCAGTCGCATCATGCAGCCGCCAGAGCGATCCCAGCACCGCGCCGGCCCCCGCGATCAGAAACGCCCGGATCAGCCCATGCCGCTCTTCGCCGGTGTCGGCGGCATGGCGGCCGCTTTCGCACGCGGCCAGCGTGACAACGCTGCCCGGCAGCCGCAACTCAGCGATGTCGCGCACCGTCAACCAGCCGCCGGCCAGCCGCAGCCGCGAGGAAAGCGGCGCGTGGGGGGCATAGACGCAATGCGTCGCGACGTGCAGGTGCGCGGCGTTGGCGGCGTGCTTCGCAAACTCGGGCGGCGTAGCGGCATCGCCCAGCAGCAATACGGCGTTGGCATGGCCGGCGGCGATCGCACGTGCCTCGTCTTCGGTGTGACCGGCGATCTCATCGCGTAAGCCCACCGCCAGCAGACCGCACCCGCGGCCCGGCGTCTGGGCGGCGCGCTCTTGCAGCGCCGCAGCGCTGCTCAGGCTGGGGATGTACGTCACCTCATGCGCGCAGAGCAGCGGCGCGCCGCCCAGCGGGAGGGCATGCCACGGCACATTGTGCAATTCGCCGTAGGGCGCGACCAGCAGGCGCGGACAATCGGCGAAATCTGTCGCCAGCGGCTCGATCAGATGCGCCGCCAGGTCGCGCGCGGCAGCGTCATAGGCGCCGCGCAAGGCCGGGCGGTAGTCGATCCCGCGCACGAGCTGACGCTCGATCTGAAACTCGGCCCGGCGAATGGCGGCGCTGACCGCGACGATCGGAGCGATCGCGCGGCGCAGTGCGACGCCGTCACGCCGCACGATCATCGCGCTGTAGTGCTGATCTTCAACGAAGTATTTCACCGCTGCGCAGCCCGCGGGCAGCAGCGCCCGCGCCGCGCTCAGCGTGAGCGGTGCGCGAAAGGCGGGCGCCAGCCGGCGCGTCGCGGCGAGCCGCGCCTCGATCGCCTGCAACTCCATTTCCAGGTCGACCAGCGGCGTCCGCGCCGACCGCTGGGTGGGCGTGCGGCGATCCTCAGGCGTCAGGCCGACCTGTTCATAATGCACGCGCAGCCGCCCCCGCGCCCGATACAGGGCCGCAAGCAGACGGCGCTCGTCATCGTCCGCGGCCGGCGGCGTCGCGACGGGCCGCCGCGCCGGGTCGGATGCCTCCAGCAATACGGGAGCGGCGGACTCAAACCCACCCATCAACTCCAGCAGGCCGCGTGCCCGCATGCGCTCCAGCGCGTCGAAGCCCAGCCCCAGCCCGTCAGCGTCGCCGCGATCGAAGGCGAGTTTCCAGCAGTCGTGATAGACCTCCTGACCGGCGCGGACCGTCGCCGAGCGCAGCCGCTCGGCCCGCAGCGCCCCGCGAATGCGCTCGAGGGCCTGCACCGCGCGCGTCGCCGCCGCGGACGCAGCCAGGTTTAGACCGGTGGCGTGCAGGAGCCGCGCACGCGCATGCTCGGTATCGACAACCAGCGGCGGCAGCGGCAACTCCGCCGCGGCGGCATCGGCTTCGTGCAGGTAATCGCGGGCCGCGTCCCACTTTCGCAACATGGTGCAGGTGCGGGTCAGCGCGCAATTGATGCGCGCCCGCCGCGCCGGCCGATCGGCGAGCACCGTGCGAGCCTGGCGTAAGAGGCGCTCGGCACGTTCCCAGTCGGCTTGCTGCTGAGCGATCTCGGCCAGCACGATATGGATTTCACCGACCCACGCGGCTTGACCAAGCGCCGTGCTGCGCCGGGCCGCGTCGAGCAGAGCCGCTTCGGCCGCCGTGGTCCGGCCCTGCCGTGCCAGTACGACGCCCTGGCCGATCCGCGCCAGCGCCGCCTCGCGCGGCAGCCCGACGGCATCAAGCCGTGCGATCGCACCGGCGAATAAATGCTCACTTTCAGACAGAGCGCCGGCATCGGCGAGGGTCTGGGCCCGCTCCGCGTCGAGTCGGGCCGCGTCGCCGGCCGCGCCGCATTGCTCAAAATGCCGATAGGCCCGCTCGAAGTGCGCCAAGGCCGCGTCCCAATGTCCCTGACGGCTGAGCAGGTGCGCGAGATTGCCCGCCACGATCGCCGCGGCGTGCCGATTGCCGGCGCCCTCAAACGCATCGGCGGCTTCTTCGAAGGCGCAGGCGGCGGCGTCAAATTCATCGAGGTCCAGCAGCGCCTCGGCCTCATTGTTGCCCAGCACCGCGAGATGCCCCATGTTCCCCGCCAGTTGCGGCCGCGCCGCGGCGAAGCAATCCAGCGCTGCCCGCGGCCGGTCCTGCATGCGCAGCACAATCCCCAGGTTGACTCGAGCCATCGCCGTACGCTCCGCATCGTCGGCCTGCTCGAATGCCACGACCGCCTCTTCGGCCGCGGTCGCCGCCTCCGACAGCCGTCCGGCTCGAGCCAGCGGCTGCACCGCGGTCAGGCGCAATTGCGCGAACTCGGCCCGCGCGCCCTCCGTCCGAGCCTTTTCGGCCGCCGTGTCGAGCAGCTCCAGCGCTTCATCAAACCGGTTGGCATAACTCAGGACATGCGCACGGGCAACGGCGATCTGGCGTTGGACACGCGGGCCGTACGTTTCGGCCAGCGCGAGCAATTCTGCGGAGACACGCTCGGCACGATCGACATCCCGCAGGGCCAGCGCGCGCACCTGCTCGGCCAACTCACCCCAATCCCCGTCTTGAGCGAGGAATTCCGCCAGCGCATGCCGCAGCTCGGCCGGGTCAACGGCGATGAGCAACTCGGCGATCGGCAGGGTGGTCTTCATGGTGCGGGCATCAAACAGCTATGGCTGTTGCAGATGAATGCGGGGCGTCAGCACGATGCGGTCGGGCAGGAAGACGCGCAGCTCGTAGACACCGCTTGGAACGTCCAGGCTGAAATAGCCGTCGGGCGTCAATTCGGGGGCAAATGCGTGGACAACTTCGGCCGGGCTGGGATCGAGCCACTCAAGCTCGACTCTGCTCGGCGGCGTCGGGCTGGTGATCTGTCCGCTCAGCGCCAGCCGATTGGATTCAACCGGCTCGGTCGCGGTCAGCCGCAGATCAATCTCCAAGTCGTTGGCGGCCAGAACCATGTGGCGATCGGCGCTGACACCACGAAACCCGACCGCCGGGCCGGACTGCCGGGCACTGTCGAGCAGGACGGCGGCGATTTCTTCGATGAGTTGCTTTCCGGCGGCCAGCCAGCCGGCTTGTGCCGTCGGCCTGAAGATGGCATAGAGGGCCTGTCGCTGCGCGGCCGTGGTCTGCCAATCGGCGGCGCCGGTGCGGGCCGCCTGCATCTCGGCCAGTAGTTTGGCGGCATGCTCGAAGCGCGCCCGTAAATCGGGTGAGCGCTGGGCCTCGGCCTGCAGGGCGGCGCAGATTTCGGGATCGGCTTCACCTAGCAAACAGCCCAGGATGAGTTCGTACGGCGCCGGTTCCATAGTGTGGCTCGCGGTTTTCGAGGCCAAGCGCGGCACTCGGGCCGCGCGTTCTATCTTAGAGAGTGATCGGCGAATCACCGAAAATACAGATTCGGCGAAGAGCTATGAAAAACCCTCCGCTTCGGACGGTCCAAGAATCTCGGCCAGGCGGCCCAGACACCGTCGTCGCAGCGGCCCCATGCTGCCTGGCGCTAGGCCCAGCTTGGCGGCGGCCTCTTCATAGGATGGCTCCGGATCCGTCAAAAAGAGCGTGCGCAGCAACTCTCGGCAACGTGGATCGAGCTGGGCGAGACCCCACTCGACGCGTTGACGCAAGTCCACCTCATGTTGAAACGCCGGATCGGCGGCGAAGTCGTCGGCTAGCCCGACTTCGCGCTTGTCCAGTTCGGAGACGCGGCGTTTCAGGCGCCACGCCTCGCGCTGCGCGGTCGTGCCCAGCCAGGCGGGAAGCGTTTGTATGTCATTGATCTTGCTTAGTTTGCGCGAGAGGATGGTGAAGACGACCTGGGCCAGATCATCGCACGCCTCATTCGACAGCCCGGCTCGCCGCGCGACCGCATAAACCAGGCCGGCATAGCGATCGACCAGCGCCTTCCATGACCGCTGATCGCCCGTGAGGCAGGCCGCTACCAAATCGCGATCGCTCGGCTCATGAGACATCGAGGTCAGTATATCGGCGTGCGCGGCCCATGCCGCAACACGTCCGCGGATCGCCCTTCGAACCGAGTCGGCGTGACGTTGGTGGGCAAGTCCGTTGACAAGGCCGCGCGAAAAATCTGGGCGATGCGCGCGTGGGTAGTGCTTACATGCCAGCTACGGCCACATTCCGGGTGTTCATCGGGCAGAGGGATCGATCCCAGTTGTGTGCTCGACCGCCACGGCGGACCGGCTTCAGCCGGTCTTGCGCTGCGATGGTGCCGCTGACCCTCACCGCTTCTCAAGTCCGGCTGAAGCCGGCTGAACAGTCTCCATTGCGCCGAGAAAAAAAAGACCGCTCGCCCGCTCTCCACCGGCTGAAGCCGGTGGCAGAGACCAGTCGGCTGAAGCCGACTCAATCTCTCGAAGCGATCCAGCCATTCAAGCCCGCTCAGCCTTTCGAAGCGACGAAGCCACTCAAGCCCGCTCAGCCTTTCGAAGCGATACAGCCACTCATGCCCGCTCAGCCACTCGAAGCGATACGTGTTATCAGCAGCGATCCGCCGCGCGATCCAGCTCGAGCCTGCGACAAAACAAATGAAAGCATCGCACGCCAACGCCGATAATGCGACGCTCGCTGTGTTTTCGCTGGGAACGTCGGGGCTGGCATGATATAGTGCTAACATAGCTGAACTGAGCCGAGTCGGCTGAGCAGCCGGTTCGTCGCGCCAGCTTCAAGGCGTGGCAACCGACCCGGAGAGAGGAAGGCGGTGCGCTGCCGCCGGGAAGCGACAATCTGGTCCGACAACCATCAATTTAGGGAGAGAGTTCATGCTTCGATCGCGTTTGGCTGCATTTTTGATCGGGGGAGGCGTCGCGCTGACGGCGGCGAATTTAGCGACAGCCTGTCCGTCGCAGATTACGACCCGCCTGATCGCCGCGGGTCTTAGCCGGCCGGTGTGGGTCACCGCGATCCCCGGTGACAACAACCGCATCTTTGTGCTCGAAAAGGCCGTCGCCGGCGCCGGCCGTGTCCGCATCGTCGACAATATCAACACGACGCCCACGGTGGTGGCGACGCCCTATCTGACGATCACGCCGGTTTCGACCGGCAATGAGCAGGGCTTGTTGGGCCTGGCGTTCCACCCCAACTTTGCATCGAACGGCTATTTTTACGTCAATTTCACGAATTCTGCCGGCGCTACGGTGATCCGCCGGTATACCGCCAACCCCGGCCCCGATACGACCTTCCTGACCAGCACGACCGCCAACGCCGCCAGCGCGTTTTCGATCATCTCAATCTCGCAGCCTTTCAGCAATCACAATGGCGGCTGGATTGAGTTCGGCCCGGACGGCTACCTCTATATCGGCATGGGCGACGGCGGCAGCGCCGGCGACCCGGGCAACCGCTCGCAGAATCTGAACGATCTGCTCGGCAAGATGCTGCGCATTGACATTGACGGCGACGACTTCCCGGCCGACGCCAACAACAACTATCGCATCCCGCCGGACAATCCGTTTGCCGGCGCGATCGCGGGCCGCGATGAAATCTGGACGTATGGCCTGCGCAATCCGTGGCGGAACGATTTCGACGCGAAGACCGGCGACCTCTACATCGCCGACGTCGGCCAGAACAACATTGAAGAGATCAGTTTTGAACCCTCCACGGCCATCGGCGGCATCAACTACGGCTGGCGCTGCTACGAAGGCACGGCGGCGTTCAGTACCGGCGGCTGCGCTCCGGCCTCGACGATGGTCTTCCCGATTTCGCAGTACACGCACAGCGAAGGCTGCTCGATCACCGGCGGCGTCGTTTATCGCGGCACGAATATCCCGGGTCTTTCGGGCACGTATTTCTATGCGGACTATTGCACCAATTTCATTCGCAGCTACAGGTATCGCGGAGGCGCGGTGACTGAAGCCGCCACGCGCACCACGCAGCTCGACCCGCCGGGCGCGGACACCATCACCTCGATCACCTCGTTCGGTGAGGACAATCAGCGTCGCATGTACATTGTCGAGGATGGCGGCCAGATCTGGCGCATGGAGCTTTCGGGCACGCCGGCGGTCGGCGACTCCAACGGCGACGGCCTGATCAACTTTGACGATATCAGTTGCTTCGTGACGGCGGTGGTCGGCTATGGCACCTGGACGCCTTGCACCAGCGCGGCCGACACGAGCTTCACCAATTTCCTCTGCCGGAACGACATCGATCGTGACGGCGATTGCGATTTTGATGACATCGACGACTTCGTCGCCGCGCTCGTCGGCGGCTAAGCCCGGAGACATGGCCGAGTCGACTGAATGAATTCATCGTCTACGGACGACTCGGAAAGATCGATTACGCAGCGCTGCCGACCGCCCTTGTGCTGGTCGGCAGCGCTGCTTTTTTTGTTTCATCAAGGGCGCGCCGGCCACGATTGCATTGACTCCGAGGCGCGTGGTTCGCTACGCTTCGCACTGAGATACTGATGCGCGGATCGCACCCACCCCGCGAGCAACCAGCGTCCCGCGCATGTCCGCTGATGGCCCGATCGACGAGCCGCGATCGGAGATCGCTTTTCACAAGTTGAGCGTGCGAGCATCGTTTCACAGGAGACAAGTCATGTTCCGATTCTTTTTCCGCGGCGCCCTGCTGAGTGGTTTGGCGTGGTGCGCCGGGAGCGCCGTGGCCGGCGGCGAAACGTGCGAGCGCTGGCTCGCCGGGTCAACCGGGGCCGTTCTGAATGGGTCGGTGCGTGATGCCGTCACGTGGGATCCCGACGGCGCCGGGCCGGCCGGGCCGAGCCTGGTCTTAGGAGGAGACTTCAGTCTTTTTGGATCCACGCCGGTCGCGCGCGTCGCACTCTGGAACGGCGTGAACCTCGCCGCTCTGGGTGGCGGCATTCCCAACGGCTCGATTTTCGCCGTCGCCGAGCATCAGGGCCGCTTGATCGTCGGCGGGCAGTTGATCAGCCCAGGCGGCGGAACGGACGATCTCGTGCGCAGCTGGGACGGCAGCGCATGGCAGCGGCTGGGCGCGGGCGTGCGCGGCGTCTATGTGCGCGCATTTGCCACCTACAACCATGATCTCATCGTCGCCGGCGAATTTGACACAGCCGGCGGCGCTCCGGCTCGCTCGATCGCGCGGTGGGACGGCGCCGTCTGGCACGCACTCGGCGCCGGACTCGACATGTTCGGGGCTGAAGCGGTCGCGGTCTTCCAGGGAGACTTGATTGTCACCGGCTTTTTCACCCAGGCCGGCGGCATCGGCGCCCGCGCCATTGCCAGTTGGAATCCGGCCCGAGCGATGCCCTGGCGTGAGTTGGGCGGCGGCCTCCGCGGCGGACTGGCGGTCGGCTCGGCTTTGCTCGTCTATCAGGATGAGCTGATCATCGGCGGAAGATTTACCAGCGCCGGCGATGTCAGCGCACAGAACCTCGCACGCTGGAACGGCGCCACCTGGACCGCCTTTGCCGGCGGCGCCAACCAGGAAGTCACCGCACTCGGCTCCTATCGTGGCGAGCTGGTCGCCGGCGGACATTTTACGCAGATCGGCGGAGCGGCTGCAGCGCGCATCGCACGCTGGAGCCCGGCCGCCGGATGGCGCGCCTTCGATGGAGGCGCCGATGCGCGCGTCGATGCCATTGCCGAATATGCCGGCGCCCTCGTCATCGGCGGCATGTTCCGCACCGTCGGCGAAGCCGGATCGCCGTTCTGGGCGCGCTGGGGCCGGGTCTATGTTTTGGGCGACTCCGATGGTGACGGCGCGGTGGATTTTTCGGATATCGATTGCTTCGTGGCCGCGGTGATCGGCCCGACGGCATGGCGTGCGTGCGGAACACGGGTCCCCGCGTCCGAGGTCGCCGGCTACACCTGCGTGAATGACCTGAATCTCGACGCGGTCGTCAACTTTGACGACATCGACGGGTTTGTGACCTGCCTGATCGCGGCCGGGTGTGAGTGACGCGCGGCGGCGCTCAACAATATCTGCGCCGGGTATGGTCGAGCGCTCGATCACGCCGTGATCAAATGCCATCGCGGCGCTACCGCACGTTAAAGTAACGCGCCGCCGGGTGATAGGCGATGATCGCGCTCGTGCTCTGTTCCGGTTCGAGTTGATATTCCTCGCTAAGCATGATGCCGATGCGCTCGGGTTGCAGTAGCTGCATCAGTTTCGTCTGATCTTCCAGCGCCGGGCAGGCCGGATAGCCGAAGCTGTAGCGACTGCCCTGATAGCCCTGTTGGAATAGCCGGCTGATCTCCCGCTCGTCGTGGCCGGCGACGCCCAACTCCATGCGCACCTGCTTGTGCATGTACTCGGCGAGCGCTTCGGCGGTTTCGACGCCGAGACCGTGCAGGAAAAGATACTGCTGATAGTCGTTGGCGGCGAACCATTCGCGGGCCACCTCGCTGACGCGCCGCCCGGCGGTCACGATGTGAAATGCGACGACATCGACCACGCCGGAGCCGACCGGCCGCCAGAAGTCGCTCAGGCAGCGATGGGGAGCGCTGCGCTGCCGCGGGAAGGTGAAGCGGACCAGCTCGCGCAGCGGCGCCGCGACGGCGCCGGAGGAAAGCGACGAAGAGACGGAGCGACGGAGCGACGAAGGGGAAGACGTCGGCTCAGGCGCTGTCACTCCAGCAGAACCTGTCAGCACGGATGGGAGAGCCGCGTCGGGGGCGTAGATGATGAGATCGTTGCCGTCGCTGTGGCAGGGCCAGTAGCCATAGACCGCTTGGGGTTGAAGGATTTCGTCGCGCTCGCAGCGCGCGACCAGCTCGCGATAGATCGGCCGGACCTCGCGGTCGATGTAGCGCTTGAATTCGTCCTTGCTGCGGCCGCGCTTGCGGAAACCCCATTGCACCTGAAAGAGCATGACCTCGTTGAGGTAGCCCAGCGCCGCCCGCAAGGCGATCTTGTCGACGACCCGCGCACCCCAGAATGGCGGCGTCGGGACCGGATGATCGTAGGAGAGCGACGCGGAATTAGGGTTCGCGAGCGGCGGAGCGGCGCTGCCGGAAGAAAGCGACGATGCGACGGAGCGACGAAGCGACGTAGGGGAAGTCTCCGGAGAAGACGCCGGAGATAATTCCTCCGCCCCCGCGGCGTCTTCATCGGGGATTTCCTGCAAGCCATATCGTTGCTCCAACTCAGCGGCGAGTTGCGCGACGTTTCGCTGAGCGGCATGGCGCGCCGCGAGGCCGGTTTGCTCGGGGCCCGGTGCGGCGCTCTTTTCTGTCGGCGGGGCGATACCGGTAGCCGGCGTGGCCTCCGTTCCCACTTTCCCGCCTTCCCACGTTCCCACTGTCTCAGGGCCCATGCTACCCGCGCGGTCTGTGGAATCGTCGACTACGGTCGCCGCCGCCAGCGTCGTCTGCGGCGCGCGACCCTCGACGATGTCGCTCATGAGATGCAGCCCGTCAAATGCATCACGTGCATAGAAGAGCGCGCCCTTGTAGATCGCCCGCAAATCCCGCTCGACATACGTCCGCGTCAGCGCTGCGCCGCCGAGGATCACCGGCACGCCGATCTCTTGCTCGTTCAGCACGTGCAAATCGTCGCGCATCACGAGCGTGCTCTTGACGAGCAAGCCGGAGAGGCCGATCGCGTCGGCGCGGTGCTCATGCAAGGCCGCGATGACGTTGCTGATCGGCTGCTTGATGCCGAGGTTGTAGACGGTGAAGCCGTTGTTGCTGAGGATGATGTCGACGAGGTTCTTGCCGATGTCGTGCACGTCGCCGCGCACCGTCGCCAGCACGATCTTGCCGCGCGACGAGCCCTCTTTTTTCTCCATGAAGGGTTCGAGATAGGCGACCGCGGCCTTCATCGCTTCGGCTGATTTCAGCACGAAGGGGAGCTGCATCTGGCCGCTGCCAAACAGCTCGCCGACGGTTTTCATGCCGTCCAGCAGGTGGGTGTTGATGATCTCCAGCGGCGTGTATTGCAGCAGGGCGGCGTCGAGATCTTGCTCGAGGCCGGGGCGCTGGCCGTCGATGATCCGGCGGCGCAGGCGCTCCTCGATCGGCAGATCGGCGATGCGAACCTTGGATTCGAGCTTGTCGTCGTCGCCGAAGAGTCCGATGAAATGCGTGAGCGGATCGGTCGCGCCGGAGACCTCGCCGTCGGCGGGAGACTGGGGTTGTTCTGGACGCACGGGCCGGAGGCCCATGCTACCCTCGCCAGCAGAGTCAGCCGGCGCCGTTTTCGCGCCTTCACACGTTCTCACCTTCTCACGTTCCCACGTGCCCACACTTCCCTCCCGCCGATCGTAGATCAGATCGAGCGCGGCGTTCCAGCGCTCGTCGCTGATCTGCGTGCGCGGCAGGATTTTGCCGGCGTGAACGATCGCAGCGGTCAGGCCGCGCAGCCGGGCCTCGTGCAGAAAGACGCTGTTGAGCATGACGCGGGCCAGCGGCTTCAAGCCGAAACTGACGTTCGACAAGCCGAGGATCGACTGGCAGCGCGGCAAGGCCCGCATGACCCGCTCGATGCCGTCGAGCGTTTCGAGCGCCAGCCGGCGATCGGCCTCGTTGCCGGTGGTGATGGGAAAGGTGAGGCAGTCGAAGAAGATGTCATCTTCGCGCATGCCATGACGGTTGACGAGCAGGTCGTGCAGCCGCAACGCGATGCTGAGCTTGCGATCAGCGGTCTTGGCCATCGCCTCGACCGGGTCTTCGTCGATGGTCAGCGCGACGACCGCCGCGCCGTACTGCCGGCAGAGCCGCGCGATGCGCGCCAGCTTCTCTTCGCCATCTTCGAGATTGACGGAGTTGATGATGCACTTGCCGCCGGCGAGCTTGAGGCCGGCCTCGATCACGTCGGGCTGCGTGCTGTCGAGCATGAGCGGGGCGGTCACCTCGCGGCTGAGGCGCTCGACGACCTTGTGCATGTCGGGCACGCCGTCGCGGCCGACATAATCGACGCAGACATCGAGGACGTGCGCGCCTTCCTCCTTCACCTGTTCCAGCGCGATCTGCACGCAGCCGTCGAGATCGCCGGCGAGAATCAAGTCCCGGAATTTTTTGGAGCCGTTGGTATTGCACCGCTCGCCGACGATCAGGAACGAGTTGTCCTGCCGATAGGGCACGGCTTGGTAAAGGCTGGAGGCGCTGGGTTCGATGTAGCAGGAGGCGCTGCCGGGGAGCGAGTTGCGAGTGGCGAGTTGCGAGTAGCGAGTTGAAGACCCGCGAACGCTATCCGCCGTTGAATGCGTTTGTTCAAAACTTGTTGGCGACTCGCCGCTCGCACCTCTTAACTTGCTACTCGCTACTGGTAACTCGCTACTCCTTACCGCCTCCACCACCGCCTTCAGGTGCGCCGGCGTCGTGCCGCAGCAGCCGCCGATGATCCGCACGCCGTCGGCCACGACGAATTCCTTGAGCCAGCGGGCCAGCTCCGGCGGCGAGAGCGGGAAGTGCGTCTGACCGTTCACGAGTTGCGGCAGGCCGGCGTTGGGCAGCACACTGATCGGGCGCGAGCTGTACTTGGCCAGATGGCGGATGTGCTCGCTCATTTCCTGCGGCCCGGTCGCGCAGTTCATTCCGATCACATCGACCTCGGGATAGGTCTCGATCGCGGCCAGCGCCGCCGCGATGTCCGTGCCGACCAGCATCGTGCCGGTCGTTTCCATCGTGACCTGCACCATCAGCGGCACGCGCCGGCCGAGCCGCTCGAAGTTTGCCCGGGCCGCTTGAATCGCGACTTTGGATTGCAGGATGTCCTGGCAGGTCTCAATCAACAGCGCGTCGACGCCGCCATCGAGCAGCCCGCGGATTTGCTCGGCGTAGCTGGCCAGCAATGTGTCATAGTCGATCTGCCGCAATGAGATCAGCTTGGTGCCGGGGCCGAGCGAGCCGATCACGTAGCGCGGCTGAGCGGGCGTCGAATAGGCGTCCGCGGCGCGACGGGCGATCTGCGCCGCGGCGACGTTGATGTCATAGCATTCGCGCTGGAGGTCGAATTCGGCGAGAACGTGCGGCATGCCGCCGAAGGTATTGGTCTCCACGGCGTCGCAACCGACCTCGAAGAATTCGCGGTGGATCGTTTCGATCGCGTCGGGGCGGGTGAGGTTGAGGATTTCGCTGCAGTTTTCCAGCCCGCGATAATCAGACAGGGGCAGGTCGAGGGCGTGAATGCTGGTTCCCATTGCGCCGTCGAGGATGACGGTGCGCCGTTGAACAAGCTCCAAGAGGCCGGGTATTGCGGAAGCCGAATGCGCCACGTTGCTCTCCAAACCCCTGATCTTAGTCGCGCGCCTCAAGTCCGCGGGCGCGGTTCATCACGTCGGCCATCATCTGCCAGGAGACCTCTTCGCCGCCGATGATGTGCGGGCTGCCGATGCGCACGCTCATGGCCGCACGCGTCCCGTCGACATGGGCGACGATCGGGCGATACTCGGACGCGAAAGCGGGGATGCGCGTGTCCGCGACGTGCAGGATGATGTCGGGCTTGTAGCGCTCGATCAGATAGCCGAGATCGTGCTTGACGTGGCCCGCCAGCGAGCACTCCGGATCGGCCGGCAGCCGGGCGATATGAGCCTCACACTTGCCCCAATGGTCGATGCACTTCCGCTTCGAGAAATAGGGGAACGTCCCCGCGAAGGCCACGACCACCGTCGCTTCAGGCTTGGCGATGCGGTCGACCGCGTGGACATAGCGAATCTGACGGCGGGCCTGGCCAAAGGTCTGCGGCCGCTTCAAGTGCAGCACATAGGGGAAGTTCACCGCATTCATCAGGATGACCGCCGCCACGGCCACGCCGATCCGCTTCTGCACGGCCGAGGGGCCGTCCCGGACGCCGAGCGCTGCGAGCACCCGATGCGCACCGTAGGCGCTGACCACAAACAAGCCGCCCACCGTCGGCAGGACGAACCGGCTGAGCGGCCACACGTCGCCGCCGACATAGGTCTGATAGGCCAGCGCGACAAAAAAGCAGCTCAGCGGCAGGAAGAAACGCCACTCACGGCGGCGCCACGGTTGCCCGGCTAGCGCCAGCACCAGCGGCGCGCCGAACGTGAGGAGCGTCCAAAACGCATGCTTCAGACCGGGCCAGATGCGGGCCGAAAGCGGCCAGCCGACGGCCTTGAGATAATAGGTGTTGGGCGCCCATTCGCCGTAGTAGTCATGTCGCCACAGCGTGTGCGCGGCAACCATGATCGCGACGATGGCCAGCCCGGCCGTCAATCGCAGCTGCCCGCGGCGAAGCGAAACCAGCGTGACCGCATACGACCAGAGCAACAGCGGCAGCACATCGGGCCGCATCAGCAGAACCGGCCCAAACCACAGCAGCGGCCCCAACGCGCCGCGCCGGCGGCGGATGCACAGGACGCAGCCGGCCAATCCCCCAGTGACCAGCGCCATCGCCGCGCCGGTCTCCATGCCCGCGAGCGTGAAGAAGCAGAGGTTGTAGCACAGCCCGCAAAGAATGACGGCGCACGCCGCCGGCGTCGGCAAGAGCCGGCAGGCCCGCGCCAAGGCGACCGTCGCGGCCAGCCCCGCCCAGAGCACCGGAATACCGAGAAGCTGAATGACGAGCGACATCTGCTCAGCGGGCCGGCCCAGATGGTGGCATAGCCCCATGACGAGCGTCCAGAGAAAATTGGTGTAGCCTTCGATCCGCTCGCCGGGGTTCCAGACCAGCCCATGCCCCGCCGCCCAGTTGGCGGCGTAGCGCAGGCTGATCATCGCATCATCAAGCAGACAGAAATAGCGCTTGCCCTCGACCACCACGCTCGATCGGATGATGAAGACGGCGGACCACAAGACTTGCACAGCGGCGACGATGGCCGCCGTCAACCAAACCAAGCGATAGTCGCGGGCCGCCCGGATCGGGACGAGGCCCGCGGCCGGGACGGCGGCGGCAATGGAAAGACTCAAGCCGTCACACCTCGTCGAACACAGGCGGGTGCAGCTCCGACCTTGGCAGAACGCGACGCGCGGTGCGCCGTTCTCAAGAAATCGCCTGCATGCTCTCAACTGCAAACATAGCCGGTCGCCGACCCCTTGCCAACGCCGGCGCGCGGCTCAGCGCTGCGCGCCCCAGGCTTCATACTTGGCGACGTCTTTCATGCTGACCGATGGCGGCGTCGACGCGATGACGGCCAGCAGATCCGCCTGAGCGATCGGCGCCGCGGCCGCGTTGGCCGGCGGCGGCGCGGACGCCGTTGCGAGCGTCGCGGGCGCGCCGACTGGTGGCCCCGGGGTATCGTCGATCGCCTCCAGAAACTTGCGGCTGGCGGCCCGCGCGCAGAGCGCCTTGATGTCGGCGCCGCTATAGCCGGCGGTCTTCTCGACCAGGGTCGTGAAATCCACGTCATCGGCCAGCGGGCGGCTGGCCAGATAAATCTCGAACAGCCGGAGCCGCGCCGGCGGATCGGGCAACGGCACATACACTTTCGCGTCAAAACGCCCCGGCCGCATCACCGCCGGATCGAGCGACCACGGCTCATTCGTCGCGCCGAGAAAGAGCAGCCCGCGGCCCTCCTTGCGATCAAAGCCCTCCAGCTCTTGCAAAATCTGCGGCACGACGCGCTGCATCACGGTCGAGTCGCTCTGCCGCCGGGCGGGCACGAGCGCCTCGATTTCATCGATGAAAATGACGCTGCGGGTTTCCTGCTTGGCGGCGGCGAAGAGCTTGCGGACATTCTGCTCCGCCTGTCCGACCCATTTGCTCATGAGCTGCGCCGGGCTGACGACGAAAATCGTCGCATCGACCTCGGCCGCGACGGCTTTGGCGATCAGCGTCTTGCCCGTGCCGGGCGGGCCGTAGAGCAACACCCCGCCGCCGACCTGAATGCCATAGTGCCGGGCGAGGTCGGTGTGTGTGAAGGGATAGATCATCTTCAGATAGATCTCCTGCTTCACGTCTTCGAGACCGGCGATGTCGTCGAAATCGACATCGGGCTTTTCGCGGATGATCCACTCGTCGGCCTTGGAACCGTCCTCTTCGTCGTCGCCGTCGCGGGCCCGGTCGCGGCCGCCGCTGCGCGGTGCGGGGCCGCCGGCTTTCGCACGGCGGTCGCAATCTTTGGCGAGTTCGATCAGCTCACGGGCATAGGCTTCCTGCTCGGCGCGCTGGGCGGGGTCGCGGGATTCTTCGGACAGCTCGACCATGCACTCCGCCGCCTGAATCAGATAGGGCCGGGCGGCGAGATAGTCGCCGGCGCGGACGGCGGCAAGGCCCTTGTCTTTCAGGCGCTGAAATGTCGCAAAGGTCGCGGGCATGCACATCTGGTCCTTTGGGTCAATCGTTCGCCGATTCTCGCGTGCTGCCATCATGCACCGACGAGCATTTGGCGCTGCGAAACCACGCGAAACTACTCATCAAGCTCGGGTTCGTGTCGGGCGTTGCATCGATCTTCCTCGCGCATCTGGTCGAAGCATTCTCGATAGGCGGATTGTGCCACCGGATGAACGTGCGCTGCGAAGGATTCGTCTAGCGCATTGACGCGGATCAGCTCAATCACGTCTGCCCAGTCTATCAGTCGCCAGGTAACCAGCTTCAGTTCGATCAGCCGAGCCAGCGAGATCATCGGCAGATTGTCTCGGAGCTCCGCTTCGCTCGGATCGGGGAAACGCACCATTTGTTGCCGGTCGATGTTGCCGGCCAGTTCGCCACTGACCAGGATGTCGATCGTGACGCCCGTTTCCTTGTCCACGAACCGGCGTGCATGACGAGCGACCGCGTCGTATTCGCGGCCCACGAATTCCCGCCGAAATCGAGCAAGATCCTCGCGTCGCATGCAGATCTCAACGTCGCGCGTCATGCGCGGGTGTCCGTGTGCATTGACCGCGATCGCCCCGATGAAAATGTGCGGCAGGCCCGCCGTCTGCAAACATTGTTCAAGCCGCTGCAGGGTCTCAGGCTGCGGACCAGCGCCGCGAAAGAACTGAAATGGCTCTTCCAAGGGGTGAATCTCCTTTCCGCTGGCACGGCGCAGATAGCCGTCTCGGTTCGGCACAGGCGGAACGCCTGTCCTCGCCGATATTCCGACCCGTGAGCGAGTGGCTTCGCGCGACATACTACTTCGCTTCCTTGGTTCCCGGCTGGCTTTTCAGGTCCGCCAACTCGGCCCGCAGCGCCGAGATCTGCCGGCTCTCTTTGGCCTGCGCCGCTTGCTCCTCGGCCGAGATCAGCCGATCGAGCTCCTCTTCGCTGACCGCCTCGACCGGCGGCGCCGCGACGTCGGCCGCGGCGGAGCTTTCGATCGCATCGAGGAAGAGCGTCATTTTTTCCTCCATCGATTGCGACTGCGCCAGGGCCTTTTCCCAATCCATCTGGGTCTTGAGCAGATTGGTCTCGCCATAGAGCTTGCTGACTTCGCCCGCCATCAGGCTCATGGCCTTGGCGAAGTCGGCATGCGCCTCGGCCTGGCGCTTGACGAGCAGCGCGTTTTTGACCGCGAGCAGTTGCCGCTCGAGCAGTTTCTTGATCGTATAGGTTTTCTTGAGGGAGCTGCGGATGAATTGATAGCTGCTCTCGTCGCCGATCGCCCGCGCCTGACGGGCGTTCTTGACGAATTCATCCGCGAATTTCGACTGCTCGGCGATCGCCTTCTCAATCCGGCGGATGCCCTGGCGAATCTTGATCTCGCGTTCGAGGCGGCGCTCTTCGGAGGATTTGAATAGACCCATTAACGTGCTCCTTGATGCAGGCACAGTGAGTGCCGCGGTGCAGGTGGGAAGGTGGGAAAGTGGGAATGGAACGTTGAGACCCTGCGACACGATCATGGGACTATCCGACCTCGGTGTACTTCAGGCCGCGAATTTGATTGCTCGTGCGCTGGAGGTGCCGAACATATGCCGAAAGCTGCCTGGAACACTTTTCACACGCATCAATAAGCCATGTGAAAGCCTCTTCCGAAAGCAAACCAACGTCTCTCGCGATCAAAACCTGGCTGCGCAATTCACCGGCAGAGCCTTTGGCGATATAGCAGAATTCGATCTGCTGCTTGCGAGTTCCGCGTTCGTAGCCTTCGGCAATATTGCTGGAGATCCCGATCACAGCACGTTTCATTTGGGAAATCATGGCATAGTCTGTCTTGAGACGCTCAACCGTGGAGGCTCGGTAGACACCCTTCGCCAACTCCCGAGCAGTCTGCCAGACGGTCAGCTCTTCAAACCGCCGAATCATACCGGGTCGATCGGCTTCCGCTTTTCCTTTCCCACCTTCCCACTTTCCCACGTTCTCACCTCCTTATTCCGTCGCCCGCTCCCGCAGCCGTCGCTCCGTCTCGTCAAACGCCGCGGCGGAGTCTTTGATCAGGCCCGCGTCCATGTCGCCCCAGACGCGCAGCAATTCCTGCGCCGCCGGCGAGACCGCGGCGCTCGACTCATCGGCGCCCTGGCCCAGACGGAGGATTTCATCGAGCCGCTCCTGATAAAGCTCCATCGAAACCTGATCGCTTTCGATCAGTTTCTCGATCGTGGCGAGGTCGCGGTCGCGGATGCGCAGCCCGCCGGCGGCGCCGAGGCGCGCGCTCGTCGCGTTTTCGCGCAACATGCGCAGCCGCCCGACCGTGATGGCCTCTTTACTGCGGATGTTGAGTTGCCGAGCGACCATCGACTGCTCCATGTGCAGCAGGTCGTATTGCTGCGCCAGCGTGCGGCGCATCTCCGGCGTCTTCTCGGCGGCGCCCTGTTCGATGATCTTCTGCTTGTCGCCGGCGAGCCTGCGAACCTTCGAAGCGAGCTGATTGCGCTCGTTTTCGAGGAGCATCTCTTCCGCGCGCAGCTCCGCGACGCTCATCGTCGACAGCGTCTTGCGCTTCGTGGTCAGCCAGGTGAAGAAGTTCATGAAGGCCTTACTCTCCGATTCCGCCGCAGGCTAGTGCTTCGTCACACCTGAATGTGCGGGTTCGACACAAGGGTAGCATGGGCCTCTGGTCCGTGCGTCTCACAACAAACAACGGCACTCTTTTCACGCCAAGGCGCCGCTGATTTCGCGCCAAGGCGCCGGAATCCTCTCGGTTCATCAAAATTCAAGCGTGCCGGACTACTGCCGCTATTGCCAGTGCCATGACGTTTTTTCGACGCGGCTGCGAGCGGCGTGTCGTCGGGAAGAGTCGGCTTCCCTGGCTCCGCCGGGCGCGCACACTCCGCTCGGTCACTTTGCTCAAACACGCTCGCATTGCTTACACAGGATCACATTGCTAATAAAGTCTCGGGTCTTCGTGGTCGGCTTCAGCCGACCGGCTCCTGCCACCGGCTTTAGCCGGTGGCGCCGGCGCCAGCGTGTTCCATCACGCTCGCTGTGTGTGCGTCCAGCCGGCTTCAGCCGGCTTGCGACGCACAGTCAACCTCCAATCGAACCAGCGCCAGCCTTAAACTCCGCCCGCTTCCGGCTTCGCCTCCGTACGCGCAGTTTGTCCTCCTGGCGCTTCCGCTGACGACGGCAGCGGCGGCGCGGTCTCTTGCCGCCCAGCCGCCGGTGCGGCGGAGCGCACCGCGTCCGAATCTCTCCGGCTCGCGGCGAGCTGGTCGAATTCCTTCAAGATCGCGTCTTCCTCGTCCGCCATCAGCGACGACTGCGCCCCGACCTCGATGCTCCGCGCCAGGTCGGCGTTGGTCGAAAGCTCCTTGACGATCTGTTCGGCGGTGGCGGCTTCGCGGGTCAGCTCCTCGCGGCTGGGCAATTCCATCCGCTTGCCCTGCTCGCGCAGCGTGAGGTGATACGCGTGCGTGCTCAGGATGTTGATTTGCTGCGTCGCGATCTGTTCCTGCGCCCGGGCACGCTTCAAATCGGTGCGTATCCGCGCCAGCCGTGCTGCGATCTGCTTCTTTTCAGCGTCGGCCGCCGCCGCGGCGCCGCGCGCCAGCGCGTCGCGCTCCTCGGCCTCCAGCACCGTGACGCGCTGATCCAAATCGACGCGCTGCTGCTCTATCTGGATTCGCCGCGCGGTCAGGGCGCGCACCTGTTCGGCGGCAGTCGGCTTGAGTCCGAGCCAGCGCCGCACCGTGCTCCACCAGGTCGATCGCATCATGTCATCCTCTTCCGCCAGCGGGCTGCGACAGACGTGCAGCCGGCCCTCATGTTGCACCAGCATGAGCCGCGGGTCGCTCCGTTGACCTTGTCGCAGCAAGTCCAGCGTCTGGGCCGGCGCTAACGCCAGCCGGGCGGCAAGCTCATCCACGGCGACGCCGCGCGCGGCCAACTCGGCCCCGGCCCGCTCCAGGTGCGACAACAGCCGCGCAAGCCGCTGATCTTGAGATTCTAGCTCAAACAGCGCCGCCCACGGCAGCTTCCGGACCGCGGCCGGCGTCTCGACCTCCCAGCCGCCGTCGGACCGTCCCGACAACAAGATCAACGTCGGTCGTGCGTGGGAATGCACCAGTGCCCGGGCCTCCGGCGTGAAGCCGCTGAGGCTGGCGAGCGCGACCGCGCTCGGGCGATCCTTCTCGGGCAACAGGTCGTATCGCGCGAGCGCATCGAGCACGTCGTCACGCCCGATCGGGCGCGGCGGCGCGCCATTTACGAGCGACTCCAGGTCGTAGAGCGCTCGCGCGCGCAGGTTCACCAGCGTCCGGGTCGCCAGTCCTCCCCACGTGCGCTGCTGAAAGCGCAGCCGGCTCGCGCGGCGCCCCGGCAATGATTCACGCAGTTGCGGATCGGGCTTGCGCAGCCGGAGCAGGGCGGCGGTGACGAAGTCGGCCCCTTCGGGCATCGGCTCGATGATGACGCGACCGGCCGGCACGCCGCGGCGCTGCACAAGTTGTTCGGCGCGGCTGTGCAGCAGGCGGAAGAACTCGCCCTCAAATTGGCGATAGCGACTGCGGTCATCTTGCGGCGGCATGGGCGAGAGCGCGGCGCCACCAACGGGCGGTCCGATCGCTGGTCCCAGCCCCGGCGGATTTGGCGGTGTATGGGTCATTGGCTTTGCCTTGGCTCAAACACGCGGCGAGTACTCGGGTTTCGATCCATGCGACACAGCCGCGCGCTGGCAGCGCCGCGACCATCTGTTTGGCAGAGCCGCGACCGTAAGGGAGCGGTTGAGGTTTGCCCGCGGCTTCCGCTTCCTCACGGGCGCGGCTCTGCCATACGGTCGTGGCGCTGCGATGCGGTCGCTTAGGCGGCCCGAAACCGCCGGCCGCTCTTACTCCATTCGTACATTAACGCCGGATATCGCGATGGAATCACAAAAACGCACGCGGGTTCGAGTAAATCCGGACCTTGTCGGCGGCGCTCGGGTACACTCGTGGCGCATGACATTCCTGGCGCCGGTCATGTTCTGGATAGCCGCGGGGGTCGTCCCGGCCCTGGTCCTCCTCTATTTCCTGAAGCTGCGCCGGCAGGCGCACATCGTGCCCTCGACGCTCTTATGGCGCAAGGCGATCCAGGATCTGCAGGTCAATGCCCCATTTCAGCGCCTCCGCCGCAACATTCTGCTGCTTTTGCAGCTACTCGTCTTGGCGGCGGGAGTTTTCGCGCTCGCCAGGCCGATTATTCGCTCGACCGCCTCGCTCGAAGAGCGCGTCGTCATTCTGATCGATTGCTCGGCCAGCATGAACGCGGTCGAACCGAACGGCAAAACGCGACTCGAACTGGCCAAGGAACAGGCCACCCGCCTGACCCGCACCCTCAACCAATCCGGCAGCGACTGGTTCCAGTTTCTGGGCGTGCGCCGACAGACCCAGGCGATGGCGATCGCGTTTTCTGACCGCGCGTCGGTGATCTCTCCGTTCACCGCCAACATGGATGACCTGGCCCGGCTGATTCGCGAGATTCCGCCGACCGATGCCCGCACCGATCTGGCCGAAGCGATGCAGCTCGCCGAAGCCTACATGGCCCCGCCCACCATGACGACCGATCAGACCCCCGTCAGCACCGAGACGCCTTCGAAACTCGTGCTCTTGAGCGATGGGCGCATCGGCGGGCTCAAAGATCTGGCGGTCAAGCACGGCACGATGGAGTGGATTCGCGTCGGCGAGTCGCGCGACAACGCCGGCATTACAGCGTTGCGCACGCAGCGAAATTTCGACACGCCGGCGTTGCTGAATGTATACGTGCAGATCAGCAACTTCGCCGCGGAGCCGATCACGACGGACGTGGCGCTCTACGTGGACGGAGTGCTGGCCGATGCGCGCGTCCATACTGTCGAGCTGGAGGGCGCGCCGACCGCTCCGAATTCAGCGGAGAACCAGGCCGCCGGCGCCACCGGCGGCGGCGCTCAAGGCGGGCCGGGCGCCACGCCGCTTCCGGCTGCAGCGCTCGGGCCGACCAAGCCGGCGGACGCTGCGAGCGGACCGGAGGGCAGCTCGACCTCGCTGAGCTTCGAACTGACGCTCGATCGCGGGGCCTTGCTGGAAGCGCGACTGTCTCGGGGCGACGCCTTGATGCAGGACAACGCCGCGTTTGCCGTCGTGCCGCCGCCGCGCAAGTTCACTGTGCTGACCGTGTCGAAGCGCAATGCGCTGCTCGATCTGGTGCTTTCGACGCTGCGGCTCGACGCCTATCCATTTGTGACACCGGTGGACTACGAGGCCCGGCGGCGCGATTTCGAGACGGACGGGCAATCACGTTTCGACGTGGTCATCTTCGATCGCTATACGCCCAAGAGCCTGCCGGCGGGCAACTTTGTCTTCCTAGATGCGGCGCCGCCCGACGGCGACATCAAGCTCGGCGACGAGCACGAACGGCATTATTTGATCTGGTGGGACGAATGGCACCCGATCCTGCGAAACGTCGCGCTCGAGTCGGTCTTTGTCCATCGCAGCCGGCCGGTCGCCGCGCCCAAGGATGCGGAGATTCTGATCGAAGCGGCGCATGGCCCGCTGCTGGCGCGATATTCGGCGGGGCCGCGTCAGTACGTGGTGCTGGGCTTTTCTCTGGATAACAGCGAGTGGTGGCGTGACGCGACGTTTCCGACGTTCATCGCCAATTTGCTGCGATTCCTGGCGGGCGGGTCGGGGGAGCGTGAGGTGGCCGCGGTCCGGCCGGGCGAGACGCTCCGCGTGCAATTACCGGAGAAGAGCGGCGATATCACGCTCCGCCGCCCCGACGAAAGCACGATCAGGCTGGTCGGCCCGCCGGGAGGGGCTGTTTATTACGGCGGCACGAGTCGCGTCGGCGTGTATAAGGCGACGCCGGGCATCGACGGGCAGGATACCTACGCCGTCAATCTCGAAGATCCTGATGAGAGCGCGATCGCTCCCCACGCCGGCGAGCTGCTGATGGGCGGCACGCCCATCAAGCAGGGCGAAGCCATTCGCGCCGCGACGCCGGAAGTGTGGCGCTGGTTCGTCGGGGCGGCCTTGGCGATCGTGCTGCTGGAGTGGTACATCTATAACCGGCGGGTCATGATCTAGGATATCTTGTCCTTCGAGGACGCGCGGGTCGCTTGGCGGAGCCACGACCGTGTGTTTGGCAGAGCCACGACCGTGTGTTTGGCGGAGCCACAACCGTGTGTTCGGCAGAGCCACGACCGTCAGGGAGTGGTCAGGTTGCATGCGAATCCCTGCTTCCTGACGGTCGCGGCTCTGCTGCATCTCAATCGCGAAACCCAGCTCGCGCCCTGATCACCGGATCACTTTCTCACCTGATCACGTCTTCCCCCCGGCGGCTTGGCTTAGGCGCGCAGGGGTGCGAGATCAAGCCCAAAGTGGGCGCTGCCGCCCGCTTCGTTAAGCTTCTCCCAGCCGTGCTTGCGATAAAACGCGATGGCACGGTCGTTGTCGGCATACACGCCAAGTTCGAGATAGCCGAAGCCGCGTTGGGCCGCAGCGCGGGCGAACGCTTCGATCAACGCGCTGGCGACGCCGCCGCCGCGCGCCTCCGGCATGACGCCGATGGAGAGCAGCGTGCCCAGGCGCGCGCCGCGATGCTGCGCCTCTGCTTGGGGGGTGCGGTGTGGTCCGTTGGTGTCGCGGGCAGCGGCATGGGGATCGATTTCAGCCCGGCGAAAGGGCCGCGTGAGCGTGCCGACGACACGCGCTCGAACGATCGGATTGGTGCAGGCGCGGACGGCAATCAGCGGGGCATAGCGGAAGAGTGCCGCGTAGAGATAGGGCTGCCGGATGTTCGGCTCACCACCGACGCAGAAGCCCAGGACGCGCCCGTCGGCATTCACCGCAACCAATGAGAGACCATCGGGGTGCTCGATGTAATAGCGGTACAAGCCGCGCAGCCAGCGCGGACCAAGCTCGGACATGAGCTGGCCGACGAACGTGGCGCGGTGACACGCCACCATGCCGGGCAGGTCGCGCAGTTCGGCGTCGCGCACATCGAACCCGCCGCTAGCGCGCGGGACAGGGCCGGCGGCGGACTTTGCCGGCGCTTCACCGGGTAATTTTTGCGTCACGGACATTTCCGACATAGCGACCGCCGAATAATTTGAACGACCAGATTCCATGCAGGCTGCCTAGCCCATACGAAAAGTGCAGGATCGGGAAAACGAGCAGCGCCGGCAACGCCAGCGCCGCGCCATGTTTGCGGGCGACGCCGAGCGCTCCCAGCAGCAGCCCCAGACCATAGACCGCCGCGAATGCGCCCAGCGCCCATGCCAAAGGCCACCAGAGCCACGCGCCGCTCAGCAGCACGATCCAGGTGACGACAAAGATCAGCGGAACCACCTGGCGCAGCGTCGCGGGCCGGCCATGTTTCATCATCGTCGGAATCCGCCAGTAACCATACTGATAGTATTGGCGCCAGAGCTTGGCGAGGCTGCTGCGAGCGTAGTAGTTACTCTGAATCGTGGGCGTCATGTAGATCCGCCCGCCGGCCTCATGCAGGCGGAAGTGCAGGTCGTCATCTTCGGTCCGCGGCAAATTTTCATCGAGCAGGCCGACGGTCTCAAAGGTCTTGCGCCGATAAGCGCCAAATGCGACCGTATCGACAAAGCCCTCGTAGTTGCCCGTGCGAAAGCGGGCGTTGCCGACGCCGACCGGCGAGCTCATGCACGCCGCGATGACCCGTCCGATGAACGTGGTGCTGATCGTCGTGATCGGTCCGCCGACACACCAGGCAGCGGGCTGCGCGTGCAGCCCGGCGATGCTGCGCTCGATAAACGTGGGCGTGGCGGTCGCGTGGCCATCCATGCGGATCAGCACGTCGCCGCGAGCGTGGCCGACGCCGACGTTGATGCCCGCCGCCAGGATTTTACGTGGGTTGGGAATCAGCCTGATTCGCGGATCCGTCGCGGCCAGGTCGGCGACGATGGCGCGGGTCTGGTCGGTGCTGCCGCCGTCGATGACGAGGATTTCGACGTGCTCGCGCGGGTAGGTGTTTTCCTGCAAGCTGCGGACGCAGGTGGCGATGAAGTCAGCCTCGTTGTACACCGGAAGGATCACGCTGACGCTGGGCAGCGCGGGCGTGCTGCCCAGCTCCGGGAGGCGGTCCAGCGGGGTTAGGTCGGTAAAGGCGTTGCTCATCCGTTCACAATTCGGCAGTGGGCCACTCGTGGAGCCGCTGAAAGCCGTTCGCTCGAGCGCGCTGCAGCGACTGTCAGAACGCGCAAGATCACGATCGTAGCCCGGAGCCCAGAGAGCGGGAACTGGGACGTGAGAAAAACCCGCGACGTTCCGTGGCGCTTCGCTCGGACAGGTCAGCCCAGCCTGTTTTCGATTCGAGGAGGCGCTTCGATCAGCGAATGAATGAGACCGAAAAAGCGCCATAAAATCATAAAATATAAACACTTATGGATTGTCGGCGGCGACAGCCAGCACATGGCATTCGCTTTTTGTGCATCGCGTATGACTGTTTGAAGTAGAACTAGACAATATGCTTGCATGTCGTAGAATTGAGAAATAACATCCGCCCCGTGGCAGTACGCACCCAGCGATTCATGGAGTGCCGATCCCCGGGGCTTTTTTATGCGCACGGCGTTTCTGATTGACGGCGGGTTTTTTCTGAAGCGTCTTCACTCCTTGCGCGGCGCGATGCAGCCTCGCAGCGCAGCGCGTCTCATTCCAATGCTTTGCTTGCAGCATCTTCGTCATGAAAACCGTTCGCGACGACAGCTTTATCGCATCTTTTACTACGATTGTCCGCCGCTGTCGAAGAAAGCGCATCATCCGGTCTCGAATCGGGCCATAAACTTTTCTGAAAGCAAGCTGGCAGCATGGCGCCTGTCTTTTTTGAGGAACTCAAATCGCAAAGAAAAGTGGCGCTGCGACTGGGGCATCTGCAAGACGGCGGCTGGCGCTTGCGCGGTGACAAGCTCAAGCTGCTTTTGGCGCGCAAGATCACTGTATCTGATCTGACCGAGTCGGATGTAGCGCTTGAAATCCGACAGAAGGCCGTGGATATGAGGATCGGTCTTGATATTGCATCGCTCGCCTATAAGGGCTTGGTCGATCAGATCGTGCTTTTCTCGGGAGATAGCGATTTTGTGCCTGCGGCCAAGCTGGCCCGAAGAGAGGGGATCGATGTGATTCTTGATCCGATGTGGCTCGAAGTCTCACCCGACTTGCGCGAACATATCGATGGGCTTCATTCCACGATACGTGCGCGTACCCGCAGCGATCAAGGCCCGACGACTTCGGTCGAAGCCTGACGCTGGATGCACTGCGCGATGGCTACATGAGCATCTTCAGCTCCCATCGTCCCCGGCTTCACGAAACTCACGAACGCCGTCTAAGATGCCGCAATCGGGCGCTGAGCATGGCGCGGGTCGCGAGGCCGCGCCGCCGGGCGCTCGTCAGGATGGAGTAACGCGCGCATGGCTGTGTCGCACATGGAAGTTCAGCAGGTCGGCGAGCTGGTTCGCCGGCAGTATGAGCATTTCGATCGGCTGCTCGGCGAGATGCGCCGCGTCATCGTCGGGCAGGAGCAACTGCTGCGTAAGATACTGGTCGGCTTGCTGTCCGACGGCCATTTGCTGCTCGAGGGCGTGCCCGGACTCGCGAAGACGACCGCCGTCGCGACGCTCGCCAGGGCGATTCACACGCGCTTTCAGCGCATCCAGTTCACGCCGGACCTGCTGCCCGCGGACATCGTCGGCACGCTCGTCTTTCAGCCGCAGGACAGCACGTTTGTCGTGAAGAAAGGGCCGATTTTCGCCAATCTGGTTCTGGCGGATGAGATCAATCGCGCGCCCGCCAAGGTGCAAAGCGCCCTGCTCGAGGCCATGCAGGAGCGCCAGGTCACGATCGGTGAGCAGACTTTCAAGCTCGACGAGCCGTTCCTCGTGTTGGCGACGCAGAACCCGATCGAGCAGGAGGGCACGTATCCGCTGCCCGAGGCGCAGGTCGATCGCTTCATGCTGAAGCTGGTCGTCGACTATCCGACCGCCGCCGAGGAGCGGCTGATCCTTGATCGCATGTCGGGGCAGCGCGGCGCGCCCGTGGTGAACGCCGTGATCGACCCCAGCGAAATCCTGCAGGCCCGCAAGACGCTCGATGACATCTACATGGATGAGAAGGTCAAGGACTACATCGTCGCACTGGTGCATGCGACCCGCCGACCGGCCGAGGCCCGGCTGAAAATCGCCGAGTGGATCGAGTATGGCGCCTCGCCGCGCGCGACGATCTACCTCGCGCGCGGGGCGCGCGCGGTCGCCTTCCTGAACGGACGCGGCTACGTCACGCCGCAGGATGTGAAAGACATCGCCCCAGATGTGTTGCGGCATCGCGTCATCATCAGCTACGAGGCCGAAGCCGAAGAGAAAACCAGCGACGACGTGGTGCGCCATATCCTCGATCATGTGCCGGTGCCGTGAAGACGGCGCGCGGATCACGGCCCGGGCCGGCGCAAGAAAGGCAGGGCGGCGCGATCACGGCGCTTGTCGGCGCGAGTCACGGCGCTCGCTGCGCGATTCGCGATTCTTGCCGATGAGGGGCACGGCGCCCGCCTTGCGAGGGTAGCATGGGCCTCCGGCCCGTGCGTCGAACGAACCGAGCCGCGACCGAAGGGCAGCGATTCGACGCTCCGCAAGGAAAAAAAAGCGACGAAGCCGCCTGGCAACGTCGAGACGGCCAAGCCGCGATGCAGCGCGCGTTCGCAGGGCCGCGAGTCTGTGCTTGCTTCAATCGATATCCGCGTTCGTTCGCGTCTGGCGAGTCCGCTTGTGCAACAGTGCAGCGAGTTGCCTGAGCGGCTGCCGGCGAGACCATCGGCGCCGTCCGACGAGTCGCCGGCTCGATCCGGCGTATCACGCGAAATCGCG
Source organism: uncultured Planctomycetales bacterium (assembly GCA_964418235.1). Lineage (GTDB taxonomy): Bacteria > Planctomycetota > Phycisphaerae > UBA1845 > Fen-1342 > CAYQLG01. The sequence goes on from CAYQLG010000006.1 coordinate 28,967, forward strand.
GATTTTCGCCTGGCAGCGCCGCGGGCGCAGCCACTGAAAACCGAAAGGACCGCCATGCCGGTCGAAGTCGAAGAATCGCTTTCGCCGCTTGAGTTGCTCGAAGCCTGGCCGGCGCTCTCAACGGACGAGCGGCTCGACGGCTATCGGGTCTTGTCTCGGGCGGGCGCGGAGGAGTTCGCCGCCAAGCTCACGCCCAATGACGCCGGTGAATTACTGGGCGTCCTGCCGGCGGCGGAGCGAAAAGCGTGCCTGCGGCTCTTGCCGCTGGATAACGTCACCGACATCGTCCAGCACATCCCACCGGAGCAGCGCGAGGAGTTTCTCACCCTGCTCGACGAGACCGCGCGCAAAGAGGTCTCGGCCTTGCTCGCCTATGCCGAGGACGCCGCCGGCGGATTGATGAACCCGCGCTATGTGCGGTTGCGGCCCGAGATGACGTGCGACGAAGCGATTCGCTACCTGCGCCAACAGACGCGCAACCAGGCCGAGACGGTCTATTACGGCTATGTGCAGGATCGCACGCAGCGGCTGGTCGGCGTGGTTTCCTTCCGTGAGTTGTTCCTGGCGGCGCCGCAGCGCCGCGTCGACGAGATCATGCGGCGCGAGATGATCACGTTGCCGGAGGACATGGATCAGGAGGAAGTCAGCAAGATCTTCGCCAAGCACAACCTGATCGCGCTGCCCGTAATCGACGCCGAAGGGCGCATGAAGGGCATTGTCACCGCCGACGACATCGTCGACGTGGTCAAGGAAGAGGCCACCGAAGACATGCAGAAGATGGGCGGCACCGAGGCCCTCGACGAGCCGTATCTGCAAATCGCGCTGCGAAAAATGTTCCGTAAGCGCGTGATCTGGCTCGCGCTGCTGTTCATCGGACAAACCATGACCGTCGCCGCGATGAAGTTCTTTCAGCGCACGATGTCTCCGGCGGACATCCTCGCGCTCTTTGTGCCGCTGATTATCAGCAGCGGCGGCAACTCCGGGTCGCAGGCATCCACGCTCGTCGTGCGGGCGCTGGCCCTGGGCGAGGTGCGCCCGCGCGACTGGCGCCGCGTTGTCTGGCGGGAGGTGTCGGTCGGCACGGCCCTGGGCGGCGTGCTGGCTACGCTGGGCTTGTTGCAGATCGTCCTCGGCGAATGGCTCTTTGACGCCTACGGCGCGCAGTATCTCTGGGTTGCGCTGACCGTTTTTCTCAGTCTGATCGGCGTCGTCTTGTGGGGCACTTGTGCCGGCTCGATGCTGCCGCTCGGTCTGCGCCGCTGCGGGTTGGACCCGGCCAGCGCGTCGACGCCCTTCGTCGCGACACTCTGTGACGTCACCGGCATCATGATTTATTTCGGCGTGGCCAGCGCGATCCTTCGCGGCGTGATGTTGGGCTAGCCGGCCGAAGCTTTCGCGCGTGTGGGCTTCGTGCTTCGCGCTGGCGTCGGCAGCGCCCAATTGCTCCCGCACGCAGCGCGCCTCAGCCGTCTTCATCTCGATCAGCACCATTCGCCGCCGTCGAACAGGCGCGCTTCGACCGTCCGACCCCTGCGGGCCTCGACCTGGACGCGCAGCCGGGCCGCCTGTTGTTGATCGTTGCGCGTCTGCGAAACATCGATCCCCGCGCTCGCCCGATTCTGTTGAGCCGCCGCCAACGACACGTCGTACGACGCGCCCAAGCCGCGCAGGGGCAGCTTCTACAGCGGCGTCGCCGGATCGGTGCGCGACGCGCTCGGCGGCTTGGCCCGCACCGCCGGCGTTTCGACGCGACTTGCTCCGCTTTCGGACGGTCGGGTTTCTGCTTCGCGGCGCGGCTTTAGCGGCGTGCCGGACCGCTGTGACCAGGCGGCGCGTCGAAGTTTGTCGTTTCTTCACGCGCATTTGGCGCAGCGCCGTGGGTTTCTACAATCGTCGTTGTGAACCATCCGCGCCGCGCTGAAAGCTCCGCCGCTCCGCCGACTGCCCAGGAGGTCCGCTCGTCTTCGGCTGCGAGCTTCCCGGCTGCGGCCACCATGTCCGACATCAGCCCAAGCGCCGGAGACCGCGCCGTCAGCGCCGCCGGCGCGGCCCCCGTGATCGAGTTACGCGGCGTATCCAAGGCCTTTGGCGCGCAGCGTGTGCTCGACGGCGTCGATCTGCGCATCGGTCGCGGTGAAACCACCGTGATCATGGGCCGCTCGGGAACCGGCAAGAGCGTCTTGCTCAAGCACATCATCGGTCTGCTTCGCCCGGATCGCGGTGAAATCTATTACGAAAGCCGCCGCATCGACCAGCTCCATGAGCACGCGCTCGCGCCGATACGCCGGCAAGTTGTGATGATCTTTCAGCTCAACGCGCTTTTTGATTCGATGAGCGTGATTGACAATGTTTGTTTTGCCATGACCGAGACCGGACAGGGCCGCCTCAACCGTCGAAAAATCCGCGATATGGCCGAACGCTGCCTGGCGATGGTCGGGCTGGCCGGCTTCGAGAGCAAGCGACCGGCCGATCTCTCCGGCGGCGAGAAGAAGCGCTGTGCGCTGGCCCGCGCGATCTGTCTCGATCCGCCGCCCAAGGTGCTGATGTATGACGAGCCGACCGCCGGCCTCGACCCACAACGGTCGGACGTCATCGACAAGCTGATCCGCCGGCTGAATCGCGAGTTTCAGATCACCGGGCTGGTCGTGACGCACGACTTGAAACTGGCGCAGGAAGTCGGCGACCGGATTCTCGTGCTGTGGGATGGCCGCTTCATCGCCGATGGCCCGCCCGAGGAACTGGCCAACCATCCCGACGCGCGCGTGCGGCGGTTCGTCGTCGGCGAAGCCGAACCCGAAGACATCGCGCCGTTTCAACTCTGAGACAGCCGGCGGGTACCCTCGCTGGATCATGCAGTCGCCGTCCGGTGACAAGCCGACGCAGCCTGGGGATCAGACCATCGATCTGCCGCTGGCATGTCTATGGCAGGCGCTTCCCGAACACTGCGCCAACTTGGTTGGCATCGTCGTAGTTCGATTGCTGTGCAGGTAGGCGATGATCATCTCATCAGACCAAACTCGCAGATACTCCAGCGGATTCAAACACGGCGCAGCACGCCGCTGCCCTGGATCGTCAGGCCGATCGGGCCGGCGTCGCCGCCGGCGGCGGTCGCGTCGAGACGCAGCCCCAAGTGGATTGTGCCATCCTCCAGCAGCGTGTAGGTCAGTGTTTGCACGCCGCTGAGCGTGAATGAGCGCCCGTTGCCCAGCAGATTCGGGTATTCGATGACCGCGTCATACTCGATGACCAGTGTGCCGCCGCGCGGCGTCAGCGTACGGGTCGTCTCGGAGACGCGATACTCGGCGGCGGCGACGGTCGCGTTGGCGCCGATGGTTTCGGGTTGTCCCGTGTCGGGCCGCAGCGGCAGACCGGCGTCGTTAATCGTCAAGGTGCGGGTTTCGCGCTCGGTGGCCGTCGGCACCGATTGGCCGGCCAGCAGCAACGCGGCTGTCGTTCGGAAATCACCGGAGAAAACACCCGCGGGCAACTTGCTCGCGACCAGATCGGGGGCGGCACGATCGTCGCCCGTGTCCGGCGGCGGAGCCGTGTTGCATCCGGCCAGCAGCAGCGGCAGGCAGAACCATACGACGCGGCGGTGAGAATGGTGCATGCCCGCAGTGTAGGGGCGAAGTGATGGTTCGTACAAATTCACGGCGTTTATGAGTCGGCAAATGGCGCTGGCCCCGCATGACGTGTCGCGCATGTGACTGTGGGCGCGGCCTATGCGAGCGCGCCTGGCTCCGCTCGCTTAGGCCTTGTGATGCCGACGGAATGATCCGCGCCGTTGAGATACCGCGGCCAACATGGCCGGGTTGCTGCGGAGCCGCAGCTGTGTGTAACGATCAGGCCCAGCGGGAATCAAATCGCTTCCTTACGGGCGCGGTTCGGTTCACGGGCGCGGTTCGGTTTGCCCGCGCGGGGACGGGCGCTGGCCAGTGTTGGCGCTCAGCGCTTTATCCAGCTCGGCCCGCTGTTCGGCGTTAAGCCGCTTCGATACCTTGTCGTAGCACTCTTTGTAGATTCGCTGGCGCTCGGTGGCGTCTTCCGGAGCGGCGGCCCGCATCTGCTGCACACCTTCCGCGACGATCGCACGCGTTTCCTTGCGCACATCGTCGGGCAGCTCCAGCTCGCGCACCGCGCGGATCAGCGCCTGCAGTGAGCGCTGCGTCGGCGGGGCGGCGTTGTGATCGCCCATCCGCGTGCGGATTTCCGCCAGCAGGCCCTGTTGATCTTCGCGCAAGATGCCATTGAGCTGGTCAAAGAAAGCCGTCGCCGCGTCGTCACTGTCCGATCGCGCGGCCTCGGCTTCGCGGCGCAGCTCGGCCACGCGCGCTTCGTCGCCGGCTTCTGAGGCTTCACGCATTTCACGTTGCAGCTCGCGCAGCCGCTGCCAGCCGGTCTGCTGACGATCCAGCTCGCGGCCAAAGCTCTCCGCCATGTCGGCGTACGCGCCTTTTTGCTTGCCGTCGAGTTTCAGCTCCTGCGGTAGCGTTTTGAGCAGCTCGCGATATTGATCCACATCGCCCGGCCCCTGACGCACACGGGCCCGATTCTGCCGGCGGAACTCGGCCAGTCGCTCGGTTTGTTCCGGCGTCAGGATCGCTTCGAGATCGTCAAAGAAGTCGCGCGCCGCCGTGCGGACATCGCCGCTGCCGCGCATTTGCCGGCGCAACTCTTCGGCCTGCTGCTGATCGCCGGCTTCGAGCGCCTCACGATAGGCCCGGCGGAGCTTGTCGCGCTCGCCGCGGTTGTCGTCGGCCTGCTTGAGCGTATTCATGAAGGCCGCGGTCAGACGATCGAACTCGGGGCGTTGGGCGGCGGTCAGTTCCAGCGCATCGGGCAGTTGCTTGATCAGCCGCTCATAAGAAGCGCGGATGTTGCCGCCCTCCGGCGGACGGCTACGCCCGGCGCCGTCGGGGCGTCCATCACGCGGACCGCCGCGGCCCGGTCCGCCTGGGCCTGCTCCGTCCGGGCCACGGCCCGCATTTCCGCCGCGCGGCGGATCGGCCGCTTGCGCCCGGCGGCGCTCCTGCAGCCCCTCTCCGTCTTTGCCGCCGGTTGCGCCTTCGCGCTCACCGTCGCGATCTTGCTTCTGGGCGCGGATTCGTTCGCGCGGCCCTTGGCCGGCGGGTTTGTCTTCGGCGTCGCCGCGCGCCCGGCGGCGTTCCTGCGCCTGCTCGCGCGTCTGGTCATGCTCGGGGGGCGGGCTGGGCTTGTCTTCGGCCAGCGCCGGCGCGCCGCACAGGCCCAGATACAGCCCGCAGGCTATCGCGGTCCATTTACGATTCATGGGTCAATCTCCGTGTAGTATGCGGCGGCGGCTATTGCGCCGCGGCCGCATGATCGTGGTCTCACCATAGCCGGGCCGGTTGGTTCCCGACAGGGCGGCCGACATCGGCATCGGGCTGGCGCGGCGTCGGACTGGCCCGGAGGTGGGGCCCAATTTCGTGCCGCGTGCCTGGTTGGCCTACACATGGAAAACGCGCTGCATGCGGACGTTATTGCCGCCTGACTAATCCGTACAATCGTGGGCGCGGTGCGGTTTCGGCGATGAGGCTTATGCGACTTTGCAAGAAGTCATCTGCCCGGTGCGGCGATGCATTCCGCATCCATACAGACCAGCATGTCTCCACCTGGCGCCGCTCGGGACACCGCTCGGCCGAGCCGGCTCGAGTGGTCGAATAGTCCGCATTTCAGTCAGCTTCAGCCGAATGGCCCCTGCCACCGGCATTAGCCGGTGGGGTGGCGGGCGAGCGGTCCTTGCTGCTTCTGCTCTTCTGCATTGTGCATACATCAATCGCGTTGAATTGACGGCCTTGTTAGGCCCCGATAGCATACCCGATTCGGTCCAACGCGCGCATGCAGCGCCGTGGCCGCCGCGGGCGCGCGGATATGGAGGTCCATTGGGTAAAGACGATTCCATTCAGATGGAGGCAACGGTCGTGAAGGCCCTGCCCAATGCGATGTTTTTGGTCGAGGCCGAGTTGGGGGCGAACGGGAAGCATGAAGTGCTCGCGACGGTCTCAGGCCGCATGCGCAAGAATTTCATTCGTATCCTGCCTGGTGATCGGGTTACGGTCGAAGTGTCGCCGTATGACCTGAAGCGCGGCCGAATCGTCTATCGCCAGAAATAGCTGGGCTGGGCGGCGCTGCCGCGCCGGCGGCGTAAAACGTCTGCGGACCGCGGTTGATCGCGGCAGGGGGGCAAGCACCTGTTCATGTGAATTTGCGGGGTTCGGGCGAGGTTTCAACTGGATTTTTCGCGTCACAAACGGCGCGCTGCCTGCTGGATGGCCTCCGCGCCCGACGCCGGGGCGGTCAGGGCGTCGCGGGCCGGCTGCACACGCCGCTGGTGAAAGCCGGTCAACGATCAAATCGTGATATCGCGCGCAGGTGATAACGTGCGAAACAGATGGCGTGATAAGCTGATGACGACATCACGGCGACGAATTCGTCACGCTCGCCTACACGTCTGTTACTCGAACGTCGTCGAATTCATTTCGTTCTTCGCCATTCGCCATTCGCCATTCACTATGACATGCCCGCCGTCGGCCACGGAGGGCCGACGCTACAGCGTGCACGTTGGCGGGCTGGCGCGGCCGCGTGTTCCGGCGCGTTGGCGCTACTCCAGATAGCCCAGCTCGCTGAGCCGCTTCTCCAGAATTTGCCGATCGCGATCGCTGTAGACCTCGCCGTGCGCCTCGAGCACCTTCTTCACCGGCGGTTCGTGCTCGACAATCGGGTCGCGAACAAATGCCTCGCTGACGACGCGCCCCTCCATATCGACCGGCACGCGCAGCCCCAGCGCCGCCAGCGCCGTCGGCGCGATATCGACGATGTTGGCTTCGACGCGCTCTCCGTGGCGCACGCCCGGCCCGCCCATGATCAGGATGCCCTCGTCGCGGTGCGTGCCCTCAAGCCGGCTGGGCGGACACCAGCGCACCGCCTGCCGCCCGCGGATTTTTCGCACAACGGCCAGCCCTGGCTGCGGGCAGAGCAGCAGATCCGGCAGGCTCGGATTCTCCAGCCGGCTGCAGCGATAGAGTTCCTCGGTTTTGTAGACATGCTGGAAAATCGGCGCCCGCCGCCCATCGGGCAGGCTCATCGTCGCCGCGCGCAGCCGCTCGGCGATCTCCTGACGCAACGGCTCATAGCGCTCCGGCGTCACGACGCCGTGCGGCTGGCGGCCGGCGAGATTCAGATAGAGATAGCCATAGATGCCGGCGTGCATCACGCAGGCCTGCGTGCGCGACCAATCGACGGCTAGCTCGCGCTCGATGCCGCGGCTGCCCTGCTCAAAGCGGGTCGCCTTGCCCTTCGTCAGACGGTGCAGCCAGTATTCGGCCCGCGTGCCGGCCTGCTCCCACGGGCTGCGTAACGCGAGATAGCCCCAGTTTTTGAGCAAGAGATTCGGCTGCGCCTTGGCGTCGAGGCTGCCGTGGCCGTGATCGGACATGATCAGCACGGTCGCGCCGTTGGACTCGGCGTACTCGAAGAGGTCGCCGAGCACGCGGTCGAGCCGGGTGAAGACCTGGGCCGCCATTTCAGCTTCCTGCGGATGCTGCGGCGCGAAACGCGGATCGAGATACTTCCACGCCTTGTGTTGCAGATTGTCGACCAGCTTGAAGACAATCATCAGCACGTCCCAGCCATACGCATCGCCGCAGAAGCGAACCAGCTCCGCGCCTTGTTCAAAGCTGTTGCCGATGTATTCGAGGTTTTCGGCGAGCATGGCGCGGCCGCCGAGCGCCTTGCGACGCCAGTTGGTGCGATAGTTGTAGCTGGGAATGCGGCGAAAGATCTCATTCTTGAGTTCGCTGGGAAAGGTGAAATCCGACTCGATGCTGGGCGTCTCGAAGCCGGAGATCATGAAGCCGTTGACCGGCTTGGGCGGATAGGTCATCGGAACGTTGATGCTGCCGACGCGCAGGCCCTTCTCGCTAAGCAATTCCCAGAGCGTCTTCTCGCGGATTTCGTAGGTGCTGTTGAAGGTGAGCGTGTGCGTTTCCGCGTCGTATTTCTCGAAATCGACGATGCCGTGCCGGCCCGGCCCCTTGCCTGTCATGAAGGTCGTCCACGCGGCGGGCGTGATCGGCGGGCGCGTGCTGTGTAAGACGCCCGCGACCCCGTTCGCAATGAACCGGTGCAACTGCGGCATGCGCCCGGCGTTCATCATCGGTTCCAGCACGTCGAACGTCGCGCCATCCAGACCGATGATCAGCAGCCGGTCGATGACCCGATCCAACGGGCGCGGCGCGTGCGAGGCGCCCGCGGCGGCTCGCGGCGGCGCTGGTGAGGGAGCAAACGTCGTCGTCATGAATCAGCCTTTCCGGCGGCACATGCGAATCTTGCGGCGGGAAGCCGCGGGCGTGCGGTGCTGCCGATACCCAAGTGGAGAAAGATAGCGGAATTGCAGGGGAGAATGAAGCGCTGAGAGAGGGGAATTTTCACGTGCCGCAGACCGCGTGGGAAGGTGGGAAGAGGTGCGCTTGATTTCAAAATCGAAGTGGTCGTGCGCGCGTAGCGCGGAGCTGCGAATCCGCGGCGCTCGTGCACTGTCATCGAGGATTCGAACGGTCGCGGCTAACCGCTATCCGGCTGATCGATGAGAGCTTGGCAATCCAACGCTGCATATAGGTGCTACGTGGATGGTCGCTTCGAAAGAAACCCCACGCTGGAGGCAAAGAACCGCTCGCGCTGACGGGCCGCGTCGGCGGCATCGGCGGCGTCTTCGGCGCGCAGGTCATCGAGGTTGGCCTGGCAGCGGTCGCAGCCGCCGGCCTGAATGTGGAACTCGATGAATTCATTCCACGCATCATCCAGCACGCCCAGCAGGAAGCGCCCCAGCGTCGAGCGCTTCGGGCAGGAGATGCCCTCTTCGCGCCAGATCGTCGCGAGCGTGCTGTTGGCGGCGAGGTCGGCCTCCTGCCAGTCTTTCGCGCCCGGCGCCGCCGCGGTCGCCTTGCGCCATTGCTCAAGCACGCGAAATTTGATGCCCGCGATGCCGGTCTCGCTCAGCCCCAGGTCGGCGGCGACGTCTTTATTGCGCAGCCCCAGCACCATCAGCATCTCGACCACGATCACGTCCTGAAAGCGGCCCTGGTCGCAGCACTGATCGACCCACTGGCGCAGCGCCGCCACCAGCGCTGCGCGCTGCGCGCTCAGCCCCTCCTGTTCCGAGAGATAATCACTGGGTGTGTCGGCGGCGAGATAGTCGGACGGCGCGTCATCGGCCTCCGCTTGTTCGAGACTGGTTCGCGGCGTCTTGGGGCGCCGCCGCACATAGTCGCTCAGCTTGTGGCGCAAGATCGCGAAAAGATACGTCTCCAGCGAGCGCGTACGGTCAAACGTCGGCAGACTGCGCAACAATCCGACGAATGTGTCCTGCACCAGATCTTCGGCGTCGCCCGGGGTGGCGAGCATGCGCCGCGCGAAACTAATCAGACGGCCCTGATAGCGCTCGATCAGTTCGCGCCAGGCGCGATCCTCGCCGCGCTGCACGGCTTCGAGAAGCATCGGATCGCTGTCGGGGGCGCTCATACGGGCAGTATCGACGATTTATCAGCCGTGGCACAAGCGAGCGCCGAAAGAACCGCGAGAGCGCGGCGGCTTTTCATCGCGCGGGCGGGTCTGGACGATAGCAGGGGTGACAGGCGGATGATACCTGTTGAAGGAATGATGACATGCCGGTCACGATGATCTGTCCGAATTTGAAGTGTGGACGTACCGTCATCGCGTCCGATGCGTCGCGCGGAAAGGCGGTCCGCTGCGCCCATTGTCAGTCCGTTTTCATGGTGCCGCCCAAGGCGAACAAGCCGGCGACCGTGCCCACCGAGGCCGAAACCGGCAAGAAGGGTAAGAAGTGACCGAGTAAGCCGCATCGCCGTGCCGTTACGAGACGTTCCGAGCAGGGAAACGAAGCACCATCACGAGAGAGCGGCCCATCCCTCACACCGCCGCTCCGTGACGACCGCGCTCGATTTGCGGGCGCCGTCACTGCTCAGACCCAAGTGGCCAGTGCATTCCGCCGGCACGCACGAAGCGCCGGTGTCGTCCGCCGCGCCGTTGAACCACAACGCGCGCTGCGCGGCTCCACGAATGCCGGGTTGAAAAAAAACAGCGAACAGGTCGGCGGCGCGCCCCGTGCCGTCGGCAAAGAAGGAAGGGGATCATGAGCATCCTGCTCGAGACGCTCGGGCGCGGGCTGCCGGAGAGCCTGCGCCGCGTGTTTGTCAACGAGCTGCCCCCTCAGGAGGAGCACGCGGAATCGATCGCCACGCCGTGGGCGAGCGACGTCGACGACGCCACCGAGGCGTGTCTGCGGCGCGGCGTCCGGGAACTGGACCGGATGCATTTGGTTGCGGCGCGGTCTGCTTTTGAGCGGGCCTTGCAACTCACGCCCGGCAACGGCTCCGCGCTGGTGGGGCTGGCCTGCGTGCACGATGAGCTGGGCCGGCTCGATCTCGCGTCCAACTGGCTGTTGCAGGCCGCGCAACTGCGCCCGCAGGAGCCGATCCTGCACTTTGCCACCGCGCTGATCGCCGAACGCGCCGGAGATCCGGAACGGGCCGAGCGGCATTATGCCGCAGCGCTTGCCCACGCACCGCTGCATCGCGCGGCGCGCGAGCGGCTGGCCGCGCTGGCCGTGCATCGCGGCGCATGGCTTTGCGCGATCGAGCACTATCAGCGCCTGGCACAGCTCGACCCCGGACAAATCTGCACGCGCACGCTGCTTGCGGCGCTCTATCTCCGCGCCCAGGCTCCGCTCGAAGCGATTGATGAATTTCAGCATGCGCTCGTGATCGAGCCGGAGCCGGAGGAAGATGCCGCGCCGCTCGACGTTCAAGACGGCGCCGCCGTGCTGGCCGAGATCGAGCGGCTGGAGCGCGTCGTGGCCAAATATCCCGGCATCGCGGCGTTTCATCTGCGCCTGGGTGAGCTGCTCGCGGCGCTCGACGAAGATCAATCCGCATTGCAGGCGTTTGAAACGGCACATGAGTTGCAGCCCACGTCGCTGGAGACCACGGTCAAGCTCGGCTCGCAATTCGCCCGCTGCGGCCATCCGGCCCGCGCGGCGCAAACGATGATCAGCGCCGTGCAGCTCAACGATCGGCTGATCGCCGCGTTTGTCGGGCTGGGCGTGGCGCAGCACGCGGCACACCGCGAAGCCGAAGCGCATGCCACCTTCGACCTGGCCTGCGGGCTGGAGCCGAGCACGAGCATGCTCTTTGCCGAGGCGGCCCGGCTGCAAATCACGGCGGAGCGCAAGCAGCGCCCGCGCCGTCGGCGCAAGGCGCGCGGCAACGGGCGCGTCGCTACCGAGAGCCGCGTCGATGCGCTGACTGAGGCGCTGCGCCGCCATCAGATGGCGACCATGCGAGAACGCTTTAACGCCGCACTGCATTATCGACGCGGCCTGCTGCTGCGGCACTCGGGCCGGCGGAAAGAGGCCTGCCATGCCCTGGCCAGCGCGGTTGAGTTGCAGCCGCTCTATGCCGATGCGCTTTGCAAGCTGGGCATCTATTTGCGCGAAGTGAACGATCACGTCGCGGCGCTCGCGAGCTTTCAGCGTGCCCTGAGCCTGCCCGATGAAACACTCGACCCGCTCTATCAATTGGCCCTGCTGAAAAGCAGCCGGCAGTTTGAGTCTCACGCGGCTCAATTCGCCGAGCAGTTTTCAGGAACGTCGGCGGAGCGCGCCTTTGGCCCGGCGGTGGAACTGCTGGTTGATTGTCTTGGATTGGTTGATCGTCCGCTCGTGGCGTGGAACAGTCTTTGTCGGCTGCGGCCCTGGCCGGCACAGTGCGATCCGCGCCGTCTGCCGCAGAATTAGGCCCGGACGCCGTCGAGCGTATGAAGCAGCAGGTTCGGCTGACCGCTGCGGTTTGCACGCATGGTTTGGTTTGCGGGGTTTGAGCCGAACCGCGATCGTGAGGGAGCGATTGGAATTACGCCGTGCGTGGTTGTTGGTTCGCAGTTGTGATGAACGTCGCGTCGTGATGCGGAAGTCGCTGATCTCGGGCGGAATCGCCACATCACGAGGACGAAAAGCGCAGCGTTAATTGCGGCTTGATCGGGCGTTGCCGGAATCGAATCGCTTCCTTACGGGCGCGGTTCGGTATGGAGCAGGCGTTCGATTCGCGGGCGCGGTGCGTGTGCGATGTGAGTTACAACCTCACGGCAGAATCGTGACCGTCGACTTACCCGGCAGCAACATGGCGTAGACCATGGCCACATCCTCATTATTCATACGGATACAGCCGTTGGAGACCGCCTTGCCGATCGACTCCGGCTCGATCGTGCCATGAATTCCAAAGCCGGTCTTGCCGACCGCCGGCCCGTCCACGCCATCCAGGCCGATCCAGAATTCACCCAGCGGGTTGTTGGGATCATCCGCGGCGATGATGCGCTTGTTGGGATCCGACTCCGGCGGATAGTACGTCGGGTTTTGCAACCGGTCGCGCACGCGCCAGGCGCCCTCCGGCGTCTTCGAGTCCTTGCCGATGCCGATGCGATAGCTGCGAACATAGAGATCGTTGAGATACAGATCAAGGCGATACTGCGACTTGATCACCTTGGCATGAAACGGACCGCGCGGCGCCTTGAGCTTCTGCCCTTCGCGCAGCTCGCGGGCTGGGTTCTTGATACCGTTGATCTGACTGATGATGTTGTGGGGCACGGCAAAGCGTTTCCCGATCGCGGTGAGATTGTCGCCGGCCCGCACCGGATAGGTCTCCGTCACCGGGTCATCGGCGATTCGGCTTTTTGAGAAGATGGTTTCATCGGCGATGCGCGTCAGCAGCGCGCGCGTCTCCTGTTCACCGGCCGGCCCGCCCACGCCGCGCTGCAAGAGGGCATTGAGCTGGTGCCGCGATTCAATGATCTTGCCGCTCTGATAGGTGCGGATGGCCGCTTCGATCTCGGGCGCCGCGAAGGCGCCGCTGCGCGATCCCAGCGACGAAAATCGCTCGCCGGGCTGAGTCGCGGCTGCGCCGCTCGTGCCGGGCGCGGTGCCTGTTGCAGAAGCCGATGGCGTCGAGCCGGGCGCTGGTTGCGTTGAGGTTGTTGCGCCGGGCATGCTGCCACCCGGTTGCGTGGTGGCCGAGCGCGGCACGCCCGCGCCGGTTGCCGCTGACGGTGCGCTCGGGCTTCCGCCGGTAGGTGCCGGGGTTGTGCCCACCGCGCCCACGGCGCCGCCGCCGGGCGCTAGCGGCCCCTCATCTTTCACGAGACGCAGCGGAGTTGGGTTACGCGGCGGTTGTCGAACGCCCGGGTTCGCCACGGCGGGCTTGCCGCCAGTTGGATCGGCTGCCGGGCGCGTCGTCGCGGCGTAGTCGGCGGCGATTGCGGTTTCCGGCTTGGCGGTCGTATACCACAACCATGCGCCGATACCGCTACCAACAAGGACCGTCACCGCCAGCATCCCTCCCCACGGAAAAGCTCTACGCCGCATACGAAACTCCTGGGCAATCCCTGCCCGGCTGGTCATCCTTGACGATTCGCTCCGCACGCGCATGAAGTTACCCGGCTGATGGCGTTGCTTCGAACCGATTGCGCCGAGCGAGCCGGCGTTCATCCGCTCGCCGCCGCGTTTGGCTCAGTCGCCTACCTGCCAGACAAGCCGCGATCCATAAAGATAGCCGCTGCGGTCGAAATGGAAAGCCGCGGCGCTGCGCAAGCAGCCAGCGGCCTGTTCCCGACGGGGAGTCGCGCGGGCCGGCGACTGCCCGCGCCTCACTGTGATCTAAATCCAGCATTAACAATAGATTGCAATCCGATGACTTTTTCGTTTTTTCTTTTCGCCGCGCGAATAAGGCGGCTGATTCGGCGTTTTACTCATTGACTTTGCTGACGGTCAATCGCTTCCCGTTGCGGTTGACCGCGTTTGCCCGATCATGACCCGCCGGTCACCTCCCTGCTCGGCGGGTCATTTTTTACCACGTGCTCTGATGTCGCGGGATCAAAATTTCACTCAAACCAAGACAGTCGCCACCATTGAATAACGGGTGGTTTGGGCCGCTTTCCACAGCCGCAGCCGCGGTCGATCTGCTGCGCGTGATCGCACGACCCGGTTACGTTGGTCTGGCTTCGTTCGGACGCGCATGAGTGTTCAAACCGATCGTAGCATGGCCCGCCAGAAGCCCGCCCGGCTGCGCCGATTTCAGATCGTCACAAGTGTCATCTATTGATTGTCGTCGTGATGCAAATGCGCAGCCGTGAGTTTCCCCATCCTCGACAGCGTTGAAGCCGGTCCCACGCATTCTCAGTGCTTGGAGGCGGGAAGATACGGCTGACAGTTGCTCTCGATTACGAATTCAGACCGCATTTTTCGTTGCGGACTGAGCATTATCGGCTACGATCGTGAAGATTGTGTGAAAATTGCCCGCAGCGGTCAGCCGTTACTGGGCGAGCCGTCGGTATCGTTATGAGCGGCAGGCGCGGGCCTGTCGCGGCCGGTCGGCGCGGAAAATCTATGGGAGCTGCCCGTGAGCAAACAGGAAATCAGTCAAAAATCCGGCATGAGTCTCGACCAGGCGGTCGGCTACATCGAAAACGTGATTGACGGCATTCGCCGCGGCGTGCTTACGATCGAAGCCGGCGATAAGTCGGTTACGATACACCCCAGCCGCAACGTGGACTTTGAAATCGAGGCCGCCCGCAAGAAGGACAAAGAATCGGTCACAATCGAGCTGACCTGGCGGCTCGAGGAAAAGACCAAGCATCGTGACGAGGCGCCGCCGCTCCGCATTACGGCGCAGGAGCCTCCGCCAGAGCCGGAAGCGGTTGAAGAGGAAGAGGCCGATGACGAGCCTGAGCACAAGCCGAAACACAAAGTCGGCTAAATCAAGCTCGGTCCGTGGCCAGACGACGGCGGAATAGGATCTGTCGCGCCGCCAGAAAACGACGGTTTCATTATTGAATCGGCTGACAGGCGCATGAATGCGGTAGGGGGGCGGGCCTGGCTCAGCCAATCGTCGACGCCGCCGTGGGCATGATGCGAGGAGAGCTGACGCAAGCAACAGCGCGATGCGGGCTACTCATTCCGTGGGGATCGGCATAGCTTATTCGCATGAGCACACGTCCTCAGGTTTTCATCACCGATTTCTGGACGTGGCCGCCCGACGTCGAGCAGGCGGCGCTGGCCGACACGGCCGACGTTGCAGTTCTCGGCGCCCATCACGAAGATGAATTGCTGCCGCACCTGCCGCGAGCCGACGGACTGCTGGTCTGGCACGACATCCGGTTGTCGGCGCGGGCCATTCACGCGGCCACGCAATGCCGGATCATCACGCGCATCGGCGTCGGCTTTGATAATGTCGATCGGGCGGCGGCTCGTGATCGCGGCATTGTTGTCTGCAACGTGCCCGACTATGGCACAGAAGATGTCGCCGATCACGCGCTGATGTTGCTGCTGGCGCTGGCCAAAAATCTGCCGCAATTCACCGCCGATTTGCGCGCAGCGCCGCCGCGCTGGAACGCCCGCCGGAACGAGCGCATGCCGCGCCTGCGAGGAATGGTCTTGGGCGTGATCGGGCTGGGGCGGATCGGCACGGCGACGGCGATGCGCGCCCGGGCTTTCGGGCTGGATGTCGTCTATTTCGATCCGTACCTCGCGGATGGCATGGACAAGGCCCTCGGCGTGCGCAGGGCCGATTCGCTGGAGCAGCTGCTGCGGCAGGCCGATGTGATCTCGTTGCATGTGCCGCTCACAGATGAAACGCGCGGCATGATCAACGCCGCGACGCTGGCGCGCGGCAAGCCCGGCCAGTTCTTGATCAACACGGCTCGCGGACCGGTGTGCGACACGACGGCGGTGCTGGCAGCGCTGGAGCGCGGACAACTTGCGGGTGTCGGGCTGGACGTGCTGCCGATCGAGCCGCCCCCGGCCGAAGATCCGCTGCTGCGCGCCTTCCGCGACCCGCGGCATCCGCGGCATCACCGCATTCTCGTGACGCCGCACGCCGCGTTTTATACCGAGGAGGGCTTCGTGGAGATGCGGCGCAAGGCCGCGGAAGAGGTGCGCCGTGCGCTGCGCGGCGAACCGGTGCGCAATCGGGTGAATTGAGCGGGCCGCCGGTGGGTGTGCGGCGACGTGCGGCGCTTCCCTGCTCGCGCTCGGCGGATAAGATGCCCGCATGCGAATTCTCGTCATCGGCGGCGCGGGCTATGTCGGCAGCCATTGCGTGCGAAGGCTGATTGCCGCAGGTCACGACGTGACGGTTTACGACAACCTCAGCGCCGGTCATCGTGCGGCGGTCAACCCTAAGGCGCTCTTTGTGCATGGCGATCTGGCCGACGCTCGCAAGCTCGACGCGGTGGTCGCGGCGGGGCGATTCGACGCCGCCCTGCACTTCGCCGCTTTTCTGAATGTCGGCGAATCGGTGACGCAACCCGTCAAGTATTGGCGCAACAACGTCGCCCATACGCTGAACCTGCTCGACGCGCTGCAGCAACACAATGTTCGCCGGCTGGTTTTCAGCAGCACCTGCGCCGTGTATGGCGTGCCTGAGAACCTGCCGATCACCGAGACCACCGCCAAGAACCCGATCAATCCGTACGGCGCGACCAAACTCGCGGTGGAGCGCATCCTCGAAGACTGCGCCGCCGCGTGGGGGTTGGGGGCGATCGCGCTGCGATACTTCAATGCTTCTGGGGCGGCGGTGGACGGATCGATCGGCGAAGATCATTCGCCTGAACTGCACCTGATTCCGATCGTGCTGGAGGTTGCGCTGGGCAAGCGGCCGCACGTCTCCGTCTTCGGTACCGACTATCCGACGCCCGATGGCTCATGCATTCGCGATTACATCCACGTCGAAGACCTGGCCGAGGCGCATCTGCTCGCACTCGATCGTTGTGAGGCGGGCCGGTTTGAGGCGTTCAACTGTGGCACGGGCAAGGGCTTCACCGTCCTCCAGGTGATCGAGACCGCGCGCACCTTAACGGGCCACGCCATCCCCGCGCAGCTCGGCCCGCGCCGCCCGGGCGACCCGGCGGCGCTGTTCGCCGACGCAACCCGCTTACGCGAGGCGACCGGCTGGAAGCCGCGCTATGTAGCACTGGCGGAGATCATCGAGACCGCCTGGCGCTGGCATCAGGCCCACCCGCATGGCTATCGCGGTGAGTAGAGCGGCGGGACGGTTGGTGCACGCTACCATTCTGATGCCGCCGGGTAATACAGGTGGCCGCACCGTAGCCGGTGCGTGAAAAATTCGGCTGTGCTTGACATGGAGTATTCGATGAAGACGACTTCTTCCGCGCGAGTCACGCGCTTCTGGAAGCGGGCCCTGTGGCGCGTCGGGCTGCCGCTGAGCGGCTCGGCGCTGTTTCTCGATAGCTGTGACCCGACCATCCGTGCGACGGTCGAGAACGGCATTATCAATACATCTTCGAGCCTGTTTGCGGCTTTTTTTCAGGCATTTTTCCAGGTCGCTACCGAGCAGACCCAGACGGCCATGCGCATCGTAGAAACCGCGGATGTGTGGCTGGCCTGATCGATGCGGCGCTGCTGGGTTGATGTCATGCTGCTGGGTTGATGTCATGGCGGGTGGCGCACGCCGCCGACTGGTGAATGCGTGCATGGCGGCGGCTTCGGCTCGCGGCCGCGCGATCTTTGCCGATGTCGGCGCGCTCCGCTCTGGTGAAGCCGAAATGCCCGGTACGAATTCTTACGATCACGCGACATGCCGCCCGCCGCGGATTGCGCCATGGGCGCGATCCGCGCCAACCGCGCCATCCTGTCCATGCGCACGATTCGCACGCGGCTCGGGCCATCGTGCGGCATTCGGCGCTCTTGTCGGTCGGCCGATCGCGCGGCTGATGATCTCCGCGGCGCTGCTGTGGTCGGCGGAAGGGGGGGCGCAGGCAGCTCCGGCCTCCTTCGAGGATCAACGTGCGGAGTCACACGCGCAATCGGCGACCGCGGCGAGCGCGCCCACCACACAACCGACGCCCCCGCCTCTAAGTGGGCTGCACGGCGCGTGGTGCGCTTTGGCGACACCCGCGGGCGAAGTGGCGGTCTATCTGGTTGCTGCGCCGCTGCTTGGCAAGCCGCCGGAAAACGCCGCGTTGCTCGAGGCCTTGCAGGGAAATCCGCTGCGGCATCGTCTGCTCCAATTATTGCCCGGCCCGCCGACGGCGCCGCAAGGCCCAGTGCCCGTGGCGTCGCAGCCCGCCGCCGCGCCACGGGCCGAAGAGCCGCCGCGCCGCCGTCTCTATGTCGAAGCGCACCCCTTCATGACGCAAAAGGAAGAACTGGCGATTTCATTCCTGGCCTATGCGGATGATCCGCGGCGAACGCGGCTGCTGTGCACATTCGCCACGCCGGTGTTGGGGCCGGCGCGGGCGTGGGAGGAAATCGTGGCGCGGGCCGGGCGCGAGCTGGAGCAGCACGTGCGGAAGATCGCGCCGCAGCTCGCGCCGTCGCCGCGCGTTGCGGTGGATGCCCCTCGATTCGCACAACCGCGTACGTTGAAGCTGGCGGCGGACTTATCCACGCTGAAGTATCGCTTTGCGCCGCCGATCGAGGACTATGGCGGCCGGGTCACGCGGCTGCGCGGCGAACTGACCGCGGCGGAATCAGCCGCACAGTCGGACTTCTGGAGCGGCAAAATTGTCGCCGAGGTGAAGTCGCTGACGACCGGCGCGGACGATCTCGACGATTCGCTGCATAGCGACATGTTTCTCGACGCGGAGAAGTTTCCGGAGGCGGTTTTCGAATTCGCCGGGGTCGATGCGGCTGCGGCGATGCTGCTGTCGCCGGCCGACGTGAACGCTGTGCCGCTGCGCGTCAACGACAAAACTCCAGCGACGCCCGAGACGAAGCCCGGTGTGGACCATGCGCCCGACACATCCGGTCCGTCATCTGAAACAAAAGACTCAACGGCGCCAGCACTGGGGCTGATCTTGCCGGGGCGCTTTCGGCTGAAGGACCGGGCGATTCCGCTGAATGCCTATGTTGTGCTGATTCCAGAGAATGCTGCGCCCCGTGGTGGAGGCCGTTGGCGGATGCGCGGCCAGTTCGCGTTTAACATCCGGGCGTTCGACCTATGGCCGCCGGATGGCCCGGAGCCGGCCCAGCACATGATGCTCTTCGAGATTGATTTCGTATTTGAATGAGCGTGAATCGCGGACAACCGCGAGGCAGCATAGCAGAGCAGCGACCGTCAGGGAGCAGTGAGCGACCATAAGAAAGTCGCTCGGTTTCACTATATCTCCGCTTCCTCACGGTCGCGGCTCCGCCATGCAGCCGAACCGCGCCCGTAAGGAAGCGATTCAGCTTCCGTAGCAGCCTGAAACAGCGACGAAGCGACGTAGCGACGAAGCGTCGAAGGGAAATGCCGTCCGGCGTAACTTGCACCATTGCCGCGATCAGTCATTCACGCACGGCGTGATTCCAATCGCTCCCTCACGGTCGCGGCTCCGCTTGGATCGCAGCTCCGCTACAGGCGAAAGCCCAACCCTGAAAACGCTCTAACCGCGCGGCTTCACGTGGCGCCCCAGAAAGGCTCGGATGCGATCGGCGATCACCGCTCCGTCTTCTTCGAGTGCGAAGTGGCCCGTGTCGAGCAAATGGAATTCCAGGGTCTTCAGATCGCGCTTGTACGGCTCGGCGCCCGCGGCGGGGAAGATCGGGTCGTTCTTACCCCAGACGATCAGCGTCGGCGGCTGATGCTTGCGGAAATAGGCCTGCCACTGCGGGTAGAGCGGCGGATTCGTGCCGTAGCTTAGAAACAGATCGAGCTGGATCTCCTGATTGCCGGGCCGATCGAGCAACGGCTGATCCAGATTCCATGTATCGGGGCTGATCGCGGCGACGTTGCGGACCCCGTGCGTGTATTGCCACATTGTTGCGTCACGTGTCAGCAGGCCGCGCAGCGCGGCGCGTTTTTCCGGATTGCTCGGGTCGGCCCAATAGACTTTGATCGGTTTCCAGAAATCGTTGTCGATGCCCTCATCGTAGGCATTGCCGTTTTGCACGATCAACGCGGTCACACGCTCCGGGTGCTTGCTCGCCAGGCGATAACCGATCGGCGCACCATAGTCTTGCACATAGAGCGCATACGCGTTCAGGCCGATGCCCGCCGCGAACTCGTCCATCACACGCGCCAAGTTGTCGAACGAATACTCGAACTTGTCGTGCGGCGGCGCCGAGCTGTTGCCGTAACCCGGATAGTCGGGCGCGATGACGTGATAGCGATCCGCCAGCGCGGGAATCAGATTCCGAAACATGTGCGAAGAGGTGGGGAAGCCATGCAGCAACAGTACATGCGGCGACGACGGCGCGCCGGCCTCGCGATAGGCGATGTTGAGGTCGCCCAGCTTGAGTGACTTGTAGAGTGTTTGGGGCGGACGCTCGGCGCCGCCGCCGTCAGCATCAGCCGGCGCCGGCAGCGAGCCGGCATGGATCACGAGCAGCAATGCCGCGGCCGGCGCACTGCGCCAAACGTAGCGGCGGGTAAGCTCAAAGCTGGCATGGATCATCGAT
This sequence comes from uncultured Planctomycetales bacterium, assembly GCA_964418235.1. Classification (GTDB taxonomy): domain Bacteria; phylum Planctomycetota; class Phycisphaerae; order UBA1845; family Fen-1342; genus CAYQLG01. Next base: position 49,452 of record CAYQLG010000006.1, read on the forward strand.
CGAAACGATTTCACAGTTGCATCTCCTTATGGGGTATGCGGGCCAGAGTCGCTCCGGCCCGCTCCAATCCCTTCACTTCTCACACCATTGGATCACGGCAGACATGACAGGCGCCGGCCAGGACCGGCCCGGCAACGGTTAGAGCTTCCCGGCGGGCGGAAAGTCGATCTCGGTTTGCGCCACGTGATTGAAATAGTTGGTGTAGATGTTCAGCGCGACGTTCGCGACCGTCTCCGCAATCACGGCATCGTCGAGACCGGCGCTGCGGGCGGCGGAAAGATCGCTCTCGGCCAACAGGCCTTGCTTCTTCACGATCACGTCGGCCAGTGTCAGGATGGCCTTCGTCCTGGCGTCAACCGCCGAGCCGTGACGGCTGTCGGCGATCTGCTCCGGCGTCAGTCCGACCATCTTTCCGATCGCCGAGTGGGCCGCGAGGCAGTAGTCGCAGGTGTTGGTCTGCGCGACGGCGAGCGCGAGCTGCTCACGCACCTTGGCGTTCAGCACACCGTGGCTGAGCGCGCCGCTGAATTGCAAATAGCCCTCCAGCGCGGCGGGCGCGTTCGCGAGCGCGCGCATCATGTTGGGCGTCAGGCCCAGCTTGGCCTGAACGGCGTCGAGCAGTTCCTTGGTTTTTCCGGTCGCCGTCTGTGGATTGACGAGTTGAAAGCGAGTCATGGCTATTCCTTTCGTATGCTTGAGCCGAATTCCAGCCGCCAGAACAACGATCGTTCTGGCTTGCTGAGCTATGGATTGGCAGTTGCTGTTCCAACTTGCGATGGTTCTCTAAGCCATTAAATTAAAATAGGTTAAGAATAACTCCGGCGCTTTCGTCAAGTGACGATATTTCGTAAATTACGAAATATCGTATTTTGATCGCGAAAATTCGTTATCATGCTGGCATGGTAGCTTCAAGTATGACCAAGGCGTGTCCGGTGATTGTTGAGCCGAAGCGGCTGTTGCTCGACATGGCGCTGGAAAAATCGCTCGACGGGTTGCTGCGGCTGATTGTGGAGCGGCTGGCCGCTTCGCCATCGGTTTGTCTGGCCCGGATTTGGCTGATCAAGCCCGGTGCGGGCTGTCTGACGTGCCCGATGCGGCGTGAATGTCCGGATCAAACGTATTGCCTGCAACTCGTCGCCAGCGCGGGGCAATCACGCGCAGTGCCGCCCGCAGACTACGGCCGGCTCGATGGTGAATTTCGGCGCTTCCCGATTGGCGTGCGAAAGGTGGGCCGCATTGCCAGCGAGGCGCGCGCGATTGAAGTGCCGAACCTCGCGGAGCAGCCCGCATGGATCGCAAACCCGGCCTGGCTCGCCGCTGAAGGCATCCAGGGGTTTGGCGGTCAGCCGCTGATCAATCGTGAAGAGGTGCTGGGCGTGCTGGCGGTTTTCAGCCGGACGAACATCGGAGCGGTCTGCCTCGACTGGATGCGGATGATCGCCGATCACGCCGCGGCGGCGATCGCGAACGCGCGCGCCTGGGAGCAGATCGAGGCCTTGCAGCGCCGCCTGCAACAGGAGAACGAGTATCTGCAGGAAGAGGTCTCTGCGACACAGTCTTTGGGCGAGCTGATCGGCCAAAGTCCGGCGCTGCTGGCGCTGGCACGACAGATTGAGCTGGTGGCGCCGACCGATTCATCCGTGCTGATCCTGGGTGAGAGCGGCACGGGCAAGGAACTGGTTGCGCGCGAGATTCATCAGCGCAGCCGACGCGCGGAGCGCCCCTTGATCAAAGTCAATTGCGCCGCGATTCCGCGCGAGCTGTTTGAGAGCGAGTTCTTCGGTCATGCGAAGGGGGCCTTCACCGGCGCCGTGCGCGACCGGGCCGGACGCTTTGAGCTGGCGCACGGCGGAACGCTCTTTCTCGATGAAATCGGCGAGACGCCGCTCGATCTGCAGAGCAAGCTCCTGCGCGTGCTCCAGGAGGGTGAGCTGGAGCGCGTCGGCGAAGAGCGCACCCGCCGCGTCGATGTGCGCGTGATCGCCGCGACGAATCGGGACTTGCGGAAGGAGGTCGAACAGGGACGCTTTCGGAACGACCTCTACTATCGGTTGGGGATTTTTCCGATCGAGCTGTCACCCCTGCGCGAGCACATCGAAGACATTCCTTTGCTCGCCGAGCACTTTTTGAAGAGCATCGCGCGGCGGCTCGGTCGGCCTTTGCCGCGCTTGACGCTCGGCGCGGTCCAGCGGCTGCAGCGCTATCACTGGCCTGGGAACGTGCGCGAACTGGCCCATGTGCTGGAGCGGGCGATGATTGTTTCTCCATCCGGGCGGTTGGAGCTGGACGTTGTGTTGCCGCGCGCGCTGCTGAGCGAGTCCGGCGCCGTCTCGCCGAGCAGCGGCGTGCGCCCCCACACCGCGCCGCAGAACGAGCGCGATGACGCCATCCTGACCGAGGCTGAACTGCACGATTTGGAGACGCGCAACCTGGCTCGCGCCCTGCGCGCCGCCGGCGGAAAAATCTCCGGTCCCGGCGGCGCAGCGGAGTTGCTTGGCGTGCGCCCGACCACGCTGGCTTCGCGGCTACGCAAGCTCGGCGGTACGGACGCGCTGCAGGAAGAGCGGCCGTCTCAAGTTTGAATGGATGCGTGGCGGCTTCGCGTTGTCTCACGCGGGTGAGCTAAGCGTTGCGCTTTCTTCATTTGCAGGATGAGCTGTACGCGAGTTTTTTCAGGGTTAGCTCACGACTCCGCTTCCTGACGGTCGCGGCTTCGCTTAGAAACACTCGCGGCTTTGCTTCGAAGCGGTCGCGGCTCGGGATGAAAATGATCGCGGCGGCGCAGGGAGCGCCGCCGCGATGCTCAGAATCCGAGGAGATTCAACTCGGCCCGTCAGCGTAGGCCGCGGCGCTCTTTTCATCCGCCAGGGCCTGGGCCGGGATTTTCGTGAACGAGCTTACCGGCATCCGCCGGCGATGACGCAAGCGACGAAGCCGTTGATGTCGTCAAAGTTGACGACGCCGTCGCCGTTGATGTCGCCATTGAGGTAGACGCAGCTCGGATACTCAGTCAGGTATTGCGCCGGACCGATCACCGCCAGCGAGAAGCCGGGGATGTCATCAAAATTGACGCTGCCGTCACAGTTCATGTCGCCGGCCTCGCCAATCGGCACGACCGGGACCGGCACGCTCAACGCGATGCTCGACGGTGTGCCCGGCTTGAAGAGACCGAGCGTGGCGGAACCGTTGCCCGACGCGCTATTGGCCTCAAACCAGAAGTTGTACATCGTGCCCCAGCGCAGCGCGTTGCTGTTGGGGTTCTGGGCGAATGTCTGCGGGCTGGTCCACGTGACCGAGTTGCCGCTGACCGTTGCGGTCCACGGAGTATTGTCAAACGGCTCGCCCGAGTGATAGAAGGGCGAGTTGAAGCCGACGCCCGTCACGCTCACGCCCGCCGGGATCGGCACGCTGAACGAGCCGCCCGAACGATCGCTGTTGAGGTTGAAAACGGCATAGTCATAGAGGAAGCGACCGCCACCCAGATCAGTGACCTTCGAGGCATAGTGGTAGCGGCCTTCGGCAGGGATGTTGATCGTCGCGATGTTCACGCGCGGATCAGCGACGCCGCCAAACGGCGCGGCCGTGCCCGGACCGCCGCCATAGCGGCGCCAGGCGTCGAGCGCCGGCTGATTCTGGATCGGCTGGCCGCCGGTCGGGAAGCTAAAGCCGATGCCCGTGCCGCGCGTGGCATACTGATAGGTCGAGTTGTTGTACCAGTTGCCGGCGCCGGCATCATCGGAGGCGGCATAGACGCCCTCGAAGAAATAGGTCGCGCCCGGGAACTCGGTGGTGGTGATATCGCGCTGCTTGACCTGCAGACGCTTGTAGATGGCGTCGCCGCTGGTCGCGCCGGTCACGGTGATACCGGCGCCGGTGTAGGCATTGATGCTCGAGCGCGGCCCAAGCCACTGCTGGCCGCCATTCCAGCCCGAGCCATAGACATCGAGGCAGCCGGCGCCGAGCACCGAGCCGCCCTGACCGTTACACGCCAGGCCGCAGCCGCTGCCGGCGGCGGCGCAACACGCGGTTTTCACCCAGGAGAGGCCGATCTGCATCAGGCGGCCATTGTGAAGGCGATAGAGGTTCATCGCCAGGGCCGGCGTTCCGCGGCTGGTCCAGAGCAGATTGGCATCGCCGAGGTTGCACGTGCGGCTGCCGATGGCATAGGCCGCGATGGATTCACCGGCGACGCTGAGCGGGCCGTAGCTTGAGATGCTGCCGATGCCGAGCAGTTGCACGTCCGGGCCGCTGCCGTCGGAGCCGCCGCGCGGCATCGCCTGCAGGATCAGCTCGAGGCCGTCGTCGGTCGTGCCGCGATCGGCGACGCGAATGAGATAGGTTTCGCCGGCCATGATTTCGAGCGAGGCGGAATCGATCGGACCGTCGGCGGGGTAGCTGGCCGTCAGCATGATGCCGCTTTCGGGGCAGTTGCTCCAGACCGAGAGCTTGCCGTTGCCGTCGGCGCCGGGCACTTCCAGCGCCAGGAAGCCGTCAAACGAAGCCGTATACTGGAACCAGACGTCGCGTTCGGCGCTGTCGCCGGTCGCTTTGACGTCGGCGGTGGCCCCGGACAGCGACACCATGTGCACGCCATCCGCGACCTTGGTCGCGCTGGCGCAATGGTCGTTGGGGACCACGGCGAGGGCCGAACCGCACCATGCGGCCAAGGCGCCCAGCCCGATCGGAAGCTTAAGATTCATCCATCGCATGCGCTCTCTCCTTTTGAAGTGGACCCGGACTCCGGCTAACCGGAGCACGCCGCACCAAATACGTACGATTTCGCAAAATAACTTCCGCCGGTCGTGAGTGTAGAACTGCGGTACTCGGACGCGGCAGGGACGAAGATCGACTATACCGGTCGTTAAGTTTGTATCAAGGGAATTTCTATCGCGGGCGAGATATTTTCAGAAATTCCGCTGAAAATTCCAGTTCGGCGACGTTGTCTCGCCATTGAGATGGATGCGCTCTGGAGCGATATCGGCAATGGTTTTGCAAAGGCATGTGCCACGATGCAGCTTGGTAGCGTCACGGTGCTGTCGCGCATGGCTGAGCGTGTGTCAGGCGGCCTGATGGGGCATTGTTGCGCGCTTCGACCGGATGCAGGTGGATGGTGCACACCTAACGTCTCCGCTCCCTGACGGTCGCGGCTCTGCCAATACCGGGGTCGCGGTTCTGCGAATACGCGCAGCGGCGGCGCGCTAGGCGTCCACCAAATCCTTCATGCCTGCGAACGAGAATGTGCGCACCACACTCTTGGCATAGAAGCTGGTTGGGAAAGTCGGCGGGATGGCGCTGGCTTCGTCGAGCAGCTTCAGATGCTCAACGCCGAGCGTCACGCCGACGCACGCCAGGTTGTCGCGGAGCTGATCGAGCTTGCGCGCGCCGATGATCGGGATGATCTCCGGCCCGCGACTGCGCAGCCACGCCAGCGCCGCCTGCGCTGCGGAGCAGCCGTGTTCCTTCGCGACACGTACCACCGCTTCGGCGATGCGGTTTTTCTGCGCATCGGGAACGACGTATTCGGTCAGGTCGAGCCGGCGGCCGACGCCGGGTGTTTGCGACTTGTCGATCGGCTTGGCGGCATACTTGCCGGTCAGCAATCCGCCGGCGAGCGGGGCCCAGGCGGTGACGCTGAGGTTGAGAGCGCGGGCCATCGGCAGCAGCTCAAATTCGACACTGCGCTCCAGCAGGCTGTACTCAACCTGCAGCGCGACAAAGGGCGCCCAGCCGCGCCAGTCGGCAAGCGTGTTAGCCTGTGCGACCCACCACGCCGGCGCGTCGGACACCGCGACATAGAGCACTTTGCCCTGACGCACCAGATCGTCAAAGGCGCGCATGACCTCATCGACCGGCGTGATGCCGTCCCAAATATGCAGCCAGTAGAGATCGATGTAGTCGGTCTTCAGCCGGCGCAGGCTGGCCTCGACCGATTCCATCATGCACTTGCGCTGATTGCCGGCGGCGTTGGGATTCTTGCACGGGGCGGCGTTGGTGTATTTCGTGGCGAGCACAATCTCGGCGCGATGCGCGCTCATGAAATCGCCGAGCAGTTCCTCGCTGCGGCCGTTGGTATAGATGTTGGCGGTGTCGATGAAGTTGCCGCCGGCCTCGCGAAAGGCGTCGTAGACGGAACGGGCCTCGGCGAGAGAGGAGCCCCAGCCCCATTCCTCGCCGAAGGTCATGGTTCCCAGACACAACTCCGAGACGCGCAGGCCGCTGCGTCCCAACAGGCGATAGCGCATGATCGACTCCTCATTCACCGGTCGGTTTGTCGCGGCGAATTACCGGTGGCGGCTGGGGCGAACCGGCGGACCGACGCCCCGCGCGCCCTTGGCCACGACGTAACCAGCGTGATTTTAGCTTCAATTCGCAAGGAGCGCCAGAAGGTCGGAAACAAGAATGTGATCACGCAGAAAGGTGATAAGGGCGGAGAGCGCGATACGGAGATGTCAGACGTAATCGGGGTCTGTAGCGAGCGCCGACGCCGACAACATTCCGCCCGCCACTCTTCAAACTCGCAACTCGCTACTCGCTACTCATCACTCCCTCACTTCATCGGCTGCGGAGTCATTTGTGGCGCATCAATGCTCCGACGGCCGGCCCAGCAGTGGCGTCAACTCGGCGAGCTTCTGGCTAAGCAGCGCGCCGTCGCGGGCTTCGACGTTGAGGCGCAGCAGCGGCTCCGTATTGGATGGGCGCACGTTGAACCACCAATCGCGGTATTGCACCGTGACGCCGTCGAGATGGTCGATCTCCGCGTCGCGATAGCGATCGGCGAGCTTGCGCAGCGTCTCTTCCTTCTCTTCATTCTCGAAGTTCTGCTCGCCGCTGCCGACATAGGTCTGAAACGGCTCCAGCAACGCCGATAGCGCCTGCCGCGTGCGCGTCAGCACGTTGAGCACCGCGATAAACGTCAGAAAGCCCGAATCGCAGTAGTAGAAATCGCGAAAGTAGAAGTGTCCGCTCAACTCGCCGCCAAAGACGCCCTTGCTGTCGGACATCGCCCGCTTCATGAAGACGTGGCCGACGCGCTCGCGTCGCGGCGTGCCGCCGTGCTTGACGACCGTCTCGGGCACGACGCGGCTGGAGCGCAGGTCATAACAGATCGTCGCGCCAGGATTTTCGCGCAGGTACTCGACCGCCAGCAGCGCCGTGAGCAGGTCGCAGCGCACCGTCTGCCCGGTCTCGTCCACGAAAATGCAGCGGTCGGCGTCGCCGTCAAAGCACGCGCCGAAATCGGCTTGTTGCTCGCGAACGGCGGCTTTGAGCTGCGCGAGGTTACTTTCGACCAGCGGGTTGGGCGGACGCACGAATTCGCCATCGTGCGCGAAATTCAACGGGATCACGTGGAGATTCGGCGTGCCGTTGAACAAAATCGGGAACCAGCGGCCGGCCATGCCGTTAGACGCATCGACCACAACCGTCAGCGGACGCGGCTCTTTGAGGAAGCGATGCAGATAGGCGCGATAGGGCGCGGAGAGATCCAGCGGCGTGATCGGCGGGGCGTTGGCGACCTTATGCCGGGCGATGGCCTTGGCGATGCGCTCGATCTCTTTCAGCCCGGTCTCCGCCCCGATCGGCTTGCCCTTCGGCCCGCAGATTTTGAAACCGTTGTAGTTCGACGGATTGTGGCTCGCCGTAGTCTGGACGCCGCCGCAGCAGGGCATGTGGTTGGCGGCGAAATAAATCTGCGACGTGTCGATCATGCCGACGTCGACGACGGGCGTGCCGACGGCCTGCGCCCCTTCGATGAAAGCGTCGCACAGGGCCGGGCTGCTTTTTCGCATGTCGCGCCCGACGATCAGTGTGTTCATGCTGGCGTCGCTGCGGTCATAGCCGGAGAGTATTGTGCGAAGAAATTGGGCCGTGGCATTGCCGATGCGCCAGGCGATGTCGACATTCAGCGGCTCGGGATAGGTGGCTCGCACGTCATACGCTTTGAAGACTTTTTCAATCATGGTGTCGCGCTCAGCGGCGGTCATGGTGGCGGTGGTCAGGGCGGCGTGTCGCGGGACGACCGTCGCCGCATACGAAGGGCGACCGCGTTCGTCGTCGTTGAACTGGCAGCCGGGGCATTTACGAAAGTTGGCGCGGCGGCGTCCGAGGCAGACGGCGTCGGAAATGCGAATGTGCTCCTCACCGGGGCAGAAGCGTGAGTATTGATTCGCGTCGTCCGCCACGGCTGATCCTCGTTGTACTCAAAAGCCGCGGCGTCGAAATGCTTCGCACGCCACGTCGCACCGCCGCCTTGCTCTTTGGATCGTACCGTGGCCGCACGCGCGCCGCCACCGTTCGTCGCAACTGCCTGTTGGCTGCGATCAGGCGTGGGCAACGGCGTTTGCGATGCGAGCATGTTCAGGATTTCTCTGGCGCTTTGCAGAGCCGCGGCCTTCAGGGAGTGGTTAGATTGTCCGTGAATCGCCGCTTCCTCAAGGTCGCGGCTCTGCTAACAGCGAATGACCCCATTTGAAAACGCGCTCGTAGTCCGTCAAGGCTGCATTTTCGGATGGAGCCAAAAAGAGCTTCGGCGTCTTGGTGTGAAATAAGTGCCGTTGTTTGACGCGGGGCACACGGGCGGAGGCCCATGCGCCCGCGCGTCAAACCCGAAAAGTAAGCTATGACAAACTACAAGGTTCCGCATTCGCCGGCGACAAGGCAGCCGACAAAGCCGTCGATGTCCTCAAAATTTACGGAGCCGCTGCCATTGATGTCGCCGTTGAGCCAACGGCATTCGGGAAATGCCGCCGCAAAAGTCGTTTCACCGACAAGGGCCGCGACAAAGCCGTTGATATCTTCGAAGTCGATGCGATCGTCGCAGTTCATGTCACCCAGCGGCGACTCAATCACCAGCCGCACGTTGTCAAAGTGCGTTGAGCGCGGCCAATCATCGGCCGAAATCGTCAGCCGCACACGCAGCGGCCTGCCCAGCAGCGACGGGGCGAGGTTGCGCGATGCGACCGTCGTCGTCGCATCACGAAAGGCGCCGAACGGCGGATTGACCGTGTCGCTGTCGGCGGCAATCGCGGTCTCGCCCGCGAGCAACTCGATGCGATAGCCGCCATAGGTCGAGAAAACGTAGGGTTGATCAGCCAGAAAGCGTCCGATCGCAACGGTCAGGCGATAGCGCGTGTTGGGCAGGAGCGTCGCGCCGAGCGTCTGATCGCAGCTTACGCTTTGCTGCAAGCCGTTCTTAAACAGATAGGCCGCATTCCGGCCTTCGGCGCCGGCCGGTGTTCCGCTGCCGCCGGCGCCAGGATAGCTTCCGATCGGCGGGTTGAAGATGCCGACATACGTCAAAGGGGTGGCCGCAAAGGTCCAACCACCGATGAGACCTGGTCCTTCGACCAGCGCCGCGTCGCCTAGTATGGGGTTCTCAAAACTGGGATTCGTGATGAATACACTGCTGCCGGCGGCAATGACGTCGACTTCGACCGGCGTCGACGCGCGCGTCAGTCCGTCGTTGTCGGTGGCCACCGCCGTCAGCGCGTAACGCCCCGAGCGGACGTTATTCCAGGTCACGCTGTAGGGTTTGGCGGTGTCTACCCCCAGGGAAGCGCCGGCGGCGAAAAATTCGACCTGCGTAATCGAGCCGTCGGTGTCCGTTGCCGTCGCGGCGAGGTTGATCGTCGCGGGCGCGCGGAAGGATGCTCCGGGCGTTGGAGCGGTCAGGATTGCGCTGGGTGGTAAACCGCCGCCGGTCAAAAACGGCTGCAGCGCCGCGAGCCAGCGGGTCGCCATGAAGGCCTCGCCGGTTTGATTCGGATGCAATCCGTCGGACTGCATGAAGCTGGCCAGGTCGAAGCCGGTATTTTGATCGACGACCACGATTGGGGATTGCGCCGTTGAGAGGTCGGCGGCGATCTGCGCGATCACAATGTTGAGTGGCGCGATCTGGTCGGCAGAATCGAAGTAGCTCGTGCCGGGGCCGATGGGGATGATCTGCGCGAGCAGGATGCGCACGTTCGGACGGATGGCGCGAATCCGGCTGATGATCAACCGCAGATTGGCGTTGGCGTTGGCGATGCCGGCCGCGCCTTGCTGGCCGACGTCGTTGGAGCCGAGATGAATCATCACGATGTCGGGCAGTTGAGCGCTGCTGATGCCCTCGATGACCTCGGCGATTTGATCGGTGCGCCAGCCCCAAAAGCCGGAATGGTCGCGATCAAACGTGGTGAAATAGCTCGGATAGAGCTTGGCGATCGGGTCGCCGCCGCCAAATAAGTCGGTGCGTGAGCCGACAAATTCGACGCCCAATCCGCCGCCCGCCAGTGCGAACCAGAGTGGATAGCGGTAGGAAGCGTAACCCTGTCCGCCATGCGTGATGGAGTCGCCCAGCGGCAGAATGCGCGTCTGTGCCTGTGTAATTTCCGGTCCGTGCGACGCCGTCAGTGCGATCACCAGGAACAGAGCCGGCCGTGCCACGGCCCACATCGCGCGTTCCATTTCGTCTCCTTTGGTTGTCGTCGAAGGATCGGTTGAGGCGCCGCCACGCCGCGCCTCACATGTCGTTTGAGCGTGATCGTAGTCAACGCCCCGGCAGATTTCCCGGTGGGCGATGTTGTTCTATGGATAAATCCGGCCCGTCGCTCGCAGCGGCGCGCGACCGTAATGAAGCGGAGATTCACGGAAAAATCTCACCACTCCCTGACGGTCGTGGCTCTGCAAAAATTGGTCGTGGCGATGGCGATTGTGGTCTGGTCAGTACTCGAGCCGCTCGAAGTGCCGCCCGCCGATCCACAAGCTGATCGCCGCGACCACGAATCCCAGCAAGACCAGCCCGGGCACGATCCACGCTTGCAGCGCTTCCGACGCGCCGCCGCCGCCGATGGCAACCGCGCCAAATCCGCGCAGGCCGGCGTAGGCAATTCCAGCCATTTCGATCGTGACAAAGATCATGCTGGCCACCAGGTTGACCGTGCCGCCGAAACCGGCCGCGATGCGGGCCGGGTTGCGCTGCCCCAGCATGGGGAAGCGCGCCCCCATGCCGATCGACAACCCGCACAGGCCCACGCACACGGAGAGGCAGACGGCCAGTTGCAATTGGGCGACCCGCGCCGGCAGCTCCAGCGCATAGAGCGAAACGCCCATGACGATGATCGCCGAAAGCCCCGTCAGCGTGAATGCAAAGATGAACTTCACCACCAGCAGCATCCAGCGCTGGATCGGCAACAGCCCCAGCAGCCACAGTTGCTGGCTCTCCAGCGACAGCAGCGGAAAGACGAACCGGCCGGTAAAGGTCGCCAGAATCAGGCTCACCGTTGTCAGGTTGAGCACGGCGATGATGCTGCGCATGTCGAGGTCGGGGTTGCTCCAGTCGACGGGCAGCCGCCGCAGATTCGCCGCATAGATCACCAGCAGCCCGAACATAATGACCATCTGCGTCCACTGGGCCGCATCGCGCGTGAAGCCGCGCAGGTCTTTGAGCAGGAGGGCATGGTAGGGTTGCGGCATGTAGAAGAAGAGAATGCGGCAGAGCAGGGCACTCATGTAGCCGCGCCGGACCGGGGGCTGATGGCGGCCGCTGTTGGCGCGGCTGTACGCCTCGGCCCAGTTCGCCGCGATCAGGTTGACCGTCACCCAGGCAAAGAAGGAGGCATTGGCCAGCACGACGCCGAGATAAAAGAGGCTGCTGGAGAGTTGCCGCTCGATCGCCGCGACGATGCCCTTGGCCGTCCACGTGCTGGGCAGGAGCGGCTGCTGGGCGATCGCCAACTGGTTCATCAAGAGTTGCAGCCAGCGGTCGGCGTCTTCCGACTGGCTGACGATCCGCCAGATCCAGGCGCCGATGGAAACGGTGAGCAAGGCCCCGGTCCAGAAGGCCAGCGCGAGCGGTTGACGCGGCGCGAACATCGCGACAAGCCACGCCGCCAGCAGCCCGAACGTCGCCGGGATCAATACGAAGCCCAAAAAATGGGCGATGAAGAGCGGGTAGTAGTACCACTCGACCGCGGTGCCGCGGGCGACCGCGAGCATCAGCGGCACGCCCAGCAAGAGGAACGACCAGCTCGAGAGGATCATTCCTTCGACCCACTTGACGATGACGACCTGACGACCGTGCACGGGCATGGCCAGCAGGCTGCCCGACTCGCGCCGGCCGAAGAGCGAGCTGAACGCCAGGATCGCGTTGCTGAACGCCAGCATCACCGCGAGGACCAGGAAGAAGTGCACAAAGATGTGCTGATTGGCGACAATCGCGACAAATTCCCAGCGCGCGACGAGCTTCATTACGCCCGCCAGCAGCAGGTAGAGCGACCACCAGATCACCACCAGCAGCACCAGGATGATGAGGAAACGCCACGGCGCCTCGCGGAATTGCTGATCGACGATGTTGCGCATCTGCAGCAGCCGGAAGCGCGTCAGCGTCAGCAACTGCTTGGTTCGCGTCGGTTGTTCCGGCGGCATCTTCAAGCTTCAATCCTCATCAGCCCGTTCGCGAGCTGTCTGTAGCGTTGGGGCTCCGTACCAATGGCGTGTTGGTCGTGCACGACGACTGTTCGGAAGACGCCGTCGGCCACGGAGGGCCGACGCTACATCGTCAGCGCCTTCTGCATTCTTCATTCTGCATTCTTCATTCTTCATTCTGCATTCTTGTCACTCCGCCTCCCCCGTCAGGCGCAGGAATATGTCCTCCAGCCGCTCATTCGCGGACGCGCCCGCGCGCAGCTCCGCGAGTGTGCCCAGCGCGATCAACCGTCCGCTGCGGATGATGCCGATCCGGTCGGCGACCTGCTCGACGATGTCGAGCGTGTGCGTGCTCATGAAGACCGCGCCGCCGGCGACGGCGTGTTCGCGAAACATCTGCTTGATGACGCGCATGGTGCGCGGATCGAGGCCGACCATCGGCTCATCAACCACCAGCAGGCGCGGCCCGTGGATCAGCGCCGCGGCCAGCGCGACGCGCTGCTTCATGCCGTGGCTGTAGGTCTCACAGAGCAGATCGAGAAAGTCGTGCATGTCGAGCTGCTCGGTCAGTCGTTCCAGCCGTTGCCGTGCGACGGCGTCTGACACGCCATACATATGCTGCGAAAAACTGATGAACTCGCGCCCGGTCAGCTTGTCGTAGATAAAGGGTTGATCGGGCACATAGGCCAGATGCTGTTTGGCGAGGCGTCCTTCGCGATCCATCAGATGCCCGCAGACCTGCACCAGGCCGCGGTCGGGCCGCAGCAAGCCGGTCGTGATTTTCAGCGTGGTCGTCTTGCCCGCGCCATTCGGGCCGAGAAACGCGAAGACTTCGCCGGCGTGCAAAGTCAGATTCAGGTCGTGCAGCGCTTCATGGCTGCCATAGGTCTTGCTGACCTGCTCAAGGCGCACGATCGCGGGCGCCGCATGGGGCACGCCGGAACGGCCATCGAGCGGTTTGCGATGTGGATCGAACTGCGGCGTGACGGCGCCGCCGGTGGTGGAGTGCGCTGGGGCGTTCATGGCTCCTCGGGAGGGGCGGTCGGTGCGGGCGGGTTGGCGGGCGCCGTTGAGCTCACGGGCGGCTCATCCTGGCGGGCCGGCGCGCGTGGAGCGGTTTCAACCCCTGGCGGCGGCGGCCCGCGGCGCGGCAGTCCTGCATGCTCCAGTTTCTGCTGCACACGCTGATATTCGCTGCGCACAAACGGTTCGTCGATCAGGGCCAGTTTGCCGAACAACGGCAATTGAATCTCCTGGCGCAGCACGCGGCCGTCATCTTCGCCGACCCACGCTTTCATCCGGCCGGCATCGACGATCAGACATTCAACCGGCATGCCGGCATGGTTCAACGTGGTTTTTTCAGTCACGCGCACCACGATTGAGTCGAAGCGCACCTCTTCGGCTTCACTGTCGGGGTTGAGCAGATGCGCCAGCGGGTCAATCAGCTTGAGCCGCCAGGTCTGGCCGACATAGAGATCGCGCATGCGGTCGAAGGGGCGCACCACGTCGCGCATGGCGCGCGTCGCGCCGCCTGGCAGGACAAACGTGCCGCGCGTGTCGCCGATGGTGTAGGCCAGCGGGAACTGATCCGACGGCAGGCTTTGCCCCTGAATTTCAATCGGCACGGGCAGGCCGCTCACTTTCAATGAGAGCGAGTCGATGCGCGCGTCGCGATTCTGATAGGTGATTTCGGTGTCGATGCGCAGCGCGCGTGTGTCAGTCACGCCCGGCAGCGTGATCGGTCCCAGCAGTGTGATCGAGTTGACGGTGACCACGTCGTTTGAGCGCTTCGCCATGGTCCAGCCGCTGCCGATGCGCTGCCCGCTCGAGTTGAAAATGCCGACCTGAACGCTCCGCTCCGGGAGTTCGGTGGTCAATGTCGAGGCGTCGGTGGGGGGGGGATCGCCGGCCCACCACTCAGGTACGATGTCGCGCGTGAAGACGCTCACGTTGGCAATCAGCATCGCCCCAAACGTGAGTAGGCCGACCCAGCGATTCATCAACACTCGGCTCCCGGTCGCGGTCGGCGTCTGCTCAACCGTCTCATGCCATTTTAGTCGCAACTTCGGCCTGCGGGCAGTCGTAGCGATCCGGCGTGACTGACATTGCGCCAGTGCAAAATTCAATCCGCACTAAAACAAGGCTCATTGCGTGATTTTTTTGCTTTCGCAAAATGCGGAGAAATCCCCGCCCCGCCCTTGACCGGACTCCGCCTATCCGTATGATCCTTTCGCCACAAGAACGTACGAAATTATGGAAACAAGCACAACGCCGTTTATCTTCCCGAAATGGACAAACCTGGCCCGCAAGGGCTTGGTGCTGTTCGTTTTGACGTTCCCGCTCTACATCGGTCTGGTCGTCACCTTTGGGATGACGCCCTATGCGACCGACGTCGGCTACATGCCCAAGCAGCCTGTCCCGTATAGCCACGCGCTGCATGCCGGCGAGTTGGGAATGGATTGCCGCTACTGTCATACGACCGTCGAAAAGGCGGCCCATGCGGCGATTCCGCCGACCACCACGTGCATGAATTGCCATTCGGTGATTTGGCCGGAGAGCAACAAGCTGGAGCCGGTTCGAACGGGCTATGTCGAGGGCAAGCCGGTTGAGTGGGTTCGCGTTCACGATCTTCCCGATTATGTCTATTTCAATCACGCCGCTCACGTGAATCGCGGGGTCGGTTGCGTGTCGTGTCACGGCCGGGTCGACAAGATGGTCGAAGTCTGGCAACATGAGCCGCTTTCAATGAGCTGGTGCCTTGACTGCCATCGCCAGCCGGAGAAGCATCTCCGCCCGGTTGAAGAAGTTACGAACATGTCGTGGCAGCCGCCCAACGGCGAGGATCAGTTGACCTACGGCCGGAAATTGCGTGAGCAGAACAACATCAACCCCTCGACGGATTGCTCGACATGCCATCGCTAATGAACCGTCCGACAGATAAAGACTTGTACTGGCGTAGTTTCGAAGAGCTGGGCGAGTCGCCGGAGTTCGTCGGGCTGCTTCATCGCGAGTTCACCGGGCTGGGCGAAGAGCTGAACACCCCGACCTCGCGGCGTAATTTCCTCAAGCTGATGGGGGCGTCGGCGGCGTTGGCCGGCCTGACCGGCTGTCGCTGGCCGAAAGAGACGATCGTCCCCTTCACCAAGAACCCCTACAACCGCACCGCCGGCATCCCGGTGCATTATGCCACAGCCGTCGATCGGTATGGATACGGGACCGGCTTGCTGGCAAAGAGTTACGAAGGCCGGCCGATCAAGATCGAGGGCAACGACAAGCACTCGATCAGCCGTGGAAAATCCGATCATCTGCATCAGGCCGCCGTCCTCGATCTCTACGATCCCGATCGCTCGACGCAACCGCTGATGCGCGACCCGGCGGCCAAGGGTGACCAGGCTTCGGCTGCGGGGCATGGTGAGGGCCTGCCGGCCGGCTGGGCGCCCAAGACGTGGGATGCTTTTGATGCGTTTGCAAAAGGGCATTTTGAGGCTGTGCGCAGTGCGGGTGGCGACGGATTTTTCGTCGTCTGCGAGGCAACCAGCTCGCCCACACTGGCCGAACTGCGGGGGCGTTTCCGCAAAGCGCTGCCCAAGGCGACCTGGCTGGAATATGAGCCGGTGTCGTTCGACGCCGAACGCGAGGGCACGCGCAGCGCCTATGGTCGGCCGCTGCGGGCGCGTTATGACCTGACCAAGGCCGAGATCATCGTCAGTCTCGACAGCGATTTTCTGATGTCACATCCGGCGTCGTTGCAGTTAGCGCGCGATTTCGCGGCGCGCCGCTCCGCCGAAGATGGGCACATGTCGCGCCTGTACGTGGTTGAGAGCACATACAGCATCACGGGCGCCAATGCCGACCACCGTTTCGCGGTCCGCTCAGGCGATATTGGCGCGCTCGCGTCGCAGCTCGCGAAGGTCGTGGCGGGCGCCGCGGCCGACGTTGGGGCGCTCCCGCCAAGAGCGAAAGACGCAATTACGAAAATCAGCGACGACTTGAAAGCGCACAAGGGCAAGAGTGTTGTCATGGCGGGGCCGCGGCAACCGGCGGAGGTGCATGCGCTCGCGTGTGTGCTCAACCACACTCTCGGCAATACCGGCAAAACCGTCAGCTATCTTGAGGTGGCCGACGCCGATCGTCCGACCCATGCCAAGGCATTGCAGACGCTGGCCGAGGCGCTCGACGCCGGCAAGGTCGGCACGCTGCTTTTGCTCGGCACAAATCTGGCGTACGCCGCGCCAGGGTCGCTGAAGCTCGCGGACAAGCTCGGCAAGGCCAAGGTCGCGATTCATCTCTCGGATCGGCTGGATGAAACCTCGCGGCTGTGCACGTGGCACCTGCCCAAGGCGCATTTTCTGGAGAGCTGGGGCGATGTCCGCGCGGTCGATGGCACCGTCAGCATTACGCAGCCGTTGATCGAGCCGTTGTACGCCGGGCGCACGCCGCTCGAGTTGATCGCGCAAGTCACGGGCGAAGCTGCAACGGATTCGTATTCGCTCGTCCGCCGGACATTGCAAGCGATGCTGACGGGCCGGCCAGAAGCGGCGGATTTCGATCTGGCGTGGAATCAGGCTCTGCATGACGGCGTGGTCGCGGGCACGGCAACGGCGGCGGCGAAGGTCGATGCGCCGAAAGCGCCGGCTGATCTCGCGCCCGCGAAGGCAGACGGCTTTGAGCTGGTTTTTGCCCAGGATTACAGCGTTTTCGACGGGCGCTATGCCAACAACTCCTGGTTGCAGGAGCTGCCCGATCCGGTCAGCAAGCTGACCTGGGACAACGCGGCGCTCATCGCGCCGTCCGACGCGGACAAGCTCGGCATCAGCAAGAAGGGGGATCAGCTTCGCATTCAGCTAGGGGATCAGGCGCTGGTCATGCCGGCGTACATCATGCCGGGGCACGCGGTCGGATCGATCACGCTGCCGCTGGGCTATGGTCGCCGGCATGCCGGTCCGATCGCGCTGGAGGCGGGCGTCAATGTCTATCCGCTCCTGCCGACGGGCGGGGAGGCGATCGTCGCGGGGGCCAAGGTCGCGGCGACCGGCACGCATTACAAACTGGTCGGAACGCAGGACCATCATGCGATCACGTCGGATGTCGGCAAGAAGGAAATTCAGCGCCGTCTGCCGGAGCTTTATCGCGAGGCGCCGCTGAGCGAATTCCTGCATCACAAGGATTTCGCCAAGCATCGTGTGCACCTGCCGATCCTGAAGCAGCTTTGGGAAGATAAGCCCTACGACGGTTACAAGTGGGGGATGACGATCGACCTGTCCGCGTGCATCGGCTGTTCGGCCTGTGTGACGGCGTGCCAGGCGGAAAACAACATCCCGGTCGTCGGCAAGGATGAAGTCGCCCGCGGGCGCGAGATGCACTGGATTCGCATCGACCGTTACTTCCGCGGATCCGACACGCAGTCGCCCGATGCGGTCTGTTTCCAGCCGGTCAATTGCATGCACTGCGAGAACGCTCCGTGCGAGCAGGTCTGTCCCGTCGCGGCGACGGTGCACGATCAGGAAGGCCTGAACGTGATGGTCTACAACCGTTGCGTCGGGACGCGCTACTGCAACAACAACTGCCCATATAAGGTGCGCCGGTTCAACTGGTTCTATAACCACAACGGTCCGGCCCACCCGCGCAGCAAGCACGCCAACATCTTCATCAAGCCCGGGAAGCTCAAGCAGCTTGAACTGACCGACATTGAGAAGATGGTGCATAACCCCGACGTGACCGTGCGCAGCCGCGGCGTCATGGAAAAATGCACCTATTGCGTGCAACGCATCAAGGCCGTCACGATTCCGCTGCGGAACGCCAACCAGGGCGGGCCGCTCGCGCCGATTCCGGATGGCGCGATCGTGCCGGCGTGCGCCCAGGCCTGCCCGACGGATGCGATCGCCTTCGGCAATCTCAACGACCCCGAGAGCCGCATCGCGAAGTTGCAGAAGCACGACCGCTCGTACGGCATGCTGTCGGAACTGCTGACCCAGCCGCGCACGCTCTATTTGGCGAAGTTGCGAAACCCCAATGAGCCGGGCGGCGGGCATGATGGGCATGGGCATCCGGGCGAGAAAAAGGATGCCGGGCATGGGGCGCATGGGTAGAACTCCGGCTGGTCCGACTCGATGGGTTGCAGACCTGTCGAGACCGTACACGGGTCGCAGACCCGTGCCACACGGGAGACCCGTGCCGCATAGCACGAAGTGATTTAACCCGAACGGGAAACGCGCATGGCTTCGATTATCGTCGATTTTGACAACACCCCGCGCGAGCCGGGCCGGCGCCCCGAGCTGGTTCTGGGCGATCACAACCTCACCACGCTCACCGACAAAGTCGCCGGCATCAATGAACTGCCCAAGACGCCGACGGCGTGGTACGTTGCGTTTGGCGTCAGCGTGGCCGTGTTGATGATGCTCGGGGCGATGATCGGGTATCTATTCTTCAACGGCGTGGGCGTGTGGGGTCTGAACAACCCGGTCTCGTGGGGCTTCGACATCACGAACTTCGTCTTCTGGGTCGGTATCGGCCACGCGGGCACGCTGATCAGCGCGATTCTCTTTCTCTTTCGCCAGAAGTGGCGCACCAGCATCAACCGCTTCGCCGAGGCGATGACGATCTTCGCGGTCATCTGCGCCGCGATGTTTCCCGGCATTCACATCGGCCGTGTTTGGGTGGTGTATTGGCTCTTCCCGTTGCCCAATCAAATGGCGATGTGGCCCAACTTCCGCAGCCCGCTGCTGTGGGACGTCTTCGCGGTCAACACCTATCTGACGGTTTCGCTGCTCTTCTGGTACGTCGGACTGATTCCCGACCTCGCGACGCTCCGCGACCGCGCCAAGAATCGCCTGGCGCAGATGCTTTACGGCCTCTTCTCGCTCGGCTGGAACGGCTCGACCCGGCACTGGCATCGCTATGAGAAGGCCTATCTGATTCTCGCCGCACTCAGCACGCCGCTGGTGCTTTCGGTCCACTCGATCGTCAGTTTCGACTTCGCGGTGTCGCAGTTGCCCGGCTGGCACACGACGATCTTCCCGCCTTACTTTGTCGCGGGCGCGATTTTCAGCGGCTTCGCGATGGTGGTGACGCTGCTGGTTCCCGCGCGGCAGTTCTTCGGCTTGCAGGACATTGTGACGCTGCACCACCTCGACAACATGAACAAGATCACGCTCGCGACCGGCAGCATGGTCGGTTATGCGTACATGATGGAGTTCTTCATCGCGTGGTATTCGGGCAGCAACTACGAGGTCTACGCCTTCATCAACCGCGCGCTCGGACCGTATGCGTGGTCCTATTGGATCATGGTGAGCTGCAACGTGATCATTCCGCAGCTTTACTGGTTCCGCAGCATCCGCCAGAGCTTGATCGCGATGTCGATCATTTCGATCTTCGTGAACATCGGCATGTGGTTTGAGCGCTTCGTGATCATTGTCACATCGCTTAGTTCCGACTTCCTGCCGTCGGCGTGGGATGCGTATTACCCGACGTGGGTCGAAATTCTCACGCTGATCGGCAGCTTCGGGTTGTTCTTTACGTTCTTCCTGCTCTTTATCCGCTTCCTGCCGATCTTCGCGATCGCCGAACTGAAGGCGGTCATGCCGCATACCCAGAAGCAGATGGCCGAAGGCCGTCACGCCGCGCCGACGCAGCACGGGCCTGAGCACGGCGGCGTCGGCCACCTCGCCGGGAGCCCCGCATGAGCACACTGACGACATCGCCGCACAGCTCGCGCCTCGGCTCGCTCGGCGAGCGCGGCGCAGGCGCGCCGACGGCGGGCAAGCTGGTCGGCCTGCTGGTCGAATTCGATCACCCCAAGAAGCTGATCGCCGCGTCGGAGCAAGTGCGCGACGCCGGCTACACGCGCTGGGACACGCACACGCCCTATCCGGTGCACCATCTCGAGCACGCGATGGGGGTGCGGACGACGCGCCTGCCTTATTTCATCTTGTGCTGCGGCCTGATCGGCGCGATGACCGGTCTGGGCATGCAGCTCTACATGAACTCGCTCAACCCGCGCGATTACGTCGGCATCATCCCGACGTTTCTGCAAAGCTACGACTATTGGATCAGCGGCAAGCCGCAATTCAGCATCCCCGCGAACATCCCGGTCATGTTCGAGTTGACGGTGCTCTTCTCGGCGTTTGGCGCGGTCTTCGGCATGCTGGGCGTCAACGGCTTGCCGATGTTGAATCAGGCTCTCTTGCGCAATCCGCGTTTCCGCCGGGCCACCAGCGACCGGTTTTTCATCCGCGTCGATGTCGATGATCCGAAGTTCGACACCTATCGCACGACGCAGTTTCTCGAATCGCTCGGCGGCAGTGGTCCGGTCGAGCGCGTCGAGGACTTCGGCACGACGGCGCTCCCGCTGTATTTGAAATGGGCGCTGGCGATCGCCACGTGCTTCGCGCTGATTCCGCCGGCGCTGGCCTACCGCTCGTGGTTCAGCAAGTCGGCCGAGCCGCGCATCCACATCATCCAGGACATGGACAATCAGGAGCGCTTCAAGAGCCAGCAGCCGCACCCGCTCTTCAACGACGGCCGCTCATCGCGGCTGCCGGTGCTGAACACGGTGGCGCGCGGCGACGCGAAGCTGATCTCGCGCGATGCGCACTATTTCGAGGGCAAGGTCGGCGGCAAGTATGTCACGACCTTCCCGCCGCAGATTCTCGCCATGTTTGACGAAGAGTTCGTGGAGCGCGGCCAGGCCCGGTTCAATATCTACTGTGCCCCGTGCCACGGCTATGCCGGGTATGGCGACGGCATGGTCAATCGCCGCGCGGTCGAGAAACTGCAGTCGACGTGGGTGAACCCCGGCAATCTGCACGACGACGCGATCAAGGCGCGGGAGGTGGGCTACTACTTCCACGTCATCAGCAACGGAATTCGCACGATGCCGGCCTATGCCGACCAGATACCCGAAGACGACCGCTGGGCGATTACCGCGTACATCCGCGCGTTGCAGCGCAGCCAGGCGACCACGCCGGGCGATGTCCCGGCGGAGCAGCTTCAGCAATTGAAGGAAAGGAAGTAGACCCGCGTGAGTGCACACGGCCACACGATCGACTACTCCCGCGAGGTGCGCCAACTCGGCGATCTCGCGCCGCGCCTGGCGCAGCCGGCGCTCTTGGTCGGGCTGGGCGGGCTGGGCGTCAGCTTCGCGCTGGCGCTGACGACGCTGGTCCGCTGGGATGTTTTCTTCCGCAGCTACATCCTCAACTATTGCTACATTCTCAGCCTCGCCTTGGGCGCGCTCTTTTTCGTGCTGATCCATCACGTAACGAAGGCGGGCTGGAGCGTGGTTGTGCGGCGGCTTGCGGAGAATGTCGTCGGCATTTTTCCGGTGCTGGCGCTGCTTTTCCTGCCGATCCTGATTCCGATCGTCACGGGCAATGAGGGCGTCTATCTCTGGACGAGCAAGGAAGCCGTCGCCAAAGACACGATCCTTCAGCACAAGACGCCTTATCTCAACCTGCCGTTTCTGTTTGTGCGGCTGGCGATCTATTTCGGATCATGGATGCTCTTGTCGCGCTTTCTGGTCGGCAACTCGGTTGCGCAGGACAGCAGCGGCGACCCGGAACATTCCCGGAAAATGCAGTATTGGAGCCCGGTCTCGCTGTTTCTCTTCGGCTTTACGCTGACGTTTTTCGCGTTTGACATCCTGATGAGCCTGAACCCGCACTGGTTCAGCACGATCTTCGGCGTCTATTTCTTCGCGGGCAGCGTGCTCGGGTTCATGTCCTTCCTGGCGGTGGCGATCGTCGTGCTGCAGCGAAGCGGCCGGCTGACGCTTTCGATCACGCCGGAGCATTTTCACGACATCGGCAAGCTGAGCTTCGCGTTTGTCGTCTTCTGGACCTATATCGCGTTCAGCCAGTTCATGCTGATCTGGTACGCGAATCTGCCGGAAGAGACGCCGTGGTTCCAGGCGCGGTGGGAAACGCCGTGGTGGCGCTTCGTCAGCATGTTTCTGCTGGTGGGGCATTTTGTGCTGCCGTTCTTCGCGATTATTTCGCGCGTTCCCAAGCGCAAGGCCGACTGGTTGTTTGTAGCGGCGTGCTGGCTGCTCTTTATGCATTGGGTTGATTTGTACTATCTGGTGATTCCGCGGCCGTGGGGCCTTCCGGGCCTGCCGCTGCCGGAAGTGCCGGCGCCGCTGCAGATCACGGACTTCACGCTGCTGATCGCGATGCTGGGTTTCTTCGTGCACTTTGTGACGAAGCAGGCGGCGAGCCGCTCGCTGATCGCGGAGCGCGACCCGCGCCTGACCGAATCGCTGGCGTTTGAGAATTTCTAGCGCCGCCGCAAGGCGCCATGCGCCGTCTCGCGGTGAGGCTGGCTGTGCGACGAATGAAAGGTGCGAATGATGCACGAGCAAACGAGCACGAATAACGACACGCTGATCGTTCGCGAGGAGGAGCGCGACCCGAGCGCGCTGCCGACGTTCGTCTATGGCTTCATCGGCATCATCGTGCTGGTAGCGATCGTCTTCGCGACGGAGGCGATGTACTACAGCGCGCAAAACACGGACGACGTGGCCAAGCTTGAAAAGCGCGACAACCCGGATCACCCCCAGATCAAGACCACCCAGCTTGGCAAGCTGGGCGGATATGCCTGGGTCGATAAGGATCGCAACGTCGTTTCCATCCCGATTGCGAAAGCGATTGAAAGTACAGTACGCGATGTGAAGGCCGGGAAGCCGCTGCCTAACATTCCCACAGCTACGACGCCGACAGATGCGAATCCGTCGGCGCCGCAGAAGTGAAGCCGGCAGCAGTAGCGCGCGGCCGAAAGCCGCGTCCTGAGATGAAGTAACGGGTCGAGCAAGGCGAAGCAAGATGGCGATTCGGCGAAACAGAGAGATGACGCGCATGAGCATCGGCCTGGCCGGCTGGCTGAGCGTTTGGGCCTGCGCCGAGCCGCCTGCTCCCGCCGAGCCGGGCATTGCCGCAGCGGGCGAGCGCAGCTCTGTGGCGATCGTTGAAAATCGCGTGGCGCGGGCGTCGAGCGCGGTTGCTGCGCCGGATCGGGCGGATCCGCCGCCGGCGGAGTTGCAGGGCGTCGAGTTGGTCGAGAAGCGTGATCAGCCGCTGCCGCTGGATACGCCGTTCATGGATGCCGATGGCCGCCCGGTCAAGCTGCGTGAGTTCTTTGACGGCAAGCGTCCGGTGATTCTCACGCTGAATTATTTCCGCTGTCCGATGTTGTGCGGGCTGCAGCTCACCGGCCTGCTCAACGGGCTGAAGGAACTCAACTGGGACGCCGGCGACAAGTTTCAACTGGTCACGATCAGCTTCGATCCGCTCGAGGATCACGTGCTGGCTTACCAGAAGCGCCAGTCATACCTGCGCGAGTATGGGCGCACCGGCGGCGGCTGGCAATTTCTGACGGGGCGCTCGGCGAGCATCAAGACCATCTGCGACGCGACCGGCTACAACGTCAAGTGGAACAACGAGCGGCAGGAGTGGATGCACCCGTCCGCCATCATGATCTGCACGCCTGATGGGCGCATCTCGCGCTATCTGGTCGGTCTCGAGTATCAGGCTCAGACGTTGAAGCTTTCGCTGCTCGAGGCGGCCGAGGGCAAGATCGGCTCCGCGGCGGAGCGGTTCATGATGTACTGCTTTCATTACGACGCGAAGGCCGGCAAGTACGGCTTGGCGGCGATGAACATCGTCCGCGCCGGCGGCGCGGCATCCGCGATCATTCTGGGAATCTTCGTCTGGCGGCTGTGGCGGCGTGATCAGCGACGGCTCGCTGAGATCACGGCGCAGCACCCGACGACTACGGCAAAACCGGCATGAAATACGCAGCTATCTCACTTTTTCTGACGTGCGGCCTGGTGCTCGGCGCGGCCTTGGCCGAGACGCCGACAGGTTCGGCTTCGACGACGCCGGCGGCCGCGGTCGCCCCCTCGGCGCCTGCCGGCGGCGCGGCTCCTGCAACCACGCAGCCCGCGACAACCAAACCTGCGGCGGCGATGCAGGAGCGTCCGCTCCCGCCGATTGCGCCGGAGAAGGGCAGCTTCTGGTTGCCTGTCGCCGCGAGCACACAGGCCAAAGGCATCGACGCCATTTGGGATTTCATCCTCTATGTCTCGCTGTTCTTCCTCGCGCTGATTACGGTGCTGACGATCTGGTTCCCGATTCGCTATCGCCGTCGCTATGAGGGCCAGCCGGCAGAGAGCCAGGTTTCCCACAACACCACGCTTGAATTGACCTGGACGATTATTCCGCTGATTCTCGTGGTGTTCATGTTTTGGGGCGGCTTCCGCGGCTATATCGATCTGACCACCCCGCCGGCGGATGCTTACGAGATCGGCGTCATCGGCCAGAAATGGAACTGGACGTTTGCCTATGCCGGCACGACGCTCGAGCCGGGCACGCACTATGGCGCCGAATTGCACACGTGGAAGAATCAGCCGACCCGCCTGTTGATCCAGTCACAGGATGTTCTGCACAGCTTCTATGTGCCGGCGTTTCGCATCAAGCGTGACGCCGTACCAGGCCGTTACACCAAGATTTGGTTCACCCCGACCAAGGCCGGCGAGTTCCTGGCGCTGTGCACGGAGTTCTGCGGCACGAGCCACTCGGACATGCTCTCGCGCGTCGTCGTACACGAGACCAAGGCCGATTTTGAGGCCTGGCTCAAGTCGGATCGCGACCCGTGGTCGAAGGGCGCTTCCGACGAACAGGTCGGCGAGCAAATCTGGAAGCAGCGCTGCAAGGTCTGCCACTCGATCGACGGCAGCGCCAACACCGGCCCGAGCTGGGGCGGCAAGGACGGCATCTTCGGCCGGCAGACGCTGATGGCCGACGGTCAGAGCGTCCCCTCAGATGAAAACTACCTCAAGGAATCGATCCTCTATCCCAACAACAAGAAGGTGAAGGGGTACGAGGCCGTCGTCATGCCGACGTTCAAAGGACAACTATCCGATCGGCAGATCGACGCGATCATCAAGTTCATGAAGACGATTAAGCCCAAGTAGTTGTTTGCGGAAAGATTGCCCGAGCGGCCCGGCCGCTCGCGAATTGCGGAGTTGCGGCATGAGCACGATCAATCCATCCGTCGGCGTCGGCCTACCCGCCCACGCCGACACGCGCCCGGCGGTCAATTACCTGAATTGTTCGAGCGGCTGGCTCTCATGGGCTTTGACGCTCGATCACAAGCGCATCGGGATCATGTATCTCGTCGGCATCCTGAGCGCGTTCTTTGTCGGCGGTCTCTTTGCGACGCTGTTGCGAACCGAGTTGCTGACTCCGCAACGCACGTTCGTCGACGCCGATATGTACAACCGCTTCTTCACGCTGCACGGCGCGATCATGGTTTTTCTCGTGATCATCCCGGGCATTCCCGCGGCCCTAGGAAATTTCGTTCTGCCGATGATGCTCGGCGCGAAAGACGTGGCCTTTCCGCGCATCAACCTGCTTAGTTTCTATCTCTGGTGCACGGGCGCGGGGCTGGCGATCATCAGTCTGCTTTGGGGCGGCATCGACACCGGCTGGACCTTCTACACGCCTTATTCGAGCGACCCGGCTCTCGGCAGCAAGATGCTCGGCGTGATCTGGATTCTGACGGGCGTCTTCATCCTCGGCTTCAGCTCGATCTTCACCGGCCTTAACTTCATGGTGACGATCCACAAGCTGCGCCCGCCGGGCATGACCTGGTTCAACCTGCCGCTGTTCCTCTGGGGCATGTATGCGACGGCATTAATTCAGGTGCTGGCGACGCCGGTCATCGGCATCACCGTGCTGCTGCTGATGGCCGAGCGAAACATGCGATTGGGTCTGTTTGACCCGGCGGTCGGCGGCGACCCGGTGCTCTATCAGCACTTCTTCTGGTTCTACTCGCACCCGGCGGTCTATATCATGATTCTGCCGGGCATGGCGGTGACCAGTGAGCTGATCGGCACGTTCACGCACAAGCGGCTCTTCGGCTACAAGTTCATCGCGTACAGCTCGGTGGCGATCGCGCTCTTCGGCTTCCTGGTCTGGGGCCATCACATGTTCGTCAGCGGCCAGTCGGGCGTGATGAACTCGATTTTCAGCCTGCTGACCTATAGCGTCGCGATTCCTTCCGCGGTGAAGGTCTTCAACTGGCTTGCCACGATGTATCAGGGCAGCATTTCGCTGAAGACCCCGATGCTGTACGGCATCGCGTTTATCTTCCTGTTCACAATCGGCGGACTGACGGGTTTGCCGCTCGGGGCGCTCGCCTCCGACGTGCACCTGCATGACACCTACTTTGTCGTGGCCCACTTCCACTACGTGATGATGGGCAGCACGATCATCGCGTTCGTCGGCGGCATCCATTATTGGTGGCCCAAGATTACCGGCAAGATGTATAGCGAGTTGCTGGGGCAAATCGCGTTCTGGCTGATCTTCATCGGCTTCAACACGACGTTCATCCCGCAGTTCATCATGGGCTCGCAGGGCATGCCGCGACGCTATTACAACTATCCGCCGGAGTTCCAGACCTACCACCAGATCTCGACGCTCGGGGCCTACATCATGCTGGCGGGCTTCGTGACGTGCGCAATCTGTCTGATTCAGTCGCTGATGCGCGGGCGGCCGGCCCCGGCCAATCCGTGGGGCTCGGCGACGCTGGAGTGGCAGTCGCCTTCGCCGCCGCCGCTGGCGAATTTCGACTCGACGCCGGTTGCGGGCGATCCGTACGACTACAGCAACCTGCGGTACGATCCGAAGACCGGTGGATATGTGGGTACGCCGGTGCCGTTTAGCGCGGCGACGGCGCATTGAAGTGCGAATTTCGAATAGCGAAGTACGAAGTGCACTGTAGCGTCGGTCCTCTGTGGCCGACGGCGAATCCGGCGCCGACGGTGTTGACGGTGATGGTCGACCCCGTCGGGCAACGACGAGTGATGTAGTTCCGAACCGTACGAGGAAGCGAATGGCGGACATCGTTCAACCGAGTTCACATGCCGGCCACGGCCATGCCGCGGGTCATGACCACGGGCACGGCCACGACCACGCGCACCCGCCGTTCCTGCAGCACCATTTTGATTCGCCGGTGCAGCAGTTCGACGCGACGAAGTTTGGCATGTGGCTGTTTCTTGCGACCGAAATACTGCTGTTCGCAGGGCTGTTTTGCGCCTATGCGATCTATCGCGCGAATCATCCGGAGATCTTCGACGTCGGCCATCTCGCGCTCGACAAGAAGATGGGCGCGATCAACACCGTCATCCTGCTCGCCAGCAGCTTTACGATGGCGTGCGCCGTCACCGCGGCGCAGCGCGGCGCCAAGCAGGCGCTCGTGATTCTGCTCTCGCTGACGTTCCTCGGCGGTCTGGGCTTCATGGTTGTGAAGTTCTTTGAGTACAAAGCCAAGATTGAGCACGGTCTGCTCTGGGGCCACAACTACGCACCGCACCCGCATGGCGAAGGCGAGCATGGCCACGGCGACCCCCATGCCCCGGCCAGCCACCCGGGTGATCGTGCGCACGGAGACACTGCCGCCGCACCGGTGGCCGGCTCTGTCCCGGAAAAGGCCGCTGCGCCCCATGGCGATTCGCACGCGGCCGCGCCAAGCGCTGCTGCACCCGCCGCAGCAGGAGCGGCGGCTGCCATCGGGACAGCCGCGGCGGATGCCTGGAATTTCAAGCCGGCCGGCGCGGCGCCGACCGGGCTGTCGTTGGCCAAGGCCGACGCCGGCCATGGCGGCGGGCATGAACTGCCCGATTTCACCAAGGACAAGACCCGCAACGTTCATATTTTCTTCGGCATCTATTTCGTCATGACCGGATTGCACGGCATTCACGTGCTCATCGGCATGATTGTGATTGCGTGGCTGATCTGGCGGGCAAATCGCGGCGATTTTTCCGCCGACTACTTTACGCCGGTCGATCTGGGCGGCCTTTATTGGCACTTGGTCGACCTTATCTGGATTTATCTGTTCCCGCTGCTGTATCTGATTCAGTGATGCTGGCCGGCTGCATGGTCGCGGCGGCACAAGACCGATGCTTGCGACTTGCACAGGCGAGCGGTGTGATGAGTTGAGTCGGCTTCGTCAACTGTGACGGCGCCGCCATGAGTGAGACAGACTGGCCGATACGTCCGCCGCCGCAAAGCGCCGGGCCGATCGATATCGAGGTAATTCGCGATGGATGCGCATACGACACCCGCCGGCAGTCACGGTCACAGCGCCGCTCATGGCCATGCTCATGGCGGCGGGCATCATGGCGTCGGTCACGTCGTTCCCACCAGCCTGCTTTTGGGCATCCTGGTGGTGTTGCTGGTGTTGACAGCGGTGACCGTATGGCTCTCTGGCCCGGAATGGAAATTCAGCCGCAGCTTTGGCATCATCCTGGCCCTCGTTATCGCCACGGTGAAGGCTTCGTTGGTGGCGCTCTACTTCATGCACCTGCGCTGGGATCGGCCATTTAACGGCTTGGTCTTATTGTTCTCGATGTTTCTGTTGGCGCTGTTTTTGGGTCTTGCGCTGCTCGACACGGGCGCCTATCAGGACGGCATCACCGAGTATCGCAGCGCAGTCCAAGCGGGCGAGCCGGATCGTTATGCGCCCGAATTGAAAAAGTAGGTCGGGACTGGTGTGAATCGCGTGATAATGTGATAAGGGGATATCGGGGCGTTTGTGGGGGGAACTGACGTCGCGCTGTACCGTTGGGACTCCGTACCCAACGCGGAGTCGGGTGGACATTCTGAACTGGTGGCAGACTCCGTCGGCCACGGAGGGCCGACGCCACAGAGCGACTGTCTGTGCGACTTGAGGGGCAGGCGTTGCAGCAAGGTTCTCGACCAGCACCCCGCGCCGCTACGAGCCCCGCATCGCCAGTCCGGCCTTCTCAAAGACCTCTTGAGGTATCTCCAGCCGGTCGCCCTCTTGGATGTTCAGTCGTGAAAACGTCCCTTGCTTGACCTCGAGCGCGAACATGGCCGGCTCGACCGAGGGAAACGTCTGCAAGGTCTGCGGCGGCATCTGCCAGATCTTCACGATACGCCCGTCTGAGCGTGTGAAGGCGATATCAAGCGGCGTGACCGTGTTCAGCATCCAGAAGCCGCGCTGCTCCTCCCGTGGGAATACGAACAGCATGCCCTGATCGTCGGCGATCTCCTCCGGCGGCACGAACATCAAACCCTCGTTCTGCTGCGCCGGGGTGAGCGCCAGCCAGACCCGGAAGGTATTGACGCCAGCCTTGACGGTCGAGGTCTGGAGTTGATCCAAAGGAAAGCTCCGCAGTGAAGCGCTCGCTCGGCCGGCGCCCGCGGACATCGAGTTATCACAACCCAGCGCCGCGCACAGCGCCAACAAGGCCGTCGTACCCATAACCCAACGAGCGCCGCTCACCCAGCCAATACGCGAGGTCGTCATTCGCATCATCCTTGAATTCATCCTATCCATCGCCATCGGCGATCATTTTCGGACTACGTTCATTCAGCCCGGCTTTCGCCGCGCGCTGAAGCAGCGTCTGCAGCGTCACTGGTTGCGGCCGCAGACGGCGGAATGTAGCCGCAAGCGATGATAGCGTTGCTCGCCGGAAATAGGAAAAAAGCCGGATGGATGGGTGCGCGGCGTGCGGGGCGGCCTATCGATCCTAGAAAAACTCAGAATTTCCGCGCGGAGACAGGGCAATCCGCTTCATAGCGTGTCGCTGTTCTTGTAAAATATCACGCCAGGATTAGTTCGTTTCGCAGAGCTGTTATGTAACGCTGAGAGACGATGCCGGGGAGAGGAGTCAATCGCATGGTCCGTCCACTGCTTGCGCTTTGCGCCGTCACGATGGCGCTGCTGGCGACCGGTTCGGTCGCCGCTCAGGTTTTTCTGAGCGAAATCGTTGTGAACCCGCCCGGACTCAACCGTGGCGGCGAGGTCATTGAAATCCGTGGCCCCGCCGCGGCGAGTCTGGCAGGATATCGCTTCATCCAGATCGACGGTGATCAGTTCGACCGCGGGCGCATTCGCGTCGTGCTCGACCTGGGCGCGTTCAGCCTCGGCGCGAATGGGCTGCTGGTTGTGCGGCTGAATCCCGTCGGCGCGCTGGTTCCTCCGCCTGACGCCGACAGCATTGTTGTCGATGTCACGACGCCAGCGGGGCAGGATCTGGATAATGGCGCATCGACATTTGTGCTTGGCTCCGGCGTATTTCCGTTCTCTGTCGGCGGCGATCTGGATGTCGACAATAACGGCGTCGTCGACACGGCCGCGGCATCGCAACTCGCCGGCTTCGCGGCCGCCGATGCAGTCAGCTACTTCGACAGCATCTTTCCAATCGCGCAGCAAGCGCAGTATGCCGCGTTTTTTGGCGGCGTTGAGCTGGGCGCGCGAACCGCGCAAGACGGCTTGCCGCTGCTGCCGCAAGCGCTGACGCGCGTGTTGGAGTGTGATGAAGACAGCATCTGGCAAGGCGGTTCGTTTGGCGGCTGGGCCGGCGGAGAGATCGCGCGCACGGCGGAAGGCGCCTATCGCTGGGCGGTGGTGCGTAACTTCGGCTTTGTCGAAGCATCGCTGGCTAACCCGGAGACGCGGGTTCTGCGGCTGGGCGGCGACAATGAGCGCTTTTGTCCGGGCGCTTGCTGCCTGTCCGACGGAACCTGCATTCAGACCAGCCGCGAATCGTGTGCGGCGCTCAAGGGCGAATATCTGGGAGATTTCAGCCTTTGCCCTGATCCGCCGACGACGCCGCCGGTGATCGTAGTCGTGCCCGACGACGAGTTTTGCATCGAGCAGAAACAGAAGCAGATCCTCAACGGCGACCCCGTGATCACACTCTCGGTGTCGAGTGAGGGCGGCTTAGGCCAAACGCTGCGCTGGTATGTCGGCGGCTGCGGAGAGGGTAAGCCGATCGGCGAAGGCAACCCGCTGGAGCTTGAATCGCTCCCGGAAGAGACGACCACCTATTTCGCCCGCTGGGAGACGCGCTGCGGCTCGGTCAGTGAGTGCGCTTCCGTCACGATCACGATTCGCACGGCGCCGCCGGATGTCTCTTTTCTGGACAGCAGCAATGGCGAGCCAACGTTGGATATCATCGCCTGCGTCGGCGACACGCTCACGCTGTCGGCGGACGTGTCCGGTGCGACCACGATTGAGTGGCGTTTCTTCTCAGACGGCGGATCGGGAGTCGCCTTGCCGTTCAACAAGGAGACGATCACGATCGGACCGCTGACCGCGGAGAGCTTCGGTCGATATGTCATCACCGGGCGAAATGCCTGCGGCTCAGACGCGGTGGCGTTTGAAGTGGCGCTGGGCGATAGCCCCGTCATTAAGCAGCAGCCGACCGCTCCGCCACCGTTGTGTGCGGGCGCCGGCTTCACGCTGACGGTTGCGGTCGCTTCCGACAACCTCGAAGGACCGAGCTTTCAGTGGCGCGTCGGCGGCGTGGATATTCTCGGCGCGACCAGTTCTTCACTGGTCATCGATCCGGCCGGGAGCGCCGATTCCGGCGTGTATGAATGCGAGATCGTTGACGGCTGCGGCACGATTAGGACCAACCCGGTCACGGTTGTCGTCGATGATGTCGTGCCGAGCATTACAACCCAGCCGACGATTGCCGGCCCAGTTTGCGCGGGCGATCCGATTACGCTGACCGTCGCGGCGACGGACGGCGAAGCCTTTCAATGGCGCCTCGACGGCACGCCGATCCAGGGCGCGACCAGCGCCACGCTGACGATCGATCCCTCGTCGCCGGCATCCGCCGGCAGCTACGACTGCGTGGTTTCGAACGGGTGCGGACCGAGGCCCAGCGCAGCTGTGGAGGTCGTGATCAATGACGGCTTGCCGGTCGTGGGCAAGTTCGCGCCGCCGCTGCCGCTGTGTGTGGGCGATGCGTTGAGCGTGACGATCCCGCTGACTTCGGGCGGTCCGGCCCAGTTCCAGTGGCGCTTGGATGGCGCCCCGCTGGCGACTCAGACCGCCGCGACGCTGAGCATCGCGTCGGTCGCGCTGACCGATGCCGGCAGCTATGACGCGGTGATTACCAACGCCTGTGGCACATTCACGCTGAAGCCGTTCACCGTGGTAATCGACGCTGCGCCGCCGGTGATTACTTCTGAGCCGGATGCACCGGACCCGCTCTGTGTCGGACAATCGTTCACGCTGACCGTCGCGGCGGATGATGCCGAAGGCTTCGTCTGGCGGCGTAACGGCACGCCGATCGACGGCGCGACCAGCGCGACGTATAGCGTCGCAGCGGCGACCGTCGCGGATGACGGCTCGTATGACTGCCAGGTTTCGAACGGCTGCGGCGTGACGACGAGCGCGGCCGTGACGGTCATCGTCGATGCCGACGTGCCGACGATCACGCAGCAACCGACTGCCGAGCCGACGGCGTGTTTGTGCGTCGGCGCGGAGATTACGCTGACGATTGCCGCCGATGACGCCACGTCGTTCCAATGGCTGCGCGGCGACACGGAGATCGCGGGTGCGACGAGCGCGACGTTTACGATCGCCAGCGCAGCGCTGACGGATAACGGCGAATACCGTTGCCGCGTCTCAAATGGCTGCGGATTCGTTCTATCCAACCCGCTGACAGTGACCGTTTCGGACCTCGCGCCGGTCCTTCCGCCGGTTCCGTCTCCGATCCGCATTGCGGTGGGTGAGCGACTGGCGTTGTCGTTCGACTTTGGCGTAGCGATTTGCCGGTTCGAGTTGGTGAGGCTGCCGGCCAAGGGCGGCGAGGAGCTCATCGTCGGCGGTGGTCCGGGTTCCGGCTTGGTGTCCATCGATCTCGGCTCGGCTGAGCCAGCCGACGCGGGCAACTATCGCTTCACCGTTCAGAATGGTTGTGGCTCGGCAGCGGTCGAGTTCACCGTCGTCGTGCTGATCGATTGCGCGGCGCCGGTCGGCATCGGCGATTCGAACGGCGATGGGCTGATTAACTTTGACGACATCAGTTGCTTCGTTTCGGCACTGGTTGCTCAGTCTGCGTGGGACACCTGCGGCACGCTCTTTACGTCAAAGTCTTATGTGTGTGCAAATGATGTGAATTGCGACGGACTGGTCAACTTCGACGACATCGGGCGCTTTGTCGAATGCCTGGTCGCCGGCACATGCGCGACGACGCAGCACGAAATTGTCGATCCGCTGCCGCCGGACACGCTGACCGTGACCGAAGGTGAAGATGCGGTCTTCACGATCACGACATCGGGCGGCCGGTTCTTTGATCTGGTTCAGCAGACGCCGGGCGGCGACGTGGTGCGCCTGACGGTCGAGTCGACCACTTCGCCGACGACGCTGACGCTGCCGGCGGTGCAGGAATCGGACGAAGGCACGTATCGCATCCGCGTTCGCAACTTCTGCACCGAGCCGCGCGAGCGCACGGTGCAACTGATCGTCGTGCCGCCGGTGGTGGATTGCGAGGCGCCGGGCGGCATCGGTGATTCCAACGGCGACGGGCTGATCAACTTTGACGACATCAGTTGCTTCGTTTCGGCGCTGGTGGCTCAATCCGCATGGGAAACCTGCGGCACGGTGTTTTCGCCGAAGTCGTATCTGTGTGCGAATGATGTGAATTGCGACGGTGTCGTCAACTTCGACGATATCAGTCGCTTCGTCGAGTGTCTGGTCGCGGGTCGCTGCTCAGCGGGCGAGCCGCCGACCATCACACAACAGCCGCCGGACGTCGTTTATGTTCAGCCCGGCGCAACGGCGACGATTTCAGTTGCCGTGCCCAATCCGCCTGGCGGTCCCGCCTATCTGATCCGCTGGCAGAAGCTGATCGGCGGAGCGTTCCAGGATCTTCCGCTGGGAACGATTCCGTCGGCGAGCCTGTCCGATCTATCATTGATCGCGGTCGTCGATGCAGACGCGGGTGAATATCGCGCGAGCATCCGCGATGGTTGCGCCGGCGATCCGATCTTCTCGGAGATTGCGGTCGTGGTCATTCCCTGTCGCACGTGCGTGCCGGGCGACGCGAATCGCGACACGATCGTCAACTTCGACGACATCAGTTGCTTTGTCGCGGGGCTGGTCAGCCAATCGGCCTGGCAGAGTTGCGGCGTGACGCTCGATCCGGCGCTGACGCCGCTGACGCAGTACTTCTGCGCCAACGACGCCAACCAGGATGGCGCCGTTAACTTTGACGACATCAACCGATTTGTCGAGTTGATCCTGAAGAATCCGTGCATTACACGGTAACTTTCGTTCGGGTTGCGACGTTCTGATGCAACGCGCCCGCCGGTGAAAATCGGCGGGCGCGTTCTTGATTGGCTGCGGGATGCGGTTCCGACTTGCGTGTCGTTCCGGGAGCGGCGGCGTGCTCGCACCAAGTATGGATGGCCGCACGACGGAGCTGAGTCGCCCCGATTGTCACCAGCCCAGCGGCCGGCGGATCAGTTCCCAGAAAACGCGCCAGCCGCCGCGCCCGCCGAAGAAAATGAGGAGAGAAAACACGAAGGCATGTTGCGTGATCAGCCATGCGCACACTTGCGGCAAAGGCCATAGACGCAGCCACGCGCGGCGCAGCGCCGCGGCAGCGCCGGCGGGAGCGGCGTCGAGCCGGTTCATCCAGTTTGCCCAATGCTGGTTTAGCGACAGCATCAGCCCCATGACGACACCCCACAGCGCCAGTTGCAGCAGCGGCCGGTGCCATATTCCGCAGATCGCAAAAGTCAGGCAGAGATTCAGCGTGACGTGGCGCCGATTTCCTCCGAGCGGGATGTAAATGTAGTCGCGCAAGATGGCCGAGAGACTGATGTGCCAGCGCCGCCAGAAGTCGCGCAGGCTGGTTGCGAGCCAGGGCATCTGGAAGTTCTCGATCTGTCGATAGCCCCACAGTCGAGCGCAGCCGGCGGAGATGTCGCAATAGCCGCTGAACTCGAGATAGAGCGAGAAGATCTGTAAGAACACGCCGAAGTAGAGCAGCGCGTAACTTGTAATCTCCTGCGGCCGGCCATAATAGAGACCGTTGGCGTCATAGCCGAGCTGATGGAGTGTCGGCACAAAGTAGAGCGTTGTGATCACGCTCTTGCCGATGCCCAGCGCGATGCGGGCAAAGGCCGCGGGCACATGGCGCAGGCGGCGCTGACTCGGGGCTGAGCGCAACGCCGCGATAAACGCGGGGTAGCGCTCGATCGGCCCCTGCATGAGATTGCCGCCATAGCAGACCCACGCGAGAAAATCGGCCAGGCGGCGCTCTTCCGGCGGGAGCGTGCCGCGCTTGATTTCCGCGAAGTAGTGCAGCATTCGCACAATCAGATAGGCCGATCCGATCAGATGCGGGTCGAAGAGAATCGCCCCCAACAGCGGCGTGCGCGGCCCATCGAGAAACTCCGGCTCCCACGCCCAGCCGCGCAGCCCCAGCGGAAAGCACCACGGCGCGACTTCGGCCAGCCATTGTTGAAACGCCGCGGGAAGCTCGACCCGTCCCACGGCTTGCAGCCCATAGAACCAGACGAGCGTGACGCCGAGGGCGGCCAGCGGCGGCCCGATCGGCAGCACGTCGCTGCGCCGGCACTCGCCGGCGTAGCCCTGGGCAAAATAGAAAAAACCGATCGCGCTCAGCAACCACGCAGCCGCATAGAGCGCGCCAAACAGGTAGCCGACAAAGAGCAGCCCCGTCGCGACAATCACCGGGCGCAGCGCCCGCGCCGGGCAGAGCGCCAGCGCAACCGCCGCCGGCAGAAACCACACGATAAGCAGCCGATTGTCCGCCACCTGCCGCAGCCAGAACTCGCGCCCGTCGCCCCAGGCGGCCGCGCCGAGCGGCTCCAGCAGAAAACCTATGATCGCTTCGAAGTCGGGCATCACGGCGGGAAACGATAACGCGACAAGCGAATTTGGTGATACGTCAAAAACATGAATAGGTCAGGAAGGCCAAGGCGCTGCGCGGCGACACTGAACTTGCCGTTGCCCCGCTGCTTCTTGAGAGCTTACACTAATTTCATTAGTCGCGCGATCTGGACGGGTCGTGCGAAATTCGCGAAAGCGAGGGCCGCATGGCGGTGCTTTGGTTTGCGGGCGGGCTGATGCTGACCGTGATCGGTTTGGTGTGTTCGATCGGCGCGCTCCTGCCGCGCGATCACGTCGCGACCGGTTCGGTGCTTGTGCCGCGCACGGCGGAGGCGATCTGGCCATTGCTTCGCGACAGCGCACAAATCCCGACCTGGCGCAAGTTGGTCACGAAAGTGGAGGTGGTCGAGGGGCCGCCCGGCGCTCCGCAGTGCTGGGTCGAGCACAGCGGCGATGCGCTGCGGCTGCGGCTGGAAAGCAGCGACGAGCCGCGGCAATTCGTGATGCGGATCGATGATGAGCGGCTGCCGTTCGGCGGCACGTGGACGGTCGAGCTGACGCCGGAGGGCGGCGCGACGCGCGTCCGCGTGACGGAGCGTGGCTTCGTGAAGCTGCCGCCGATGCGGTTTGTGTCGTATTTTCTGATTGGGCAGAAGACGGCGCTGCACGGCTATCTGCGTGATCTGAGCGCGCATCTGGGCGGGCCGAAAGAAATCGACGGGTAATGCGCAACGCGGCGGAAGCCTCGAAGTTGTGCACGCATGGTATGAAAAGGGTGATGCGCCACATTGGACGTTGCATAGATAGTTGCGCAGCTATTTGGCTGAGTTAGGCAGCGTGCTTGCCTACCTTCGACAGGCTGGAAGCCTGTCCCACCCATAAACCTGTCTACCCCATTCCAATCAGCAAGCTGCAAAGTGATTTCGATTGCGCTGCGCGTCAGGACACGCCACCCTCGCGCTCGGCGTCGGCCTCGGCGGCCTCTTCACGGTCGCGCTGGCTTCTGATCGCGGCCCATTCATCCTTCGTCACGAGCACATCGCGGGCCTGGCTGCCTTTGTATTCGCCGAGCAGGCCGGCTTCGTACATCTGCTCGATCAGCCGGGCCGCGCGGCCATAGCCGACCGTCAGCCGCCGCTGCAACAGGCTGACCGAGCCGCGGCCGGTTTCGAGCACCACATCGACGGCCTGGTCGAACAGCTCGTCGCGTTCGCCGCCATTGCCGCCGCCGGCGCCGGGCAGCTTCACGAGTTCCGGGTGATAAGTCGGCTGGCGCTGTTCTTTGCAGTGCTTGACGACGCTGCGCAGCTCCTCATCGCTGATATAGCTGCCTTGCGCGCGGACCAGCTTGGACTGTCCCGGCGGCAGGAAAAGCATGTCGCCCTGACCCATCAGGATTTCGCCGCCGTTCTGATCGAGGACGATGCGGCTGTCGAGCCGGCTGGCCACGCGAAAGGCGATGCGGCAGGGCAGGTTGCTCTTGATCAGACCGGTGACGACGTTGGCCTGCGGGCGCTGCGTGCTGACGATCAGGTGAATGCCGACGGCGCGGCTCTTCTGCGCGAGGCGGCAGAGATAAAACTCGACCTCCTTGGCGCTGGTCATCATCATGTCGGCGAGCTCGTCGATCACGATCACGATATAGGGCAGCGTAACGGGGATGCGCGTCAGCTCTTCATCGCTCTCGATCTGCAGGCGTTCCTTCAACCCCGCGACACCGAGCCGGTTGTAGCTGCGAATGTCTTTGACCCCCGCCTCGGCGAGCAGGGCGTAGCGCTCGTCCATCTTGGTTGCGGCCCAGTCGAGGATGCCCTCGGCTTTGCTCATCTCCGTGATGATCGGGCACATCAGATGCGGCACGTCCTTGTACATCGCCAGCTCGACCACTTTCGGATCGACCAGGATCAGTTGCACCTCGCTGGGCGTGCGCGTCAGCAGGATGCTCATGATGATGCTCGTGACGCAGACGCTCTTGCCGCTGCCGGTGGTGCCGGCGATCAGCAGGTGCGGCATGCGCGTCAGGTCGGAGACGAGCGGCGCGCCGCTGGCGTCTTTGCCGAGATAGAGCGGGATCGCGTATTCCGCCGTGCGACCGGTCGAGTTTTCGATGATGTCGCGCAGGCGCACCTTTTCCTTGTCGAGATTGGGCACCTCGATGCCGATCGTGTTCTTGCCCGGCAGGGGGGCGACGACGCGCACCGACGGGGCCTTGAGCGCGCGGGCCATGTCGTTGGTCAGTGACGCGATCTGGCTGACCTTGATCCCAGGAGCGAGCTTCAACTCAAACACCGTGACGACCGGGCCGGTGTCGATCGCGACGACCTGCACCTCGACGCGGAACTCATTCAGCGTCTGCTCGAGAATGTAGGCCTGCTCGCGACAGCGCGTCTCGATCAGCGACTTATCCATCGGGATCGCCGCGTCGAGCCGCTCCAACGGCGGCAAGACATAGGCTGTCTCATGCGGCGGAGGCGTGAACAGCGGAGCGGGGGGCTTGGGCGGCGACGCGGCAGCCGCGTCGAAAAGCCCGGGCGACTTCAACGCCGTCGAGCCGCCCGACCAGCGCGGCGGAACACGCGCCGCGGGCGGCGAAACTACATCCGGAGGCGGGGGCGCTTCGAGATCCGGCTCGTCGAGATCATGGTCGAGCACCTCGCCGTCGATCGTCTCCGCTTTGTCGCCGTCGTTTTCATCGATGTCAGTTAGCGGGTCGGGCGCGAGGCCCGGCTTCACGGGCGCTGCGCCGCGTTGGGATGCAGGTTTGCGCTCAGCGCCGGCAATTGAAGATGCGGCGCCGCTCGCAGGTCCGGATTTCGCTGCGCCGCCGACGGCGCGCGGCGGGGCGATCTCATCCAGCGCTGCTTCGACGCGCTGGGCCGATTCGAGCGCGGGGTCTGGCGAGGCGCGCGATTTCTCGACGCGCCCCTTCCCATTTCGATTCGAAGCCGCATCGCCCGCGCCGGCGCGTTGCGCGGGTCCGGCCGGTTCGCGCACGGTGTGGCCAGGCGTCGGTCGCAGCGCT
>CAYQLG010000007.1:0-36781 GCA_964418235.1 uncultured Planctomycetales bacterium
GTCGCACCGGTCGCGATCGACCACGGCGGCGCGGGCCGCGGCCGCGGCGCCGGCGGACGTGGCGACAACCACACGCTCTATGTGCTGGATGAGCCAACTACGGGCCTGCACTTTGCCGACATCCAAACGCTGCTGGCGGTACTCAATCGGCTGGTCGATCGCGGTAACACCATCCTCGTGATCGAGCACAACCTGGACGTGATCAAAACCGCCGACTGGATTCTTGATCTCGGCCCGGAAGGCGGCGCCGGCGGCGGCCGGATCGTGGCCGAGGGCACACCCGAGCAAATCGCCGCATGCGCGGATTCACTGACAGGCCAGCACCTGCGCAGCAAGCTGAGCAACGCCGCGCTCTAGTGGTCTGTCACACTCTTTCTTTCGGGTTCGAATCGAGGGTAGCATGGGCCTTCGGCCCGTGCGTCCAACAACCAACCGGGCACAGATTCACAGCATGGCGCCGTGTTTGCATTCCGCGCTGCCCGGATATGAAAAGTTGACGATTCACTCGACCCTTTGGCAGTGTCCCCACCCGCCGTGACATGGGGGCCGGCTGAGGTCAGCCGATTGAGTTCAGGTGGTCGCGGCCCGCGATCGCAAATGCCGTCCGACGCGCTCGATGGCGTGATCGGCTTCCGCCGTCAGCAACGCCCGCGCATGGCGGCCGCCGGTGGCGGTGTCGTGGAGAAACTCGCGGGCGAATTGCCCGCTGCGGATTTCGCCGAGAATTTCGCGTAGCGTGCGCCGCACGCTCTCGGAAATGACGCGCGGTCCGCGCGTCAAATCGCCATAGCGGGCCGTGCTGGAGATTTTTCCGCGCATCGCGTGCACGCCGTCGGCGTGAATCAGATCAGCGACGAGCTTCAACTCGTGGCAGCACTCGTAGTAGGCCAGCTCTTCGGGATAGCCCGCCTCGACCAGCGTCTCAAACGCGGCCTTGATCAGCGCCGACACGCCCCCGCATAACACGGCCTGTTCGCCGAAGAGATCGGTCTCGGTTTCATCGCGCACGGTGGTTTCAAAGATGCCGGCGTGATGGCAGCCCAGCGCCCGCGCCCAGCCCAGCGCCGTCTGCCGGGCGTGGCCGGTCGCATCCTGATGCACCGCGACCAGCGCCGGCACGCCGCGGCCGGCGAGAAACGCGCTGCGCACGCCGTGGCCTTGTCCCTTGGGCGCCAGCAGCACGACGTCGACGTCGGGCGGCGGCGTCACCTGTTGATAGTGCAGCGCGAAGCCATGCAGAAAGCCCAGCGCTTGCCCGGGGCGGATCGAGCGCTCGAGCGTAGCGCGATAGAACGCGCCCATCTGATCATCGGGCAGCGCGAAAATCAGCAGATCGAACGGCGCGACGGAAACATCCGGACTCAACGGGCGAAAACCGGCGGCGACCGCCTGGGCATAGCGCGGGCTGTCGGTGCGCTGCAGCACGTCGACGCGACACCCCGAATCACGCAGATTGAGCGCGTGGGCGTGCCCTTGCGCGCCGAAGCCCAAGACCGCGACGTGTGCCCGCTGCAATGCCTGCAAATCAGATTCGCCCGGTTCGAGTTGGTTAAGCATGGAATGTGTGGTATCCCGCGCCCACCGCGGCTTGTCAAACGAACGTGACCGTTCACCCTTCTGCTAGCGCGCCTGATCGATAGCAGGATTATTCGCACATTTCGACAAGCATGCTCACATCAGCCCCGCCGAGTGCGGCGAGCCGATGGATAACGTTCAGAGCTTCAGTGTGCTCGGGCCGATCGCTGAGCGGTCACGCCGTCCGGAGCCGGGGTTTCCGCCTTACTTCGCCGACCGGCTGGCGCGCTTGCGGTCGGTCTCTTTCAGCATGCGCTTGCGCAGGCGGATCGCATCGGGCGTCACCTCGATCAGCTCGTCATCCTCGATGAATTCGAGCGCGTACTCCAGTGTGATCTGGCGCGGCGGCTTCAGCAGGATTTTGTCGTCGCTGCCGGCGGCGCGCATGTTGGTCAGCTTCTTGGTGCGGCAAGCATTGACTTCGATGTCGTTCTCGCGATTATGCTCGCCGACGATCTGGCCCTCGTAGACCTGATCGGTGGGGCTGACAAACATGATCCCGCGATCATTCAGGCCGTCGAGCGCGTAGGCCGTCACCGGCCCGGTCTCGCTGGCGATCATGACGCCGTTCTGACGGTGCGGCACGGCCCCGCGGAAATCCTCATACTCGTAAAAATTGTGATGCATGATGATCGTGCCGGTCGTCGCGGTCAGGAGACGGCTGCGCGCCCCGATCAGCCCGCGGGCGGGCACGGTGAACTCGAGATAACTGTGATTGTCGCGGCTCTCCATCTTGGTGCAGATGCCGCGGCGCTGGCCGAGCAGTTCCATGACGGGGCCGACGTGCTCGGTCGGCACGTCGATCACGCACAGCTCGATCGGCTCGGTCTTTTTGCCCGCCAATTCGCGAAAGATGACCTTGGGCTTGCCGACCTGCAGTTCAAAACCTTCGCGACGCATGTTCTCGATCAAGACCGAAAGATGCAAAACGCCGCGGCCGGAGACGTGGAACTCCTCCGGCGTCACGCCCGGCTCGACGCGCAGCGCGACGTTTTTTTGCAGCTCTTTTTCGAGCCGGTCACGGATGTGCCGGCTGGTGAGATATTTGCCCGAGCGGCCCACAAAGGGCGAGTCGTTGACGCGAAACGTCATGTGCAGCGTCGGCTCATCGATGCGAATGATCGGCAGCGGCGCGGGCTTCTCGAAATCGGCGATCGTGTTGCCGATCTCGATGTCCTCTACGCCGACGACGGCGCAGATGTCGCCCGCGGTGACCTGGTCGGTCTTCTGCCGGCCGAGACCGTCGAAAATGTAGAGTTCGCCGATGCGGCCGCGGACATGCGTGCCTTTGCGGCAGATCATCGTGATGGGCTGATTCGTGCGCAGTGTGCCGGCGTAGACGCGGCCGATGCCGATCTTGCCGACATAGTCGTTGTAATCGAGCGTGGTGACAAGCATCTGCACCGGCGCCTCGGCGTCGACCTCGGGCGCGGGCACGTGCTCGAGGATCGCATCGAAAAGCGCGTGCACGTTGCCGGGGCGCTCGTTGGGATCGAGCGAGGCCCAGCCGTTGATCGCGGAGGCGTAGACCGTGGGGAACTCGAGCGCCTTCTCATCGGCCCCCAGCTCGATGAAGAGATCGAGCACTTCGCTGTGTACGTCCATCGGGCGGGCGTCGGGCCGGTCCATCTTGTTGATGACGACGACCGGCAACAGGCCGAACTCGAACGCCTTGCGCAAGACGAAGCGCGTCTGCGGCATCGGCCCTTCGAAGGCATCGACAACGAGAAAGCAGCCGTCGGCCATCTTCAGCACGCGCTCGACCTCCCCGCCGAAGTCGGCGTGGCCCGGCGTGTCGATCAGGTTGATCTTGATGTCCTTGTAACGGATGGCGATGTTCTTCGCGAGAATCGTGATGCCGCGCTCGCGCTCGAGATCGTTGGAGTCGAGGATGCGCTCGCCTTTGAGCTGCGCCTCGCGAAACTGACCGCTGGCGCGGAGCATCTGATCGACCAGAGTGGTCTTGCCATGGTCGACGTGGGCAATAATGGCGACGTTGCGGATATTGGCGATTTTCATCGGCGTAGCAGCTCCCAAACGGCGACGGCACACGTACGCCGATTCTGGGCATGACTATATCGCACCACGCCGATTCTCGCAGCAGGGGGGAAGCGCAACGGCTTCGCGACATCGTGCCGCGTCACTACTGCCGATAGGCCTCCGACCCGGCCGAACGCCGCCAGGCCGCACGCAAAAACAGGGCGACGGCAATCAATACGATCCAGACCAGCAAACCCCCCACCGCCGTCTGAATCAGCCAGGCGATCGAGTCGGCCAGCGTGCGCAGGCCGGCTCGCCAGGCTCGATCCATAGCACCCGTGACATGATCGGAGAACTTCGTCGCCGGGACTGGCGCGGCCTGATCGGGGCGAATAATGACCAGCACCGCAGCTAGTGACACCAGCCGTGCGAGCCGGTCGCGTTGTCCTTCAAGCCGTTCAATCGTCAGGCGCATCTGCCCGAGATGTTCGCGAAGCTTGAGCACGTCTTCCAGCGGGGCGTCACTGCGCCGGTCCAGCAGAGTCAGGATTTCCTGCTCGACACGCCGCTCATTGCGCAGCCGCGCGTCGAGATCGAGCGCCTGGCTCGTGACGTCTTCGCCGTCGAGCTTCTCGGCTTCGACCGTGGCCAGCTCGCGCAGCGCACCGAGCACAGCATCCAAGCGATCCGCGCAGACTCGCAGCTTCACAATGCCGCGTTCGTTGCCGCTGTTTCCGGTCAGGCTCGACTGCTCGATGAATTCACCGCGCGCGGCGCTGATCAACATGCCCACTTTCAAGAATGCTCCGCGCACATCGCGAGACAGCAGCTCCATGGTCGCTTTTCGTACGACCCGGCGCGGCTCGGCGGCGTCGGGCGCCGCCGGCGCGCCGCCGGAAACCGCACCGCTGTCCATCTTCGCGTCTTGGGCCACACGCGCGGGCCATGTGCGTGACAGAGCCTCGTCAGCAGGCCTATTTGAAGTCGGCGAAGCATCCGCCGGGATCGAACTGGCGGGCGTGGCGCTCGTGCGTAACGCATCGGTGAAATCGTCCATGTAGGCCGATGGATCGGACGCCATGTAGGCCGATGAATCGAGCGACCGTGTGTACTTGGCGGCATCATTTACTTTGCGGCTCTCGACTACGCCGCTGAATTTGAGCATCAACAGCGCCATCGCCGCAATTCCCCCCAGCGTGAGCAGTGGCAGCCACGGGCGCAGACGCGGGGCCGGGCCATTACGCAGCCGACAACTCGCCGTGTCGCGCTGGCTGGCAGAGAGCGCGATCTTCCACAGTTCCGGCGCCGGTTCATTCCACGTCGTAAGCTCGCGCAGTTGCGATTCGAGGTGCTCGGATGGCGGTGTCATCATGTGCCGACTCTCTCCCCCAGCTTGCGTCGCAGTGTTGTGAGCGCGGCGTGCAAACGCGATTTCAATGTGCCCAGTCGTATCTCCAGGATCGCCGCCGCGTCGGAATGCGTCATCTGAGCGTGATAGCAGAGCAACACTACGTCGCGCTGCGCAACGGGCAGCGCCGCGACCAAGCTTCGCAGCTCGCTCAGGTCCTCAGGCTGATCGTCCGGCGGTGCGATCGCGGCCCAAGGCGCCTCGGCCGGTCCTGGCTCGCCGGGACGAAATTCCC
The DNA here is from genome assembly GCA_964418235.1 of uncultured Planctomycetales bacterium. GTDB lineage: Bacteria > Planctomycetota > Phycisphaerae > UBA1845 > Fen-1342 > CAYQLG01. The sequence continues at coordinate 5,199 of CAYQLG010000007.1, forward strand.
TGGAGCTGCGCGCACGCGCGGCGCCGGTCGCGCCGCGCTCGCCGGCCGCAAGCGCCCGGCAGCGACTCAGCAGTATGCGATAGAGCCAGGTCTTGAAACTGCTGGTGTTTCGAAACGAATCGGCATAGTGAATGACGCGCATCCACGTTTCTTGCACGGCGTCGAGGGCCAACTCCCGCCGCGGCGCAAATAGGGCCGCGGCCAGCCCGAGCAGGGCGCGCTCATGACGAGCGGCGAGAAGGCCTAGCGCCGCTGTGTCGCCGCGCACAAATTGCCGCAGCAGTTCTTCGTCACTGATCTGGTCATGCAGCACGCCGATCTCCGGATTTGTCACTATAGACCGCACCATCCGGCAGGCGGTTCGCGCAAAGTGCGGAAAATCTTGCGATCACTTGGGGGCCATCACGGCGCGAAAGCCGACGAGCCTCCGAATTGCCTATCAAGTTAGGGCCTTGATGATGCGAATGCTGCTTCGTTCGTCAGCTTGGATCAAATCCGCGGCGCATGCCGCGTGCGGCGTTCCGTTTGCATGATCGAATACGAAATTCTCGACTTTGATTTTCCCCTTGGTTTCTCCGTCGCTTCGTCGTTCTATCGCTTTCCGGTTCCCCGTTCACATCCCGCGCCACGTCGACGCCGGCAACAGCCGCAACTTGGCCATGACAGGAAAGTGATCCGACGGATACAGCGTGCCGCGCGAGCCGGTCGCCTGAGGCCCGTCGGAAACGTTTGCCGCCTCCTGCACGATCGCCGCGTCGAGCAGTTCGAACCGCCGGTTATAAAGCACCCAGTCGATCCGCTCACTCTCCGCCCGACCTGTGAAACCATGGTAGGTGCCTTGGCGGCGCAGCATCGGGTTGCCGTCGTGGGCGTCAAATAGCTCCGCCTGATTGCCGGTCGCCCGGGTCAGCGTGATATACGGCGAAGACTCCGGCCCGCAGTTGAAATCTCCCAGGAGAATCAACGGCGAGCCGGCGAGCGCCTCGGCCATCCGTCGCATCAGCCGCGCGGATTCGCGCCGCGCCGCCCGGCCCTGATGATCCCAATGCGTGTTCACAATCGTGATCTCGTTGAGCGGATGACTGAGAAAGCGCAGCCGCACCCACGTCGCCATGCGTGGACAGGCGGCGTCCCAGCCGATTGTGCCGGGCCGGCGTGAGTCCGGGCTGAGCCAGATGTGACCGCCTTCGACGAGTTGAAAGCGGCTCCGTCGAAAGAGGATCGGCGCCATCTCGCCGCGCTCCGCGCCGTCGTCTCGCCCGACGCCGACAAACTCATACTCGATGAACCTGGCCTTGATCTCCTCGGCCTGCGACGCCAGCACTTCCTGCAATCCGATCACGTCCGCGTCGGCATCGCGAATGGTTCGGAGCGCCAGCTCCCGCCGGGCCGGCCAGGCGTTGGCGCCGTCGGCGGGATTGTCATAGCGGATGTTGAACGACATCACGCGCAGCGGCGGCGGCATGCAGCCCGCGCTCAGCGCAAGCACACACCCGAGGGCCGCGTGGAGCAACCGGCATGGCCGCTGGAGAAGCTGAATCATCGGGCATTATCGTAGCGAGAACTCATGGGCGGGGGGGCGCGTCGAGCCGTGGTCTGGCGAAGCGAAACGTGCGCGGCTGATGTCTTGCGAGCTCGCGTTTGATTCCGTCGCTTGCTGTCATGCCGGCGGAGCGCTCGACGCCGCGCTTTCGCCGCGCCGCCAGCGGCCGCCCGGCCCGAGCAACTCGAACGGCCGGAAGCGCGCCTTGTATTCCATCTTCGCACAGCCGGCGATGTGGAAGCCCAGGTACCAATAGGGCACGCCGCGCCGGCGGCACACGTCAAGCTCAACCAGGCCGGAAAACACCCCCAGGCTGCGCCCGGCTTCATCCGGATCGTAATAGAAATAGACGCTCGATAGGCCGTCGCCGCACGGGTCAACCACGCTCACGCCGATCAGCCGCCGGCCCAGCCGCAGCCGCACCTCGAACGTATCAAGCGGCGAATCGACCAGGAAGCCGACATAGTCTCCCGCGCCGGCGTGCTGGTCATGGCCGTGCACGGCCTGTTGATAGCGCTGATAGAGCGCGACGTGTTCATCATCGGCGCGCGGCGGACCCAGCTCGATGCGCACGTCGGCATTGCGCCGCAGCACGCGCCGCTGAGACCGGCTCGGGACGAACTCGCTCACCGGCACGCGGATCGGCTGACACGCCCGGCACCCGCGGCAGACCGGGCGATAGAAAAAATTTCCTGAACGCCGAAAGCGATGCACCAGCAGACGCTGGTAAAACGCCGCCGGCACTTCCATCGTGAGCAGATACTCTTCCTGGGCGACGCGTCCGGGCAGATAGGGACAGGCATGCTCTTCGCCGCGCACCACGGGCAGCGGTACGCCGCCGATACGACGTAGGTGCACATCTTCCATGAGCGCTCCGTCCGTGGCGCCGGCGGCCGGTCTGGAATAGGGCTGGCGTCGCCAGGATTGCGTCGGCGCATTAGCAGCAGTGCGCCCCGGCGGCGCGCTCGCTGCACATACCGCGCTCCGCTCGTGCCTCGCCGTTTGCCGCCGTTTGCGAGCGGCGTCGTTACCTGGCGAACAGCTCGCCGACGCGGCCCCAGTCCACGACATTCCACCAGGCCGTCACATAGTCTGGCCGACGGTTCTGATAGTTGAGGTAATACGCATGCTCCCACACGTCGCAGCCCAAGAGCGGCGTATGTCCCTGCATCAGCGGTGAGTCCTGATTCGCCGTGCTATAGACGTGCAGCTTGCCGCCGCCGTCCTTGACCAGCCAGGCCCAGCCGCTGCCAAAGCGGGTGGTCGCGGCGGTCGCGAATGTCTCGCGGAACTTGGTGAAATCGCCGAACGCCGCGCGGATCGCCTCCGCCAGCGGCCCGGCCGGTTCGCCGCCCTTGCCTGGTCCCATGATCTGCCAGAAGAGGGCGTGGTTGGCGTGGCCGCCGCCGTTGTTGATGACGGTCTGCCGGATCGCCTCGGGCACAGCGCTGATCTCGCGCAGCAGCTCTTCGACGGGCTTGGCGGCCAGGGCGGCATGGGTCTCGAGGGCCTTGTTGACGTTGTTGATGTACGCCTGATGGTGCTTGCCGTGATGGATTTCCATCGTGCGAGCATCGATATGCGGTTCGAGCGCGTTGAACGCGTAGGGCAGCGCGGGCAATGCATATGCCATGGTGGTGCTCCTGTGTCTGGGTGACCGGTGCCCCGGGGGGCGACCCGCGGCCGCCACTCGTGCATGGCGATTATTGGATTATGCCCCGCGCGGGTCAACTTGACGTGACCGGCGTGGGACCGACTTCGGTTCGCAAGTCGGCGGCGTGCGCGATGTCACGGGTGCGTGCGGCGGTGCGCCGCTGCTGGCTTTTCGACGATACGCAGCCTTCGCGGCGGTCTTCGAGCGCCTAACAAAACGCAGGGGTGGGACAGGCAGCTTGACTGTCCGAGCAGGCTGGAAGCCTGCTCCACCCGGATTGGTTAGTCGTTCTTAAGCCGAAGCAAGCGCATTCGGTGTTGCAACGCCGGTCCGCTTGTCGCCGGGCTTCATCTGGGGGGGCAGCGTGCCAGCTCGGAACAGGCTGGAAGGTTGTTCCGAACCGCTGGCAGGAAGTTTGTTCAACACGCCGGCTGGAAGTTTGTTCCCACCCGGTCTGCGGGAAGGCTGTTTCCAGCGGCGTGAGGAATGCCTGTTGCCGCCCGTGTGCCGGAGCCTTTTTCCACGCGCAACTAGGTACTACATGCGCGATACGGCGGTTGACCGGCAGGTCGTCAGCCAATGATCCGCAGGCGGTTCCGAATATTTTTCTTGATCTTTGCGCGCTGGATCGGTAGGCTGCATTGAGTGGGAGAAATTTCCAGCGATTTCCTCAGATTTGCCGTCGGCGAATTCGGCATCGCGATCCCCGAGCCGGCGACGGCGGTGGGGCTGGGCGGGCTGCTGCTCTTCATCCGCCGGCGGGCGTGAACGCGGCGGCTGATTTCGCGCGGTTCAACTTTGGTGCGCGGTATGATCGCTGTCGCTTTTTAGGAGGATTGATTGTTCATGCTCCGAATCCCGAGGATTGATCGGATGAACACGGTCGCGCCGCTGCTTCACATCGTGTTCATGCTTGGCGCGTTTTCATCCGCCGCACAGGCTGATGTGCGGCTGGTCGCGTTTGGACCCGGCGACGGGCCTGGCGGCGCCGCGCCGCCGCCGGCGGTGCTGGGCAGCTATGCCATGACGCCGTTTCCCGATTTCGATGGCGGACCAATATTTGAACGCATACGCTCTGTCGCGTCGCCTCTGGGCGGTCAGATATCGTTCAATCAGAACATGGAACGACGAAAAGCCGGGCCGTGGTCTACCGGACATGATTGGGATGGAAATACCTACATGGCGGTTGACATCATAACCGAAGTTGAAATGTCTCTGCCAGCGGAAGCCCGTGCATTTTACTTTTATGGGATATCGCCGACGGGAGGTATTTCTCGGTTGCGCGTGACCAGCCAAACGGGCGAATCGGTTGTTCAACTATCGACGTCGTTTGGCGGTGCCCGTGGGTTTGGTCTCTATGTGACTGACCCGGCGGAAGTCTTGACGACGGTGCGAATTTCAACCGACGCCTTCATCAATATCTTCGTAGGCGAATTCGGCATCGCCATCCCCGAGCCGGCGACGGCGGTGGGGCTGGGCGGGTTGCTGCTCTTCATCCGCCGGCGGGCGTGAACGCGGCGGCTGATTTCGCGCGGTTCAACTTTGGTGCGCGGTATGATCGCTGTCGCTTTTTAGGAGGATTGATTGTTCATGCTCCGAATCCCGAGGATTGATCGGATGAACACGGTCGCGCCGCTGCTTCACATCGTGTTCATGCTTGGCGCGTTTTCATCCGCCGCACAGGCTGATGTGCGGCTGGTCGCGTTCGGTCCCGGCGACGGGCCTGGCGGCGCTGCGCCGCCGCCGGCGGTGCTGGGCGACTATGCCATGACGCCGTTTCCTGATCTGGATGGGGGCGCTGATTTTGACCTGACGCGCTCCGTCGCTTCGCCCCTTGGCGGCCAGCTCTCGTTCAACCAGAACATGCAGCGCCGAACGGTCGGCCGTTCGTGGTCTACCTGGTCCAGCGGGCATGACTGGGCCGGAAATGTCTATTGGAGTGGTTCTATCAATTTTATTGACATCGGCCTGCCGCCCGAGACGCGCGCATTTTATCTTTATGGACATGCGCCGTCGGGAGGGGTGTCACGGTTGCGTGTCACCAGCCAGACAGGCGAGACGGTTGTTCAGCTTACAACTGCGCTTGGCGGCGCCCGCGGCTTCGGTTTGTACGTCACCGATCCGGCGGAAGTCCTGACGACGGTGCGAGTTTCCAGCGAATTCCTCGGATTTGCCGTCGGCGAATTCGGCATCGCGATCCCCGAGCCGGCGACGGCGGGGCTGGTTCTGGGCGGCGCGGCATTTCTGCGCCGTCGCGGGGCAAGCGCGCGTTGATATGAGCGGGCGGTTTTCCGTCCGCCGTCCGGATGGCCTCCGCTGAAAGCCGGCATGCTCACGCGGCGCACCGCGAGAGCATGCCGCCTGTCGTGTTATTGGTTGTGAGGAAGGAGTTGGTCGTGCACCGATTATTCTTGACTGTGATAGCAATCACATACCTGTATTCACCAAGCGCTCGCTCGGATATCCGGCTGATTGGTTTCCCTGATGCCGGAGGTGGCGACGGTCCACCACCCGCAGTATTAGGCGGATACACCATGACGCCCTTCCCAGGTTATGATGGTGGCCCACTCGGCGGCAGAACCGATAGGGTGGCGTCGCCGCTTGGAGGGGAGATTCGCTTCAGCGCCTCGCTCCTGCGAGTTAGTACGTTTTCCGTATCTTGGCATCCGGGCAAATTCGATGGCAATGTGTACACGGACACAGAGTTGCCCGGCTTGATCGATATCACCTTGCCACCTGAAACGCGTGCATTTTATGTCTACGGTACGACTACCACCACAGGTCTCGATCGCATCAGCGCCACCAGCCAGACCGGCGAGACCCTAGTTGACTTAACAACCGCATTCGCCGGGGCGCGTGGATTTGGATTCTACGTCACGGAGTCGGACGAAGTGCTGACTTCGGTGCGACTTGCAACGGATGCCGGGTTCCTCACAATCGGCGAATTCGGCATCGCGATCCCCGAGCCGGCGACGGCGGGGTTGGTTCTGGGCGGCGCGGCATTTCTGCGCCGTCGCGGGGCAAGCGCGCGTTGATATGAGCGGGCGGTTTTCCGTCCGCCGTCCGGATGGCCTCCGCTGAAAGCCGGCATGCTCACGCGGCGCACCGCGAGAGCATGCCGCCTGCTACGATGATTGCTGATAGCCGTTGTTGCCACGGGAGATTTTCATGCGACGCATTAGCTGTCTATTGCTTGCGACGATCGCCAGTTTCAATGTAGCTTCAGCGGAGATTCGCATCGTTTCGATTGGTCCGGGCATTGGCCCTGTCGGTGGCGGGCCGCCGCCGGCCGTGCTTGGTGGCTACACCATGACGCCATTTCCTGCTTTTGATGGCGGTCCTTTGCTCGATTTGGTTGACTCTGTTGATTCACCGCTTGGCGGCGCAATTCGATTTAGCGCTCCGCTGTTTCGATTGAGTACGGATACGGTACCATGGTCCACTGGACATGTGTGGAGAGGTAATGTCTACGTCAGAGCTGGCGGTCCCGGCAGCGTAGAGATCGAGTTGCCGCCCGTTACACGTGCCTTCTATCTATATGGAACAACAAGCGCGTCTGGCGACGATCGTATTCGCGCGACTAGTCAAACGGGTCAGCAGATAACTGAACTGACAACGGCGTTTGGTGGTGCCAGAGGCTTCGGCTTCTATGTTACGGATCCGGCAGAGGCGCTTACGCGAGTTCGATTGGCAACGGATATCGGGTCGCTCACAATCGGCGAATTCGGCATCGCCATCCCCGAGCCGACGACGGCGGGGATTGTCTTGGCCGGTGCGTTGATCTTGCTGAGGCGCAGGTTTTCGTGACGAGCTGCGTCACCACTATTTTTCGACAAGGCCGACAATCGCAATCTTGCTGCTTTCAGCATAGATAGGTGCAGTCAACCAGCCAGACTTCGACAGGCTGGAGGCTGGCCCCCCATTGATATCGCGAGCCTGTCCTATTCATTTTTATCGAAGGCCGCTGCCAGCCATATGATCTGCAGCCTACCCCGCCCATTTTCATCGCAGGACTGTATGCGGATCGCGCCATACTGCCGACAAATGCCGGTCCGCAGGCCGGCACTCTGGGCGGCGCATGCGCGCGAGCGGGGGCGGCGGCAGAGCCGCGCTGATTCCGCGGCTGCCTTTCCGCTATTCAGCGCGCAGCTCGGTGAAGAACAAGTTGACCAATTGCGTTACAAAAGCGTTGGCGGCGGTGGTCGCCGCCGACTGCGCGACGGTGTTGCTCGAACACTCCGCGCCGGCCAGCAGCGGTGACAGCACAACCAACAGCGCCAGCCAGCGCCCGCGCGATGGGAAACGTCCGCGTTTCATCAATTCAACTCCTTCGAAATCCGGCTCGAGCAGTTCGCTCTTCACCGCCGGCGGTTCACCTCGCACATCGCTCGCGCCGCCGCGCGAAGCCGCAGCGATCATGGCGAGCGGCGTCGTTCGGAATCGGCCGCAGAGCGCCAGCATGGGCCAGCGTCAGGCTCAAAACTTTAGCGTGTACATCAGATAGAAAAAGTCCTCGTTGTCGGATGGCCCGGTGCTGCGCACGAACTCGCCGGCCCAGAAGTGCGACCAGCCCAGCAACACCGACTGATGCACGTCGATCGTATAGTTCAAGGTCACGTCGATTTCGTGACCGATCTCGCCGCCGGGGGCGCCGTTCACATTGCGCCGGATCGGATTTCCGCCGGCGTTGTAGAGCGCGTCGCGCAGGTGATAGGCCCAGAAGCCGTAATACCGCGTCAAGAGCGTCAGCTTCTTCGTAGGCTTCAGCGTCAGGCTGACATTCGGGGCGGAGATGTTCTGACGGGCGACCAGATCGCTGAAGCCCAGATAGGCGTGCCCCAGCGGAAAGAGCTGATTGAAGGTCTGATGGGCCTCGTCGTTGGGGTTGGGGTCGCCGCTGGCCAGGTCATACCCCGCGCCGAGCCGCGGCGTCCAGGCGGCATTCTGAAACGTGTAACCGCCGTCGAGCGCGAGCGTCCAGGCTTGCACGTTGTTGCCGGCCCAGACGCCGAACTGGCCCGCGGATTCCAACTCGTAATCCCACGGTCCCCGCTTGCCGGCCAACCGCCCGCCGTAGGTGTACACCGAGAGATCGCCGACCTCGCCGTTTACGTTGCGCGGGTCGCCCTGATTGAGCAACGCGAGGAAGTACCCGTCGATGACGTGTCCGGCGATTTTCTTGTACGTGAAGTAGCTGCCATAGAAGTGCTGGTCTTCGTCATAGCGGTCCAGCTCGCGGTTTCGGCGCAGCGCCAGATCATTCACAATCGGACGGACGTACCAGAAATCGGCATTCCACGTGTCGTCCGACCAGAAGAGCTTCACGCCGTCGAAGCGCCGCCGAACATTCGCCCAGTCCAGCGGCGAGACGAAGCGTTCGCGCCCATAGAGCAGCTCTTGTCGCCCGACGCGGAGGGTCAGCGGGACGCGCTCGCCGAGGACGCGCACGTCGCCGAAGAGCTGGTGGAAATCCCAGCGATTTTCGTCGATGGGGCGCGGCGGCGCATCGCGGTCTTCGACCTGGGCGTTGACGGTTTCGATGAAGACGCGCGCGAACTGACGATATTGCACGTCGACATGGGCGTAGAGACGATGCAGGACATACGTGTCCTGCGTCGGTTCGAATGAACCGAGCGATTCATTCGTGTTGAACTCAAGCCGGGTGCGGTGCTCGCCGCCGGCTCGGATGCGCCACTCGTCGCCGATGCGGATGTTCTTGAACAGATCGAAGATGTCAGGCTCGTAGGAACCCGGCGGCCCATCGAGGTAGCGGAAGTCGTCATTGAAGCGCAGCGGCGCGTACTTCGGACCCGGCAACGAAGCCGCGGGCGACGGAGAAGTTCGCGCGGCGTCGGCTGCCGGCGCAGGTTGTGTGGCGGAGGGCGCGCTCGGCGACTCGTCGAGCGCGGCGACCGGGGAAGAAGCTGTGTTTGCCGGCAACAACACGGCCTCGACTACCTGCACCGCGTCCGCCGCCCGCGCCGAGGATTGCGTTGCGCCGAACGCGACCAGCGCATTAGCGAACGTCGCAATGATGAGCCGCGCTAGGCGCGGTCGTCCGGCGCCGGCAGCGGATCGTGTTTGGCGCACAACGGCCCGGCAGCGAGCGGCCAACGAAACCGGTCGGGGCGCAGGGTTCATGTTCATTGCGTAGCGGCCGAGAGCGCCGGCTTGGTCGCGAACGCTTTGAGGGCGTTCTGTCCCTTGCGGCAGTAGTCCAGCGCCAACGTCAGGATGCGCATCGCCTCCTGGTCGGCGTGAAACCCGCTGCTGTTCTCGGCGGAAACGAAGTCGATCAGGAACGACGCGTTGCGATGCCAGCCGCGGGCCTCTTCCAGCGCGGCGGTCGACGCGCCGGCCTTGGCCTGGGCTTCGATGTCGCGGACCAACTCGACGAGCGCATCAAGCGCCAGGTTGATGCTGAATTGCGTGCGGTTCTGGATGGTCTCGGCGCGCGCCAGGAGTTCCGATTCCGGCGCGCGGTGGCAGGTCTGGCAGGCGTTCGCGATGTTCAGCAGCGGGCTGCGCACGTGGTGATCGCTGACCTTGAGCGCGCCGACGCGGACATAGGGCATGTGACAATCGGCGCAGGAGACGCCGGCCCGCGCGTGCGTGCCCTGGCTCCACATTTCGAACTCGGGATGCTGGGCCTTCAGCATGGGCGCGCCGGTCTGGGCATGCTCCCAGTCCTTAAACCCTGTTTCGGCGTAATAGGAGAGAATCTCGTCGGCCTTCAACCCCTTTGACCAGGGATAAGTCAGGCGCTTCTCCTGGCCGGCGAAGTAATACTCGACGTGACACTGGGCGCAGACATACGACCGCAGCTCCTGGCGCGTGGCGTCGCGATTGACGTCATAGCCGGGCCGGCCCTCTATCTCTTTGACGATGGCGATCGCCTTCATGAACGCCGGCCGCGTGATCCGCAACTGCATGGTTTCAGAATCATGGCAGTCAATGCAGGCGACAGAGCGGCTGACGTGGGTGCGGGCCTCGGCATAGGGCATCGCGTTCAGTTTCTCAAAGCCCGCCTGCAGGTTGCCATCGCCGAGCTTTTTGTACGCCTCATAGGTGGAGGCGTGGCAATTCACGCATGTGCCGGGCTGTTTGAAATCGGTGACGCGCTCGGTGTAGCTCTGATCCTCGAGCATGAAGGCATGGCCGCGCTCTTCGCGGAAATCCTTCGCAAAGGCGTAGCCGGCCCACATAACCTTCAGGCGCGGATCCTCGACGATGCGCGAGAAAGCGACCTGCTCGCGCGGGTCTTTCTCCGTGGGCACGCGCGGCTCGGCCTCGCTGCCGCCAAAGCGGGTGCGCTGCATGTCGACGGTGCGCCGGTACGAATCGAATTGATGGGGGAAGTTCTTGCCCCAGACCGCGGGGTCGTGCGTGTCGTCGTTCAGCTCGACCACGCGGAAAAAGGGATTCCGGGCTTCCTGCTTGTGCTCGAAGATGTTGATCAAGAGCGCGGTGACGCCGACCGTCGCCAGCGCCATGACCACGATCACCACGATCCACGGGCCGACGCCGGCGCGGCGGCGCGTGTCGCGCTTCTCGTCCGGCGCGCCGCCGGCGTGATTGTCAGGCGTTGTTGATTGATTCGGTCGCATGAGCTTGCTCCTTGCGCAACAAAGGCATTTGTACGGGTTAATGCATGTGGCCGACCGAGCGATGGCACTTCACGCAGGAGAGCGCCCCGTCGCCGGTACCGCCGCTGTGTCCGTCAATCGCCGCGGTCAGCTCCGCGTGGCAATGACGGCAGGCGCCTTCGGTGACGGCGAGATTCCGCGGCGTGATCGCGATCGGTTCGTGAAACCAGCCGGTGGTGAAGGCCCAGGAGTGCCGGGCGCCGTTCTCGGCTTTGGTCAGGTATTTTCCGATGAAATCATGCGGCGCGTGACAGTCGTTGCAGACCGCGACGCCGTGATGGCTCGAGCGCGTCCAGCCCTCGTATTGTTCGCGCATGATGTGGCAGTTGGCGCAGGCGGCCGGGTCGTTGGTCAGATACGACCCGCCGCGGGCGTAGACAAACGTGAACCCGCCCAGGCCGGCGAGCATTCCGAGCAGGGCCGCAATGACCAGCGGCAAGGCATAATTGCGAATGCGCGTGGAGCGCGTCATCGTCACTTCCTCCGCTCGTTTCGGCCGGGCCGATCGCCGACGGACTTCCAGGCCGTAAGCTTTCCCGGTTGACCGCCAGGCGGCTGATCCTTGCTGACATCCGTTGGCCGCAATTATCGATATCCGGCTCTTAATAGCCATAATCAAAGTCTAGCCGTTTCTCGTAGCGACGCAAACCGCAAGGCGAATCCTGAGCCGAAAATTGAAACGCGGAACACGCGGCCAACTAATCGTGCGTTCCGGACCGGCTTGGCAGCTCCGGGTTTCTGCGTGCAACATCGTGCCGGGCCGGTGGCTCGGCCGTCCGGACCGGCATCAAGCCCGACCAACCCATACCATAGCTTGCAGCGATGAAGGGGGGCACCGCATCTCGGCCGCGACAAGACGCCGCAGCCAATTCGTGTGCGCTGCACGTGGTCAACAAGGTAGACAGAGCCGCATGATTCTTCTCGCGATCGCCGGCGGGCGTAGGCGCGGGCTTGCGCTATGCGCCGCCCAGATAGGCTTTGCGGACGGCGTCGCTGCGGGCCAGCTCCGGCGCGGGCGCGTGCATCGCGATCCGGCCGACTTCGAGCACATAGCCGTAGTGAGCCGTGTGCAGTGCCATGTGCGCGTTTTGCTCGACCAACAGGATCGTCGTGCCGCCGGAGTTGATCTCGCGGATGATGTGAAAGATCGTCTGCACGATCTGGGGGGCCAGGCCCAGCGACGGCTCGTCCAGCAGCAACAGCCGCGGCCGCGCCAGCAAGGCCCGCGCGATGGCCAACATCTGCTGTTCGCCGCCGGAGAGTGTGCCAGCGTTTTGTTGCAGGCGCTCGCGCAGCCGCGGAAAGAGCGTGAGCGCCCGCTGACGGTCGGCGGCGACCGCGGCGGCGTCGCGCCGGATGAACGCGCCCAGGTCGAGATTTTCGGCCACGGTGAAATTTGCGAAGATGCCGCGCCCCTCGGGCGCCTGACAGACGCCCAGCCGGACGATTTCGTGCGGCGACAGTCGATGAAGCGGGCGACCGTCGAAGGTGATCGTGCCGGCGGCGGGTCGGACGAGGCCGGAGACGGCGCGGAGCGTGGTCGATTTGCCCGCGCCGTTGGCGCCGACAAGTGTGACGATCTGGCCTGGCTCAACGGCGAGGTCGAGGCCGTGGAGGGCCTCGATGGCGCCGTAGCGCACGTGTAAGCCGCGAATTTCGAGCAGTGGCATGAGGGCGTAGTGTAGCGTCGCGCGCGGCGGGCGCGACGCGGGCGGGGGGCTGGAGCTGGACGCGCTGCGACGCGGGTGAGACACATGCCAGCGTCGAAGGAGGCGGCGTGTGGCGGTGGTCAGGGAGTAGCCATTACTCGACAGGCTGGAAGCCTGTCCCACCCGCGCGAGGCCGGTTCCACTCGCGCGAAGCCTGTCCCACCCGCGCGAGGCCTGTCCCACTCGCGCGAGGCCTTTCCCACCCGCGCGAAGCCTGTCCCGCTCGCGCAGGCCTGTTCCACTCGCGCGAAGACGGTCCCGCTCGCGCGAGGCCGGTTCCACTCGCGCGAGGCCGGTTCCACTCGCGCGAGGCCGGTTCCACTCGCGCGAGGCCTGTCCCACTCGCGCAGGCCTGTTCCACTCGCGCGAAGACGGTCTGGTTCATTTGAAATCAATTCCATTTTAAGACGGCGATCGAAGCAGCGCCCGTTGCGGGTCGGCGGTTGCGCCCGCTATGCTGCCAGCAGAATCACCGCCGGCGCGGCTTGTGTCGGCACAAAGGCTTTAGGAGCCGGAATGAGCACGACCATGTCCCCTCGCGCGGCGATCGCCGGCGCCCCTGTCCACAAGAATGAGATGCTGGGCCATCCGAAAGGACTGTTTGTCCTCTTCGGCGTCGAGATGTGGGAGCGGTTTTCGTTTTACGGGATGGGCGCGATCCTGGCCCTCTACCTGGCCCAAGCGATGGATCATGTGAACCCCGGTCGCGGCTGGACAAAAGGCGACGCTGGCGTGTTTGTCGGGTGGTATCGCGGGATGTGCTATCTCACGCCGGTCATCGGGGGCATGCTTGCCGACAAAACACTCGGGACGCATCGCTCGATGCTGATCGGCGGACTGCTGATCGCGATGGGGCATGGTGTGCTCTTCCTATCGGGGCTTGGAAGTTGGGCGCATGATCATGCGGGCATGTCCGTCTTTGTGACCGGCATCGCGTTGATTGTGCTTGGCACGGGGCACTTCAAGCCGTCGGTCTCCGTGATGGTCAGCCAGCTCTATAGCGAAAAAGACGCGCGGCGCGACAGCGCTTTCGCGATCTTTTATATGGGCATCAACGTTGGCGCGTTTCTCGGACAGACCTGCTGCGGGTTTGGCGAGAAGCCGATGGTTGGCTGGCACTGGGGCTTCGGCTTTGCCGCGATCGGGATGTTGGCGGGACTGTTGATGTACATCTTCATGCGTCCGGCACACCTAGCTGGAATCGGCGATGCGCCGCGTCGCGACAGCCCATCCGGAATTGCATGGGGCTTCATGCTCCTGAGCATGGCGCTGGCCGCGCTCTTCGGATTTCTCTATTTCAACGGCACGTTTGCCGCTTTTAACCAAGCGGTCGGCGCCGCGCTGAGCGATCCCAATTATGGACAACTTCTGAAGACGGGCTTCATCGCCGCGGTGATCCTGCTCGCGGCCTGGTTCGTAGTGATCCAGCAACCCGGCGAGCGCGGCCCGGTCGCGTGCATTCTGATTTTCACGCTATTCATCGCCGTCTTCTGGATGGCGTTTCATCAGTCGGACAACTCATTGACCTTCTTCGCGAAGGAAAAGACCGATCGCATGCTCTTCGGCTGGGAGATTCCCGCGAGCTGGTTTACGAACGTCAATCCCGCCACAATCGTCATCCTATCGCCTTTCTTTGCGTGGTTCTGGGCGTGGCTGGGGCGCAACAATCATTACATCAGCCAGCCGGTCAAGATCGCTTTGGGGCTGATTCTGCTTGGATTTGGCTATATTTTTATCGTGCTCGGCGCGAAATTTGCCAACGATACCGGCCAGACGGTCAATATGTTCTGGCTGATGGCGACCTACTTCTGGTTCACGGTCGGTGAGTTGTTCCTGTCGCCGACCGGGCTGTCGTTTGTCACGAAGGCCGCGCCGGTGCGCTTCGTCTCGCTGCTGATGGGTATCTGGTTTATCTCCAGCTTTATCGCCAACACCGGCGGCGGCTATCTCGCTGCGATGGTCGAACCGATCGAGAAGGGGGAGCAGCCGCTCTTCTGGTATTCATGGTTTCGACTCGGCGGACAGGCGGATTACTTCCTGTTGATCTGCATTGCCGCGATCGGATCGGGTCTGCTCATCCTGATTCTCACGCCGCTGTTGAATCGCATGCTCGGAGAGAAGGCTCGGATGTAGTGTCCGTCCAACGGCGACGCGGCTTGTAGCCGAATCGCGTGCGGCCGGAAGCGATTCGACATGCCGCGCCGATGTCCATCGGCGCGGCATGCCTTCGCCGGTCAAACTATGCCAGCCGCTTTGGCGCAGCGCCTTTCGCGCTTCGCTCCGCGCACTTCTCACTTCGCCGTTCAGACATCACTACGGACATGCTCCCGCCACAAGGCAGCCGACGAAGCCGCCGATATCGTCGAACGTGACGAGCCGGTCGTTGTCGATGTCGCCGTTTTCCCAGTTGCAGAAATACGGCCCGAAGCGCTCACGATAGGCGACGCGTCCGACCAGCGCCGTCACGAAAGCGTCGATGTCGTCGAAGTTGACCGCGCCGTCACAGTTCATGTCGCCGCGGAAGATGTTGCACTCATCCGGAATGCCGTCGACCAGGCGCACGTCGAGGCTGACGCCGTCGGCGAGGTTGCAGCTGTCCGGTCGATTGTCGGCGTTGCAATCGCGATTGGCGGGGTCGGCGCTGGTGTTGCGCAGCACGGTCAGCGAAGAGCCGCTGACGTTCGATGCAATCAGGTCGCGATAGCCGTCGCCATCGAGATCGCGTGCGATGACGCGCTGCGTACCGGTCGAGCGATAGAGAATCGGCAGGCCGAAGTTCCCGACGCCCAGCCCGCGCAGTACGCCGACCGCCGCATAGCTCGACCCGAAGGCGATATCCGTCTTGTTGTCGTTATCCAGATCGGCGGGATAAATCTGGTTCGTGAAGAGCGGCAGCGGGAAAAACGCCGGCGTACCGTACATTCCCATGCCGTCATTTAGCATGACGCCCAGACGCCAGCGGCGGCGCGGCATCGGGTCTGACACGTCATCGACGGCGACGACGGCGATATCGGGATCATTGTCCTGATCATAGTCCGCGACGGCCATACCATAGAGCAACGCGCCGAAGTCGTATTCGGTCACGGAGCCAAATCCGCCAAAGCCGTCGTTCACCATGATGGCGACCTTGCCGGAGCTATTGCCGGCCACGAGGATGTCGGGCCGTGTGTCGTTGTTCACGTCGACGATCTCGATGTCATAGGGCGAAACCGTCGCGGTCCAACTCACGCCGGCATCAAACGAGCCGTCGCCGGTCGCCCGATTGCGATAGACCCAGATGTTGTCTTCGGCGAAGTTTCCGACAACGATGTCGTCCCAGCAGTCGAGCGTCACATCACCGACACGGACCATGTAGGGGGCACTCCCGGCGGCATAGCGTGTGCCGGCGCGCGGTGCGCCGTCGGCCATGTTGAGGAAGACGCGCATGCTCGCATTGAAATAGTCGGTCGCGACCACGTCATCGCGGCGACCGTCGCCGTCAAAGTCGCCGATTTGTGCCCCGTAGGCGCCGGCGCCGGCGAGCGATTGAATCGCGGTGCCGTACGTGCCGTCCGGGTTGGCCAGGCGCACCGAGACTTCGCCGGCCAAGGCGCCGGGACAAACGAGGTCGATATCGCCGTCGTTGTCCATGTCCGCCGCGTCCACGTCGTAGGTGTAGCTGACCGGGATCGGCCCGAAGAACAGGCGCGATTCGACGCCAAAGCCGAGCATGCCGACAGCCGGGTAGATCGAAAGAGAACTGCTATAGCTGTTAACCGTGAGCACATCTTCGAGACCGGCGCCATCCAACTGACCAACGGCCAGGCCGAATGAGATGGCTTCGGTCTGTCGTGTCACGGCCGCGGCGAGCGTGCCGTCGCCCCGATTTCGCAGGATTCCCAGCGACGCAGCGTTGTTGACGACCACGATATCGCGCAAGCCGTCGGCATCCAGATCGACCGCCTCGACAGCGCGCGGGAAGCCTTGAAAATAGGTCGCGCCGCCCGTAGGAATGCGGCCGGCGGGCGTGCTGACATCATTGAACGTAAATGCGCCGGCGCCGTCGTTGATGCCGACGGAGAGGCCTGTATTAAACGCCGTGCCGACGATGTCGCGATCGCCATCAAGATCGAGATCGACGGTCGTCACCCAGTTGGCCTGCGCGTCGTCGATCAGGTTGTACGCCGTGCGTGTGAAGGTCCGTCCCGGATTGCTGAGGAGCACCGAGAACGTCGACATGTTCACGCGCGGCGGAGCGGCGTCCTGATCCGCGGTGATCAGGTCATCGCGGCCGTCGCCATTGAGATCGGCGGCGGCAATCTGAGCGGGGTAGGCTCCGACGGTCCACTCGACGGGCGCATCAAAAGTGCCGTCGCCGTTTCCGTAGTAAACCGCAATCGTGTTATTTGAAACAACGAGCAATCCGCTGCGCCTGAAAAGGATCGCGATGGCGATATCGGCATTGTTATCATTGTCGAAATCGCCGGTGGCAATCGTGCTGCCGTACTCCTGCGAGGCAATCGTGGTGCGGGTTGGGAAGGCGCCGGCGCCGTCGTTCAATAGCAGTGACAGCTCGCTTGTGCCATAGTTCATGACGACCGCGTCAAGATCACCGTCGCCGTCAAAATCAGCAAGCCCCAAACCCCATGCATTTGTGCCGGCGTCATAAAAGGCCGGCGCGGCAAACGCGCCGCCGCCCAGACCGCGCAATACGCTGAGTTGATACGTTGTGTAATTTGTGGAGACGATGTCCGGCGTGCCGTCACCGGTGACATCGGCAATTTGCGAAACGATGGGGTATGTCGACGCGGGCAGCGGTGAGAGATAGGTGGAATTGAGGTTGACGCCCGTGACGTCGCAATCATCGAGGATGCCGTTGTCGTTGCAGTCGCGCTCCGGGTCGCCACCGACCGCCGGGTCGAACTGGCAGCGATCGGGAACGCGGTCGCCGTTGCAATCGACTTCGAGACCGGCGTCGATCTCGCAGGTGTCGATCACGCCGTCGGCGTCGCAATCGAACATCGCCGGCATGGTGAGATCGCATTCATCGGGAATCTGATTGCTGTTGCAATCCTGGCTGAAACCGCTGGCGATATCGATCAGATCGTCGATGCCGTTGCCGTTGCAGTCTTCGGCGGCAACCGGGTGGAGCGACAGAAACGCCGTGCTGAACAGCACAACGGATGCGCGAAAATAACCGTTCATGATCCTCTTCTCCTCTCCAAAGTTCGAAGGGCGGCATGGCCGCCCGATTCCCAGCAACAACGCAACGATCAACTGCTGAAACCGCGCCCGATCATCACAACTCGGCACGCCCGGCTTGTTCGAGGCTGCGCGGTTGGCCGGCAGGTGAGAAGGGCAGCCCGCGCATCGCAAACAGATAGACAATGGTAATCCGCTGACGGGGCTTTCCCAAAAAAATTAACACGCAGTCTGAGCGATTGCTCGGGCGGCCGGGTTGCTGTTCGCGTTCGGGCGGCGTGGTATACTCGCTGCCCACATGTGGGACAGCCTGCTCACGCAAGTCCATGAATGGCTCGATCAGCGCGGCCTCGCCAATCCGGGCGCCAGTTGGGTCGTCGGCGTCTCCGGCGGGCCTGACTCGACGCTGCTTCTGCACGCCATGCAGGCCCTTTCGCAACGCGCCGGCATGGACTGGCGGCTGCACACGGCCCACCTGCATCACGGCCTGCGCGGGGAGGAAGCCGATGAGGACGAGGTATTCGTCCGCCGACTCGCCGAGCAGCTTGGCATTCCGTTTCATGCCGAGAAGGCTGACCTGCGGGCGACGATCGACCGCGAAGGCGGCTCGACCGAAGAGGTCGCCCGTCGGCACCGCTATGCGTTTCTGGAGCGCGTCGCGCTGACCACGGGCAGCGAGTGCGTCGCCGTCGCCCATCATGCCGACGACAATGCCGAGACGATTCTGCACCGCATCTGTCGCGGCACGGGGCTGCGCGGACTGGGCGGCATGTCCGAAATGCGCCCGATCCAGAGCGGCAGCCGCATCATGCTCGTGCGGCCGCTATTGACGCAGCGCCGCGCGACGATCGAGGAAATCTGCCGGCAGCGCGGCTTCGAATCGCGCATTGATCGCACCAACCTCACGGCCGAATTCACGCGCGGAAAGATCCGCAACGTCATCCTGCCGCAATTGCGTGAATTGCTGAACCCCAATGTCAGCGAGGCGCTGCTGCGGCTGGCGGAGCAGGCCCGCGGCATGGGCCACTATCTGGAAGATGCCGCCGCGCGCACGTTTGATTCACTGCTGGTTTCGGAATCCCCGGGCAAGATCGTGCTGAACACGTCGGCCCTGCTGTCCAAGCAGCGGATCATCCAGGCTGAAGTCGTGCGCCGGGCGATCGCGCTGCTGCTCAGCGGCGATGAAGACCTGAGCTTCACGCATCTCGAGTCGGTGCTGCGCCTGGCCGACGATCCCGGCAGCGGAAAGGAGCTGCACCTGCCCGGGCCGATCCTGGTGCGCAAGCAATACGATCGGCTGGAATTCTCTCCGTTGACCGCGACCGAGCCGGTGCAGGCGTTGGAGGCGGTTTTTGTGCGCTGCCCCGGGCGCACGCCGCTGCCCGAGCTGGGCTATGAGTTGATGGTCGAGCTGCGCGACGTTGAAGCGTCGCGGATTGAGCAACTGCGTCAGCAGCGCAACCCGTCGGAAGAGTGGCTCGACTATGAGCGCGTGCGGCTGCCGCTGCTGGTGCGCGGGCGGCGCGAGGGCGATCGTTTCTGGCCGCTGGGCGCGCCGGGGGCCAAGTCGCTCAGCGACTTTCTTGGTGACGAAAAAATCGACCCGCAACTGCGAGCGCGCACGGGGATTCTCTGCGATCAGGAGGGGCCGGTGTGGGTGATGCCGTTGCGCATCGATGACCGCGTGAAGCTCCGCGCCACCAGCACCCGCGCGCTGCGGCTGGTATTGACGCCGCTCAAGAGCGCACAGTAGCCGTGTTGGCGGGCGTGGTCGTGGGGTAGGACCGAGCTGGAGAAGGCGGTCAGTCGCTTAGCCCAGTCGTAACTAGAGAAGATGGAACAGTGAGTGAGGGGCTGCGATCCATGATTGCCTGGGGTGTTCCCCTTCGTCGCTTCGTCGCTGCGTTGCTTCACTGGTCGTCCAGGTCGTTGCAGAGTCTGAATCGCTTCCTGACGGGCGCGGTTCGGTTAAACGGGTGCGGTTCGGTTTGACGGGCGTGGTTCGGTTCTTACTTGGCCTTGATCGCTTCCCAGATTTTCTCAATCGCGGTTACGGCCTGGGTCGTGGCGGTGCGGATCATCGTCAGCTCGCTTTCGATGCGCTGGGTCGCGTCGGAGGTTTGTCCCGCCAGCCGCTTGACTTCGCTGGCGACGACCGCGAACCCTGCCCCCATCTCACCGACACGGGCGGCTTCGATTGTGGCGTTAATCGCGAGGATGTTGGTGTCTCGCGCGATGCGCTTGATCACCTGCGAGAAATCGGCGATGCGGCTGGAGGCATCGGCCAGACCTTTGACATCCTCTACCGTCTTGCGAATTTCATCTTCCAGCGCGAGGCGGCGCTCCTCTGCGGCTTGCAGATCCTTGGTCTTGCGATTCATCGTCGCGGTTGCGCCGTTGATCGACTCCGCCGCCCGGCGGAACGAGCCGCACATCCCCGCCAGCAAGACGCGCCGGAAAAACTTGCCCTGGCTGGCGTATTCGAGCGACGCGGTCGCTTCGCGCACGAAGGCGTCGGTCATGTCGAGCAGGTGGTTGAGCGCGTGCAACAGTTCCGCGGTTTCGGGATCGGCTTCGATGCGCAAAATGCGCGCTTCGAGGTCGCCCGTCGCGGCGGCCCGGCAAACCGACGCCGCCTCCGAGAGCCAGTGGGACAGAGCCGGCTGGGTGTGCTCGGTCTCGGCGAATGGGGCCTCGTCGTGCTCCGTGAGCGGCGCCTCGTCCGCCTCCGCCGCCAGCGCGTAGGCTCCTGATGCGGCCGCCGAGTCGTCGGCGCGGCCGCCGTCGCCGGTGTGCCCCCACTCCGCCGCATGGTCCGTATCCGTTCCGGCGGATGTCGCCGCGGCGGCGTGTGATTCGTCGGTCGGCGCGTGGCTGCGTGCGGGTTCGAGTTCGAGCGTGGTGGCGGGCATGTCAGTTCTCCCGGCGTTGCGGCTGATGGCTGGCGCGCGGCGTGTGCGGCCAGCGCGTGCTAAAGCGTGAAGACGAATTCCTCGTAGGACATTTTCTGTTGCGCAAGCAGGTTCACCAGCTTGGGCAGTGACGCCTGCCAGGCAAGTTTGGGATTGGCATGGGCCGCCTCATAGCCGAGCAAAACGTCATACAAATCCGCGGCCTTGCGGATCGCGGCGCGATCGGGCACGCGACGGTTGGAGTGGAAGCCGATGATGCGGCGGTCCGAGTCGAACGTCGGCGTCACATGGGCAAAGACCCAGTAGTGGTCGCCATTTTTGCATCGGTTGATGACGTAGGCGAAAATCTCGTTGCCAGCAAAGAGCGTATCCCACATGAACTTGAAGACGCAGCGCGGCATCTTGGGATGGCGGATGATGTTGTGCGCCTTGCCGAGCAGCTCATCCTCGCGATAGCCGGATATCCGCATGAAGACCCGGTTGGCGTACGTGATGCGGCCTTTCGTGTCCGTCTTGCTGACGATGATCTCGTCCGCGCCGAAGGTGCGCTCGATGCCGGTCAGATGAACATGGCGGCGCGACACCGTCCGCACGGCGCCAGGAGCTGCAAGCGTGGTCACAGTGAGTCCTCCGTCGTACGCACTGTTTATCGACCGACTCGGCGCGTGCGTGAATAGCCGCTCGACACGCCTGCGGCAGGGGCGTGTTTTGCGCGGTCCGGAGCGGTGTGGGAACGTGGGATGGTGAAAAGGGAATCAACGCAACACCGTTGTGGCGACGCGCCGCCGGGGAGATCGTGATAAGGTGATAAAGTGATAAGGTGACAACGTGAAAAGCGTACGGCATGTGCCCGCGGCATCTGGAATTGATTTCGCGCTTCGCCCTTCGCACTTCTTCAACTCGCTACTCGCTACTCGCTACTCGACACTCCTCACTCATTCTCATCCCCAAGACCACGCAAAGCGCCCTTTGAAGTAGTGGTAATACAGTCCCAGCGCTCGCATTCCCAGCAGCGACAGGTAGAGCCGCACACCGATCAGCGCGATCTTCAGCGTCGCTGGAGTCACTCCGCTTTGCGGCCCCATGACTTGTTCCAGCCAGCCCGCGGCTGCGGCCAGTTCGGCGGCGACCGCGATCAACTCGCCGAGATACACGCAGATCGCCGCGGCCAGATAGCCGGCAAATGTGCGGAAGATCGTGATCGCCATCAGATCCAGGCGAACCAGCGCGCCCGGTCCGCCGATCGCCACGACCAGCACCAGCATCGGCCAAATCAGATAGCCCGTCAGCACCAACAGCCACGCGATCGTCTGTTCCATCGGTGGCAGGCCGACGATCGGCACGAAGTTGCCGAACAGCACGGCGAACATGTTCATGTACGCCAAGGCCGGGGCGCCGGCTTGGATGGCGATCGAGAGCAGAAACGCCGCCGCGAAGCTGTGGGCAATCAGCCGCGTCAGAAGCATTTTGTAGAGCGGGAGGATCACGTCGTCGATCCAGTTCCCGGCGAAGTCAATGTCGGGCATGCGATCTTCATTGCCGGCGGCGCCGATGACGACGTTGAGTTGATAGGACATCAGCCAGGCGCTCGACAGGGCCAGCGCGAGCAGCCCTGCGCGCGGCAGGCCCTGCGCCCAATCGGCCAGGAGCAGCACGACCCAGAACATGATGAACGTCAGGAAGCCGCCGACGTCGCCGCAGAAACGGGCACTGTCGGCAATCCCGCGGAGATAGCCGCCCCAGCGCTGCCGCCACGCGCCGGGCGCCCAGCCCTGATCTTCGCTGTATGCGCTGGCGTACTCGAGTGCGAGCGGCTCCGCCAGCGGCTCGGTGCGGGCGGCGATCACCACCGCGGCGCCGGCGGTTGCGGCCTGTGTGAGGTGTGCGGCGCCGGCTTCTATTTCCTGATCAGCCGCCGCCGCCAGCGGAAAGGTGTCGTCATCCGGCGCCGTTGGAACGGTGAACGTCGCACCGCAGCGTTTGCAACGCGCCTGTCGCTTCGCGGCGGTCGCGGGCACGCGATAGCGCGCCCCACAGGGGCAGGTGGCAATGAGCATCGGTCGGTTCCCGTGCGCATTGTGCGGCGGGGGGCGGGAAATGGCGAGTGAGGCGGGGGGAGTGAGGAGTGGCAAGTAACGAGTAGCGAGTTGCGAGTTGCGATTGGGCGGCAAATCGAACAGTTCAAGAAACGATAAATGAGTAATGACGATCCGGAGATTTCGGAATACTTCGCCGCTTCGTCTTCGCCGACGGCCACGGTGGCGGACGAGGAGGGCCGACGCTCAGTTCGATCGAAACTGCGCTAGTGCTTCGTCAAACTTGAATTTTCGGATGAAACGGAAAGGAGCTCCGACGTCACAGCATGAGATTCGTGCCTATCTATGTATTGTGACGCACGGGCCGGAGGCCCATGCTACCCTTGTTTCGAACCCGCAAATTCAAGTGTGACGAAGCGCTAGAACGGCGCGCCGGAATTCTCGACGCGCGGGGCATAGTTGTCTTCCATCCGATTACCGAAGGCCTGATTGTCAAAGCGGGTGAACTGCCGGTTGAAGTGCAGCTTCACGGTATCGACCGGGCCATTACGCTGCTTGGCGATGATCACTTCGGCTTCGTTGTCGTCTTCCGTGGCCTGCTCGCCGGCGGTTTTGTAGTAGGCCTCGCGATGCAGCAGCATGATCACGTCGGCATCCTGCTCGATCGCGCCGGATTCGCGCAGGTCGCTCATGCGCGGACGGTTGCCCTTGCGGGTCTTATCCTCGGTGTTGCGATTAAGCTGGGCCATGGCGATCACCGGCACGTTCAGATCCTTGGCCAGGGCCTTCAACCCGCGCGAAATGGTCGCCACCTCCTGTTGGCGGCTCTCCGACCGGGGAATGTGCATGAGCTGCAGATAATCCACGAAGATCGCATCGATCTGATACCGCCGCATCGCCATGCGCGAGCGCGCCCGCAATTCGAGCACGGAGAGGTTGGACGTGTCGTCGACCAGCAGCGGCGCGCCGGCCAGTTCGTCGGCGATCGCCTTCAGGTTTTCCAGCTCCTGGCGCGAGATGCGCCCGCGGCGCAGCTTGTGTGCGTCGACCCGCGCCCGGCTGCACAGAATGCGCTGCGCGACCTGCTGCTTGCTCATTTCGAGCGAGAAAAACAGCACCGGCCGCCCGTCGGATATCGACATGTTTTCGGCGATGTTCAAGCCAAAGGCCGTCTTGCCCATGGACGGACGCCCCGCCACGATGATCAACTCCTGCCGTTGCAGGCCGGAGGTCAGATCGTCGAGCATCAGGAACCCGGACGGCACGCCGGTCAAATGCTCGGCCCCGCGATGCTCGAACATCTCAGCGGTCTTGATCAGCAGGTCACCCATCGGCGCCGCCTCGCCGGAGACACGCCGCTCGGTGACGTCGAAGATCTCCTTCTCGGCGTAGTCGAGCACTTCACGGGCCGGCTCGTCGTCGTCAAAGGCCTTTTGCATCACGCGATGCGTCGCGCCGATGAGCTGCCGCAGCAGGTGCTTCTCGAGCACAATCTCGCTGTAGTGCCTGGCCCGCAGCGACGACGGCGTCGAGTTCACGAGCGTGCCGAGGAACTCCCATTCCCCGCTTGACTCCCAGACGCCGAGCCTGACCAGCTCTTCGCGGACGAGCACGCCGTCGATCGGCATGTCGCGTAAATAAAGCCGCACCAGCACGTCATAGACGCGCTGGTGCTTCTCGAGGAAAAAGGACTCGCGCCCGACGTCGCGCAGCACGGCGAGCACGTCGCTGATGGCTTCCTTGTCCTGCAGCATCGAGCCGAGCACGGCCCGCTCGGCATCGAGATCGTGCGGCGGTGTGCGGTCATAGGCCGCATTCGCCCCGCCCGCGCGGCTAGGACTCGGCGGCGACGGCTCCTCCCGATTCGGCTGCGGCTGACTGGGCATTGGCGGCGGTTCCTTCGCGGACGACCCAGACCTTTGCAGACACGACCACATCTTCCGTGAATTCGATCTTCACCATTCGGTTATCGATGGTGCGAATCGGCTGCTCGAGCACAACATGCTCAGGCAGGACGGCGTAGCCGGCGGCCTGCAACGCTGTGGCGATCTCGCGTGCGCCGACCGAGCCGTAGAGCGTGCCCTCGTCATTGGCGGCCGCTTCGATCGTGACCGATACGTCGGTCATTCGCTCGGCCTGCTCGCGGAATTCCTTGAGCCGGCGGGCGCGATCGGAGGCAGCGCGCTGCTTCTCGACCTCGATCGCCTTGAGGTTCGCCTCGGTCGGCTCGGTCGCGAGGCGCTGCGGCAGCAGATAGTTCCGAGCATAGCCGGACTTCACCTCGACCACGTCGCCGACGTAGCCAAGTTTGCGCACGTCTTTCAGCAAAAGCAAACGCATGGTTGACAACTCCTGTCAAAAGCAAGTTCGAATGGCGAAGAGCGAAGAACGAACCGGGCGTGGTTGAGCGGGTGCGTGCTTCATGCTCGTCGCGCGCGAACGCAAGCCGCCGGCCTTCGTTCTTCGCTATTCGCCATTCCCAATTCTCACGTCACATACGGCATCAACGCCATGAAGCGCGCGACCTTCAGGGCCTGCGTCGCCTTGCGCTGACACTGTGAATCCAGACCGGTGCGCTTGCGCGAGAACAACTTGCCCTGGGCGCTGACCAGCCGCTGCAGGAACGCGACGTCCTTCCAGTCGATCTCCTCGATCTTCACCCGGTTGGTCTTGACGCGGCCCTGTTCCTGCTGGCGGCGCGCCTTCTTCTTGCGGGCCGTCGCCGATTGGCCCGATCTTCCTTTGAACATTGCCATACGGGTCCATTCCTCTTCAAGGCCGCCGCGCTCCACGGCGCCGGCGGCGTCATGCACTTCACACGCGACCCGGCGCCTCCGCCCGCGGCGGAGACGCCCTCCGGTGCGCTCGACAGCACGCGGACCTACCGCGCGCCGCAAGCCTTAAAACGGAATTTTGTCGCCGCTGGGCGGCTCGAAGCCGGCATCGTCCGGCGGGGCCGGATCATCGCGGAAACGATCCGGCGGTGGCTCATCGACAAAGCCGGCGGGCGGGGCCTCTTCGCGCGGGGCGCCGCCGCCATAGCCGCCACCGGTGGCAGGCGCAGGCCGCTGATAGCCTCCGCCGCCGCCATACCCGCCCGCGCCGCCGTAGCCGCCGCCGCGATTGCTGGGGCCGCCTCGTGGCTCGCCGCGGTTTTCATAGCGGCCCTCGGAGCGCTCGCCGCCGCCTTGACCGCCTGAGCCACCGCGTTCGCCGCCGGCGCCGCGCTCACCGACGAACTGAAACGAGTCGGCGACGACAGTCAGCTTCGAGCGCTTGCCGCCGTCTTGCGCCGTCCAGGATTCGAGTCGCAGATGCCCCTCGACCAGAAGCGGCTTGCCCTTGGCCATGTACTGATTGATGATTTCGCCGGAGCGGCCGAAGGCAGTAATGTCCACGTAACAGACTTCCTCGCGGGTGTTGCCGTCTTTGTCGCGCCAGCGGCGATTGATCGCCAAGCCAAAGTCGCAGACGGCGGTGTTGCTGGGCAGATACTTCAGCTCGGGGTCGCGCGTCAGATTGCCCATCAGAATCACTTTATTGAAGCCGGCCATAGCGTTCGCTCGATTTCTGGTCGAATCGCACCAACTAGCGTTACCCGGGCGGCGCTTCCAGCGCCGACCCGCTCACCCGTTTCACACGTCACCACATCGCCGCCGGCGCGCCGCCCGCAAACGACTGGACGGCTGCATGCCCGATCACCCTCGCCGCTCGCGCTCAGCGCGGCCTGTCCGCGATCGGCGCGGGCGCGGTCCGCTTCGGGCGCCGCGCGCCCATGCCGAAGCGCGGCGCTTGCGCCGACTACTCCGAATCCACCATCGCGAGCGCGTCGATGCCTTCGTCGCGGAAGCCGCCCTCTTCGCGGCGGCGCGGCGGCTCGTCATCGCCGCGGCGGCCGTCGCCCGAGAGCGGCATCCACGGGGTGTCGGCCGGATGGGCCTTGATCTGCGCGATGCGCTCATCCGTAATGTGTTCGCCCTTGAGGAAGACCGCGCGCAGCAGCATTTCGCTCAGGAGCGCGTCGCGCTCCAGCCCGGTGATGCTGCTGGTCGGGGCCTCAAAGTAGGCCAGCACATACGTGCCGCGCTTCCGCCGGTTGATCTCATACGCGAGCTTGCGCTCGTCGAACTTGACGCACACCAGCAGCTTCGCATGCGCACGGTCGAGGAGGCGCTTGACCTCGTTCTCAAAACCGGCCCAGTCGCGCGAGGCGGCCGTGTCGAACAGGAACATCCCTTCGTAGCGTCGCAGCTTTTCCACAAACCACTCCTTCAATGCGGGTTGTCCTGCAACCCGAATACTTCGGCTATCCGCTCAGCATGTCACCCGGCCTGATGCCGTCATGCTTATTTGTCCTGCCGCGTTCTGTCTGGCTCCGCGGGGCAGCCGCAAGCGATGCACGCCGCCGCTCCACCACTGGGAAGCTCGCATCGCAGGTCCATTCCGGCCGTCCGAACCGGCCGGTCGCATGCGTCAGTCAATCGCCGGCTCCGGCGGATTTCTTCCGGTTAAACCGGTTCATGGCCGCCGTCGTACCTTCACGAATCCAGCACTCGACCGCTTCGGCGGCGGTTTGCACCGCCTCTTCGATCAGAGGCCGCTCGTCGGGCATAAACCCGCCGAGCACGTGATCGACCGTCGCGGCGCGGTGCACCTTGCCGATGCCCAGCCGCAGCCGGGAGAAATCCTCGCCGCCGACGCAACGGATGATGTCAGCCAGCCCTTTCTGACCGCCGGACGATCCGCTTGCCCGCAGGCGCAACTGCCCGACCGGCAGGTCGAGATCATCGCTGACGACGAGCAGGTCGCTCAGCGGCAGCTTGTAAAACCGCAGCACCGCCGACACGCTGCGCCCGCTGAGGTTCATGAACGTCTGCGGCTTGAGCAGCAGCACGCGCTCTGTCCCGCAGACGCCCTCGCCGATCAGCGCTTCGTAGTCGCGGTCGTAGCGGGTCAGGTCGATGCGGCCGCGCTTCGCGACCCGCTCGACCACGACAAAGCCGACGTTATGCCGCGAATCGGCATAGCGCGGCCCCGGATTTCCCAGGCCAGCGACCAGCTTCACGGCTACTTCTTCTCCGCTCCGCCTTCGGCGTCCTCAATCTTGCCTTTGGCGATGACCTCCGGCTCGGCCACGCCCTCAAGCGTCGTGGCCGCTTCGACCTCCGCCTTCGGCGGACGGACGACGCAGACCAGTTCTTCGGGGTTGTGCAGCAGCTTCATGCCGGCCGGGATTTCGATCTCGCGAATGTGCAGGCCCTGGTTGAGCTTGAGCGACTCGACGTTGGCGCGGATCACTTCGGGGATCTCGAGCAGCGGACATTCGATCTCCAGATCGCCCAGGAGCTGGTTGAGAATGCCGCCCTCTTTCGTGCCGATCGGCGTGCCGCGCAGCTCGAGCCGCACCTGTACGTGGACGCGCTCGGCGGCGTCGACGCGCATCAGATCGACGTGCAGCGGGTCGCGCTGCAGGTGGTCATATTGCACCTCTTTGACGAGGTATTGACTCTCCTGACCGTCGATCTTGAGCTTGATCACGTGCTGGCCGTGGCCCAGCGCGATGTCCAGATCGTGCCGCGACACCGCGACCGTCTCAGGCGTCTCGCCGTGGCCGTAGATGACCGCCGGGATGAACCCGCCGCGCCGCAGGCGCTCGTTGGCGTGCCGCCCGCCGGGGCTGCGCTTCTGACCTTGAACCAATGCGATTTCCATGACTCGCTACTCCAATCGTCTCACACCGCGTCCGCGCGGCCTAGCCCGCCACGCGGCGTCATTTCATGAACAAACTGCTCACCGATTCATGCCGGTGAATGCGCACGATCGCCTCGCCCAGCAAATCGCTGACCGACAGCACCGTCAAAAACGGCAGCCGGCGGCGCGTCTCCTCGGCGACGGCGATCGTATCCGTCACCGCCAGATGGTCGATGCCCGCGGCGCTAAGCCGCTCGATCGCCGGCCCGCACAACACGCCGTGCGTCGCCGCGACCACGACCCGCTTCGCCCCGCGCTCGCGTACGAGGCGGATCGCCTGCACCATGGTGCCGGCGGTGGCGATCATGTCGTCGATCATCAGGATCGATTTGTCCTTGACGTCGCCGATGATGCCGTACGTCATCGCCTCTGAGCCGGAGATGCGGCGCTTGTCGATGATCGCCAACTCGCCATCGAGCCGCTCGGCATAGACGCGGGCGCGCTTCACGTTGCCCACGTCCGGGCTGACCAGCGTCACACCGCGCAGACTCAGCGACTCGAAATAGGCGCTCAGCACCGGCTCGGCCGAGAGATTGTCCACGGGAATGTCAAAAAAGCCCTGAATCTGGGCGGCGTGCAGATCGATCGTCAGCACGCGATTGGCGCCGGCGGTCGTCAGCAGATTCGCCACCAGCTTCGCCGTGATCGGCACGCGGCCCTCATCCTTGCGATCCTGCCGGGCATAGCCGAAATAGGGGATGACCGCCGTGATCCGCCGGGCCGACGCCCGCCGCAGACAGTCGATGAAAACGAGCAGCTCCATCAAGTGCTCGTTGACGGGGGCGCTGTTGCTTTGAATGACAAAGGCGTCGCGGCCGCGCACGTCCTCGAGCAACTTCAGCGACACCTCGCTATCCGGAAAGCGCTCGAGATTGGCGCGGCCCAGCGGGCTGCCGATGTAGCCGGCGATTTGCTCCGCCAGCGCGCGGTTGCCGTTGCACGCGAAAATGCGCAGATCGTTGTTCATCGCGCCGCGCCCCCCGCGCCGCCCGCATAGACCGTGCCATCTGCGAGGGCCGCGTCGCCGGTCAGCCGCGTGAACGAGCAAATCCGGCAATTCCGCCCGATCCGCACCGGGCCGTCGATCACGACAAACGGCTCGATCAGCGTGTCGGCGCCGATCGTCGCCCGCGCGTCGATCCAGGTCGAAGCGGGATCGACCACGGTGACGCCGTCATTCTGCCAGCGGCGCACCACCCGATCGCGCAGCACGCCGCTGACCAGGGCCAGCTCATGCCGCGAGTTAATGCTGAAGATATCCTCCGGCGGAACCGACGTGACGGCCCCGACGCGCGCCCCGCCGGCGATCAGACCGCCGATCGCATCGGTGATGTAGTATTCGCCCTGCGCGTTGTTGGGCTGCAACTGATCGAGCGACCGCAGGAGATCGGCCACGCGGAAGCAGTAATAACTGGGATTCACTTCGCGGATGGCGCGCTGTTCGGGCGTCGCGTCCTTATGCTCAACGATGCCCGCCATGCGGCCGCCGGCGTCGCGCACGATGCGGCCATAGCCGGTCGGATCGTCGATCACCGCGGTCGCCAGCGTGGCGGCGGCGTGCTCGGCCATATGTTGATCGAGCAGCGCGCGCAGCGTCTCGCCGCGAATCAGCGGCCCATCTCCGGCGAGCACCAGCACGTGATCGAAATACTCCGCAAAAGCGGAGCGGCAGACCATGACGGCGTGGCCGGTGCCGAGCTGCGGGTTTTGCTCGACCCAGGTGATGGCACGATCGTCGGCGAAGGCGCGCATGACCTGATCCTTGCCGTGGCCGACGATCACGATGCACGATGAAATCCCCGCCTCGCGACAGGCGTCCAGCACATAGGCCAGCATCGGCCGCCCACAGACGGTGTGCAGCACCTTGGGCCACTCGCTCTTGAGGCGGGTGCCCTTGCCGGCGGCCATGATGATCGCGCCGATGCGCGGCTTGCTGGGGTTCATCTTACGCTCACGTTTTCTCGATCAGCTGTTTCAATGTAATCGTCCCGGCGTCGGCCCTGGCGGGTGGGAAAGTGGGAACGTGAGAAGGTGGGAACGTGAGAGCGCGGGGAATGACCAGGCCGCGCACACCGGCCGGAATTGCCAGAGTCTGCCAGGATTTTTGATTTCGCACATCGCACTTTTTCAACTCGCCACTCTTAACTCGCTACTCTGAACTCGCTCCCAGCTCCTCACCACTCTCAGCCCGCCGCCGTTCTTTTCAATGGCGGCAACGATTCTGCGCCCAGCCATGCAGTCCAACGGACTACCCGACCAGGATTCGAACCTGGACTAAAGGCACCAAAAACCTCTGTGCTGCCGTTACACCATCGGGTATTCAATGTCCCGCTTCGGTCACTGGCTGGGCTTGCGCGGCGCGACGAGGACGCCGGCCATGGCGGCGTAACGTCTGGCCAACTCGCGGCGGCGGACTGATCGCCCGCCGTTCCCAGCAGCACCGCCCGCAAGGCGGAACCGACCACATGCGCAAACGTGAGGGCACGGTTGCGGACCCGTTCGGAGGCCTGAACCGCCGGCCGTGTATCGCGGCGGCACATTGTCACGCGCGGTGAAAGATCGCCGCAACATGACGCGCCCCATGGACGCGGGCATTCTCGGCCTGTGGTCAAGCCGAGTGGGGAATCGTAACAGTCTGCGCCAAGTGTTGTCAACGCCCTGGCGCGGGGAAGTTTCCGCTTACGCGCGGCTCGCGCCCGGTTACGGCGGTTCGCAGCCGCTTGATTTTCACTGATTCTTTCGTCGGGCCGGCGGTTAAGATATCGGATATGCGTTTGGGTGGCGCCGCGTTCTTCGCGATCGCGGCGCGTGGCCGGGGCGATGAGGCGGGTTGCGGGTGAGGCGGATGGACGCCCGCGCGAGCAGCGAGGACATGTTGCAGGAGGCGGCTGATGAGCGGGATTTTCATGAGGCCGGGGTTACTCGCGGCGTTGGTCAGCGCGTTCGCGACGGTCGCGGCGCAGGCGGCCCTGGTGGGCATGCCGGGCGGCACCGGCTTTCCGCCGGCGACATTGGGGCCTTACACGTTGACGCCCTTCGCGCCCGACCCGCGCCCGCTGTTCGAGCTGGTTTCGGATGTGCCGACGCCGCTGGGCGGAACGATCAGGTTTGAGCGCGGGCTGAGTCACCGGCGGATCGGGCTGGGTTGGGG
>CAYQLG010000007.1:36881-69189 GCA_964418235.1 uncultured Planctomycetales bacterium
GAACGATCAGGTTTGAGCGCGGGCTGAGTCACCGGCGGATCGGGCTGGGTTGGGGAACGTGGAGCCACGGGTATTCCGGTGATGTTTACGTAGAATTGCCTCCTTTAACAAAACAGCCACTAACGATTGATCTTCGCGGGGCCGACCCGGACTCTCCGGCGGGAGTTGGAGCGTTTCTGTTCTACATGCAGCCAAATGGAGAGATACGACACATGACCGTAGAGGGCATCACCGCAAGCGGTCAAGTGGTTTCGGTGTCACAGGTGATCGAGGGACGCGCCGGTGCCTCGGCTTTTCAGTACTACGCGACCGATTCCGACTTGCTTTCCGAAGTTCGGATAGTTAGTCGAGAAGTGCTTGCTATCGGCACGTTTCATATTGCGGCCATTCCGGAGCCAGGCGCTGCGACATTGTTCTGCCTGCTCGGCTTGCTGACAATCAGAACAGACCGCCATCCTGATTGTATATCGCTCACATGACTCCACTGAGACGCGCCGAGCTGACGTTTGATTTCGACTTGATTTTTCGCCGGGCCGGCCGGTTAAGATATCGGATATGCGTTTGGGTGGCGCCGCGTTCTTCGCGATCGCGGCGCGTGGCCGGGGCGATGAGGCGGGTTGCGGGTGAGGCGGATGGACGCCCGCGCGAGCAGCGAGGACATGTTGCAGGAGGCGGCTGATGAGCGGGATTTTCATGAGGCCGGGGTTACTCGCGGCGTTGGTCAGCGCGTTCGCGACGGTCGCGGCGCAGGCGGCCCTGGTGGGCATGCCGGGCGGCACCGGCTTTCCGCCGGCGACATTGGGGCCTTACACGTTGACGCCCTTCGCGCCCGACCCGCGCCCGCTGTTCGAGCTGGTTTCGGATGTGCCGACGCCGCTGGGCGGAACGATCAGGTTTGAGCGCGGGCTGAGTCATCGGCGGATCGGGCTGGGTTGGGGAACATGGAGCCACGGGTATTCCGGTGATGTTTACGTAGAATTGCCTCCTTTATCAAAGGAGCCGCTGACGATTGATCTCCGTGGGGCCGACCCTGATTCTCCCGAAGGAGTCGGCGCGTTTCTGTTTTACATACAGCCATTTGGGGACATTCGACAGATGCAGGTGGAGGGAGTTAGTGCAAGCGGCGATGTGCTTCCGCTATCTCAAGTGATCGAAGGAAGTTTTGGTGCCGCGGCTTTTCAGTATTACGCAACTGAATCCGATTTGCTTTCTGAAGTACGCATACTTAGCCGCGGTGATATACTTGCGATCGGCACGTTTCACATTGCAGCTATTCCGGAGCCAGGCGCTGCGGTACTGTTATGTTTGTTCGCTTTGCTGACAATTAGAACAAGCCGTCATGCTGATGGCGGATAAATCTCTTTGATTCAGTGGCATGCGCCATGGTTCGGCGTCTAGTTTGTAGTTAGATTCTCCGGTACAGTGGGTAGATTCTCCAGACCGGTGGGTGATCGTTTGGGGTGCGCCATCGTTTTCGCCCAGCATGGCGGAGCGTGGTCTCGCCCGGCAGGGCGCACGGTGGTAGTCAGGGCCTTTCAGGCCCTGGCCTTCGGCCTACCCTCACCCATCGCCCGGTGCGCGAACGCAGTTCTCGTGCGCCCTCCGGGCGAAGACGGCGCTTGCCGGGCGGAGACGGATCTCGACGGGCAAAGACGAACATAGCTATGTATCAGAACTTTCGAAATGAAAAGTTATGTAAAAACGTCACGCCGACCCGTTCGGCGATCTACCGTTCGGTCTGCCGATTCGCGGTTTGATTGACCCTGACCGGCCGTGCTCGGTATACTGCCGTAATCGTTTGCGGCGGCGGAATTTTCGCGGAAACGCGAAAGAGTTAAGGTCATTGAGTTCGGCTTGGCCAGGGCGGCCAGGCCCACGAATGCCGCCATGACAGATGATTGCTTCTTCGTAGACCCACGGGGGGCAATTCTGATGCGGAGGTCGGGCTATGCGGTGGAACCACGGTGCGGCGATGCTGTTGATGCTTGGTGCTTGTGCCGCGACGGCGCTGGCGCAGCGGGCGACGATTTACGAAGTGCGCTGGGGCGCCTCGACTGACAACGACTGTGACGGCT
This sequence comes from uncultured Planctomycetales bacterium, assembly GCA_964418235.1. Classification (GTDB taxonomy): domain Bacteria; phylum Planctomycetota; class Phycisphaerae; order UBA1845; family Fen-1342; genus CAYQLG01. Next base: position 38,957 of record CAYQLG010000007.1, read on the forward strand.
GCGTCAGCTCCGGCACGCTCGAATGGGATGCCGACGTGGCCGGCTGTGTCGGCTCGCTCCGCGTGTTTGAGAAGATCTACTCGCGCCCGATCGGCGGCGCCGAATGGACGCTGCGCCAGACGATGCCGGTGCGCACGATTCAGGGCTGCGCCATTGAGTTTCGGCCGTTTTCCTTCACGTTTGAGAATGCGTGTCAAACCACCGACTGGCGGATCGAAATCTATCGCGAGGGCCAGACGACACCCGACTTCACCGCCCAGCCCGATGTCTTTGATGCCCTAAACGATCATCGCGAAGAGGCCGCGGCGAGCGACAATGACCCCGGCTCGACCGAGCTCGTCAATGTACGCATTTCGACCAAGATCGTGCTCAACGCCGACGGCAGCCGGCCCGGCGGCATCTACGGCTCCGACGCCGGCATCCTGCAAGCCATCGACGAGTGCAACCTGATTCTCGCGCGGCTCGGCGCGGCTTGGCGGATGGAGCTGAGCGAAATCATCGAAGTGCCCGATCAGGCCATCTGGACCAGCATGTTCTGCTCCGAGAGCGAGCCTTTTGAGGCCACCGCCGAAGCCGACATGTGCTCATTCCACTGGCGGCTCGACGCGGTCAATTTCTACGTGGTCGATAACCTCTTCGACTGCGTCGGCGTGTGTTCGTTCCCGTCGGGCGGCGACGACATCATCGTCGTCGCGGATGACACCGACGCGATCACCTGGATTCACGAGATCGGCCATTATTTCAACCTGTGCCACACGTTTGGCTGTTTTGGCTTCGACCCCAGCACCTGCGCCGGCGGCGGCGGCCTCAGCCCCGGCATCGCCTGCGGCGACGTCTGCCCGCATAGCGTGAACATCATGAGCTATGAGTTTGGGCTCAACCCGAGCAACTCAGTCTTCAGCCCATGCCAACTTTGCGTCATGAAGCCCGAGATGAACCGCGACACCGGCCGGCGGCGCAACGTCGTCAGCGGCGTCCGTAACGGCATCGTGACCGAGTTCGACAACATCTTCGTGCCCGAAGGCGGCAACGCCGTCCTGCGCGTCAAGCTGCGTGCGCAGCCGACCTCCGCGGTGACGGTGAATTTCACGCTCAACGGGCTTGATGGCGACATCGCGATCGTGAGCGGCGCCGCGCTCACCTTCAACGCCGTCAACTGGGACACATGGCAGAGCGTGACGTTGCGCGGCGCGGTCGATGCCGACAATCAGAACAGCTACGAGATTCTTTGCGCCGACGCCAGCGGGTTCTCGACCAAGGGCGTCACGCTGCGAGAGTTGGAGGGCGCGGGCGAATGCGTCGAGCCGCGCATCACGCGCCAGCCCGGCAACTGCACCATCTGCTCAGATCAGCCTTGCGAGCTTTGCGTCGAGGCCTCCGGCAGCACGTTGCTCTATCAGTGGAGCCGCAACGGTCAGGCCATCCGCGGCGCGACCCAGAGCTGCCTGAGCACCAGCGCCCCCGGCGAGTATCGCTGCACCGTTCGCAACGCTTGCGGCACGGTCGAGTCGGACGCGGTCACGCTCAACACGGCTATTCGTCCGAGCATCAGCGTGCAGCCCGGCCCGGCCAACGTCCGCCTCTGTGAAGGCCAGAATTTCCAGTTCTGCATCACCGCCAGCGGCAGTCCGCCGCTTCGCTTTCAGTGGCAGCGCGACGGCGTGGCGATCGGCGGCGCGAATGCGAACTGTCTGACGGTCACGCAGAACGGCGTCTATCGCTGCGTCGTCTCCAACTCCTGCGGCGCGCTGAACAGCGAGGCCGCGACGCTGATCGTCCAGACTCCGACGACCTGGTATCGCGACAAAGATCGCGACTCCTTCGGCACGCCGCTCGACACGCTCGACTTGTGCGAGCAGCCGGCCGGTTATGTGCGGAATGCCGGCGACTGCGATGACAACAACCCGACGATCCGCCCCGGCGCGGGCGAAGTCTGCGACGGCCGCGACAATGATTGCAACGGCCAGATTGACGAGGCGCTCGGCGCGTTTCTCTGGTACCCGGATCGCGACGGCGACGGCTTTGGAGATGGGCGCGAGGTGCTTTCGTCCTGCGAACAGCCTTTCGGCTATGTCCGTGACAATCGCGACTGCGACGATGCGAACGCCGCGATCAACCCGGGCGCGAATGAATTTTGCGACGGATTCGACAACGACTGTGACGCCATCGCCGACGAAAACTGCCTGCAACAAGTGCAGAACCCGATCGTGCCGGCGAACCCGGAGACACCGACACCGCCCAAGGTCGAAGAACCGGTGGCCGACGATCAGCCGGATGCCGACAGCGCCGCCGACGTGCCCAGCCCGACCGGCGTGAACGCGCTCTGCGGCAATGGCGTGCTGGCGTTTGTCTTTGTGAGCCTGCTGCCGCTGATGATCCGACCGCGGCGAAATTCCCGTCGCTCAATGCGGCGCTTGGGATCGCTCGAGCGGCGTCAGGCCTTGCTATCCGATTAGAGCGGGCGTCTTATGCAGGGCAGGCATCTTGCCTGCCCGCGCTGCTTGGAACGCTTACCCGCTGCTACCTGCCAGGCAGATAGCCTGTTGCAGGGGTTGCCATCCACCATGTCATTCAGTTTGCGGGCGCCCGCACGGGCAGGGTGGGGTGATCGTACCGATCGCTGAACCGGGACTTGCTGATGGTGTATACTGTCGGCTGGTTCGAGTATTCAGAACCTTCGTTCGATTTCCGCCTGATGCTCCGCGGGTCGATGCGCGCCCCGCCGACATCCGCGGTCTAACTGGAGAATGCACATGAAGCAGCGAATCTGGCTCTCCGCGTGGCTCGCGGGGGTGGCTCTGCTCGGGCCGCCCGTGTGGGCCGAGAGTGCCTTCGACGACTTGCTCGGCCGCTACAAGGAGGCCGACAAGGCTTGGAAAGCGGCTCAACCCGACGGCGGAAAGCCCGACTGGTCCAAGCACCCTGTGCACGAATATCGCAAGAAGATGACGGCGCTCGCGCAAGAGTCAGCCGGCAAGCCCGCCGCCGTTCAGCCGTTGATGTGGCTGATGGAGGCCACGGCCCGCGGCGGCGAGGAGCAGGCGATCATGGCGGGCAAGCTGGAGGCGCTGCAGACGTTGACTCGCGCGCACGCCGGCGATCCGGCGATCGCGGAAGTGTTCAACGAGGTGCGCTATTCCGATTTGCCGAGCGCCGACGTGGTGTCCTTTTTTGAACAGGCCGAGTCGCAGTTGAAGGACGCCGAGGCTCGCGGCCGCGCTCGGCTCGCGCTCGGCTCATACTACGTGGATACGACCGATCGGGAATGTCTGCCGACGCCGCCGGGCGTGAAGGACAGCACGGATGAAGCGAAGCCGGCTGCGCGCGGCGACGCCGACTGCGCGGCGCTGCGGGCCAAGGCGAAGAAGCTCTTTGAGCAGGTCAAAGCAGAGTGCGCGGAATTCAAGTTTGCCGAGCGCGCGGAGTCAGCGCTCTATGAACTGGCCAACCTGCAGATCGGCCTGACCGCGCCGGAGATCGTCGGGCGCGATGTGGACGATAAAGAGCTGAAGCTCTCGCAGTATCGCGGGCAGGTGGTCGTCTTGAAATTCTGGGGATTTTGGTGAGGGCCGTGCCGCCGGATGATTCCGCACAATCGTGAGCTGATGGCGCGCCACGCGGGCAAGCCGTTCACGATGCTGGGAATCAACAGCGATGAGAACCGGTCGGTTCTCAAGAAAAATGGCGAGCAGGAAAAGGTCAACTGGCCGAATGTGTACGACGGACCGAAGGGCAAGGGCGAAATCTCGTCCCGCTGGAATGTGTTTAGCTGGCCGACGATCTACGTGATCGACCACGCCGGCGTGATTCGCTACAAGGATCTCCGCGGCGCCGCGCTCGATGCGGCGGTGGAGGAGCTGCTGGCGAAAGTGCCGAAGTCGCCGGGATAGCCGCAGGCGAAAGCCAGTGCCGCGCTCGTTGAAGAAATGCGCTACTGCTTCGTCACACTTAAATTTGCGGGTTAGAAGCGCGGGTAGCATGGGCCTCTGGCCCGTGCGTCCCACAACAAACAAAGGCTCTCATTCAAGCCGTGACGCCGGAGCTTTTTGCCGCTTCATCCGAAAATTCAAGCTTGACGGAACACTAGAGCTTCAGGGTGATATGGTGCGAACGCGAGAACGTGAAAAGGAGACTGCGGTAGCGCGTTATTGCGTAACTACGTCCGGTTGACTTCATTCGTTCTTCGTTTTTCGGCCTTCGCCCTTATCGATTCGCCGTCGGCCACAGAGGGCCGACGCAACAGGCGCACTCTTGGAGCTTGCCGCTAACGCGACTCAGCCCACGGCTGGGAGCGTCTTTGCGACGATCGTCCTGAACGCGCATCGCCTGGCGTTGTCTCGCGCTTGCTCTGGGCAGCAGTGGAGTTCTCCTCACGCGCCTTCTCTTCACGCGCCATCGCGCTCGCGGCGATCGGTTCGAGGATGAGCGGTGCGAGAATCTCGCGCACAAAAGCTCGATTGGTGCCGTCGGTGTGGCCGCCTTTGTTGTCATAGCGCGCGAATTTGCTGCGATAGGGCACATTGCGCAGCCGCTCGCGATAGATCATCCGGACATCGGGCGCGCACAGCGGCGGCGGAATGAAGCCATACAGCCCGCCGGGGCCGGCGAAGTCACGATCGACGGTGCCGGTCAGCGGCACGGCCAGGCGCAGCACGTCGTCATTGGGTGAGTGGAAGTTGTAGAGTTTTCCGTCGACCCGATCGAGCGCCCGCGACAGGTCATAGTCGCGCGAGAGGCTGCTGCCCAGATAGATCACGGTGTTGAGCCGAATGTCGGGCCGCAGATCCTCGATCGCCCACGTGGCGATCCCGGTTCCGGCCGAAAGCGCGATGATGTTGATTTTCCCGCGCGGGTTTTTGTCGGCGTAGCGTTCGATGCGGCGGGCGAGGCGCTGGGCCTGGCCCAGATTTCGAGTGCGGAAGACCTGGTCAAGCAGGGTGCCGCCCACGACGCTTTGCCAGCCGAAGGCCTCGGTGGCGTAGCGGTAGCCGGCGTCGCGCAGGCCGCCGGGCACCGACGTGGTGCCGATGTGGCCGAGCGGGCCGGCCCCGCCGACATAATACGTGATGCCGTACTCTTCGCCTTGATAATCGGTTCCGACGTAAGTGATTGCGTTGCAGCCGCACAGACAGCACAAGCCGGCGACCAGCGCCGTGAGCAGCGTCACGCGGCTCCATCGTTCGCGCCAATCGACGCCCGCGATGCTAAGCCCTGCGAGGGATCGTTTCGACATGTTGTTTTTCTGCGTCTGCCGCGCCGGACGGTCGCCAACTCATCGCCCTGCGCCGCCCACCGGCGCGGACAAAGTGACTACCCGCGCGCGCCTGGGCGTCGCGTGGGAGTTATGAACGCAAACGCGATTCTATCCACCCAGACACAGCCGTGCGCGCCATGTTGGTCGAATTTTCGCGCGCGGCGCAGCGAATCGACTACGATCTCGGCATGCAGATCGACGTGGTAATTTTCGATTGCGACGGTGTGCTGATCGACAGCGAGCCGGTCGCCAATCGCGTCTGGGGTGAGTTGATTCGCGGGCTGGGCTGGACGCTCGGCCCGGAAGAATCGATGCGTCTATTCATCGGCCACACCATGCCGGAGTGCCTGCGCATCGTCGAGGAGCGGCTTGGCCGGCCGGTCCCGGCCGGACTGCTGGACACCTATCACGAGCGGCTGTGTGCGGCCTATGAAACGGAGTTGCGGACCGTGCCGGGGGTCGAGACCGTGCTGCGGCGACTGGCGAAGCCGTGTTGCGTCGCGTCGAATGGCGATCATGAGAAAATCCAGGCTGGTCTCAAGCGGGCCGGGCTGCTGGCGGCTTTTGATGGGCGCATTTTCAGCGCGGCGGATGTACCGCGGCCCAAGCCCTTTCCCGATGTCTATCTGGCGGCGGCCCGCGCCATGAACGCGACCCCGGCCCGTTGCGTTGTGATCGAAGACAGTTTGACCGGTGTGACGGCGGCGCTCACCGCTGGCATGCGCGTCTATGCGTACGTGCCGCATGGCGACGGTTCGGAGCATTCACGCTGCGGCGCGAGCGTCTTCCGCCGGATGGAAGATCTCTTCACGCTGCTGCCCGCAGACGTGTTTTACAAAGAGGTGGCGGCATGAGCGCGGCGCAGCGTGTGATCATCAGCGGCGCCGGCGGTCTGGTCGGCCGTGCGCTTGTGGCGCAATTGCAATCCCAGGGCTGGCGGGTGGACGCGCTGGTGCGTCGAGCGCCGCGGGCCGGCACGACCGAATGGCAGTGGGATCCCTACGCCGACGCACTCGACCCGGCGGCCTTTGAAGAGGCGGCGGGGGTCATCCACCTTTCGGGTGAGAATATCGCCGGCGGCGCGTGGACCGCGGCGCGCAAGCAGGCGATTCTCGAGAGCCGCGTCGCCTCGACGCGCCTGCTGGTCAAAACAATGCTGAAGACGCAGCGCCGCCCGCCGGCCTTTGTCTGCGCCTCGGCGATAGGCTATTTCGGCGATCGCGGCGATGAGACGCTGACCGAGGCAAGCCGGCCCGGCACGGGTTTTCTGAGCGAGGTGTGTCAAGCGTGGGAGGCGGAATGCGCTCCGCTGCGCGATGTCGGCGTGCGCGTTGTCCACGTGCGCATCGGCATTGTCTTGTCGCCGGAGGGCGGCGCGCTCGAGAAGATGCTGCCGCCGTTTCGCTTCGGACTGGGCGGCGTGATCGGCAGCGGGCGGCAGTGGATGAGCTGGATCGCCCGGCGCGACCTGGTGCGCGTTTTGATCGCGGCGCTGGCCGACGGCCGGCTGAGCGGCCCGGTGCATGCCGTCGCGCCGCAGCCGGTCACGAACCGCGAGTTTGTGCAGACGCTTGGTCGCGTACTGAAGCGGCCGGCGATCGTGCCGCTGCCGGCGTTCGCGGTACGGCTGATCTTTGGCGAAATGGGGCAGGCATGTTTGCTCGCGGGACAGCGGGTCCTGCCTGAAAAGCTGCTCGCGCAGGGGTTTGTTTTTGATCTGCCGAATCTGGAGATCGCGCTCCGGGCGGAGTTGAATCAGCCCTAGTGCTTCGTCAAACTTGAATTTTCGGATGAAGCGGAAAGAAGCTCCGACGTCACGGCATGAGATTCGTGCCTATCTTTGTACTGGGACGCACGGGCCGGAGGCCCATGCTACCCTCGTTGCGAACCCGCAAATTCAAGTGTGACGAAGCACTAGTAATCCTCCCTGCACCCCCAGGGAAAATAGCTAATTTTTGATTGAATCTGAGGCGGGCTTTCAGTATTTTCAACTTAGCGGTGGCACTTCATCGGTTTGGAGCCGGCGAGCCATCAGCGCCGAGGTACAACCATGCGATTCGCATTTCCCTTGATTTTGGCCGGTTTCTTGGCCGGCACGTGTGCCGCGCAGATCGTCACCGGGTCCGATGGCTCTGACGGCGTGTTCACGTTCGTCGCCGATGCGGGCGATCCGAACACGATGACCATCGACCTGTCGCTCGCCGCTACGCAGGCTTACACATTGCCAAGCCCCGTCGCCGGGCGTGGCGTGTATGACCCGGCCGTGCGGGCGGTCGTGTTCAAATACAACAGCGTGACCGTGCCCGCCGGCCGGACAATCCGCTTTCGCAACCACGGCTCGGGCGCGCCGGTCGTATGGTTGTCGCAATCGCTCATCATTGTGAATGGCACGATCGATGTTTCCGGATTCAACGGCTCGACCAGCATCGCCGTCAGCAATGCCGAGCCGGGCCCCGGCGGCTATGCCGGCGGGCGCGGTAATCGGCCGAATTCGATCGGTTCATCGGCGGGACTCGGCCCCGGCGGCGGTTTTTTGAATAGTGACGCTCAACATGGCAACGGCGGCAGCCATGCCACCGTGGGCGGAGGCGTCGCACCCGGTCCCACCTATGGCGGACCGGAGCTGTCGCCGCTCATCGGCGGTTCGGGCGGCTCGGGCGCGAGCTGCACATTTTGTAGTAGTGGCACAGGCGGCGGCGGCGGCGGTGGCGGCGCCATCATGCTAGCCGCCAACAGCGTTGTTCAAATCAACAACGGCGCCGCGGTGCTCGCGCGCGGCGGCGGCGGCGGTGTCGCAGAGCGAAACGGCGGCGGTGGCGCAGGCGGCGCGATCCGCATCATTGCAGGCACTGTTGAGATTGGGGCGACGGCCATTTTGTCGGCGTCGGGCGGCAGTGCGGGAGGTGGCGCAGGTCCGGGCGGCATCGGCCGCATTCGGATCGAGGCCAACACGCTGCCCGGCAGCACCCCCGGCGCCGACCCGACGCCCTCGACGGCCCTGCCGCAGCCGATCTTCCCACCGGCGACGACGCCGACCATCCGCCTGGTCTCGCTTGATGGCGTGGCGCTGCCCGCCAACCCGGCGGGCGGCTTCATCTTTCCGTTTGTGGATATCGCTGATCAATTCGCCGGCAACGTCGCGCTCGTGCTGGAGCTGCGCAACATCGCCACCACGGCCACCGTGCAAGTGCGCGTGACGCCGCGTACCGCCGGCAACGCCCAGGTGTTCAACGCGACGTTCCAAAGCGGGTCGGCGGCGCTCTCGACCTGGACGGCCAACCTCATCGTGCCCACCGGCATCGACGCGATCCAGGTGCGCGCGGTGCTGCCATGAGAGTACGGCGGAAACAGGTCCAGCGCTTGATGATGGCGCGTAGCCGTTACTCGCGCACAGCCGACACGCCGACGTCGCACGTTGCATCGGCGCTGTCGCGCGAAGCGCGGCGCTTTCTGGGCGAGTCGCGAAGCAGCGGACGCTCCGGCCCATTGCTGGCTGCGGCGCTGGCGACTGTGCTCGTTTTGCTCGGCGGGCGCGGGGCGCTCGCGCAACAGGTGGTTGTATCGCGGCAGTTGTCAGCGGCGTCGCTCGAGAATTTTGCCAATTCGCGGCAGGTGAGCGCGCAACTGGAAAAACCCGTGCGATTCTCGCGTCCGATCAGTGTCGAGAATCGCGAAGATCTGGGCGTGCCGTTTTCGCGCCCGCTGAGCGTGGTGTCGGAACAAGTGCCCAACGCGGCTTCGGCGCAGGTCGGCGTGATCAGTTCGCCGTTCGCGCTGCTGACCAGCTCGGGAGTTGGTTCGGACAGCGGGCGCGTGTTGCAGGTCTCGGGCACGTTGCCGCAGCAGTTGACCGCGCTGAACTCCGGCCCGCCGGCATTCACGCCGACGTGGGACTTTGTGGAGCGCCGCCTGGACAATCACAACCCGACGGAGTTCGAGTGCGCCGCGGTTACCGACCCGCTGGCGTTCGGCTTTGTCAGCGCGAATCGCTATCTCGCGGGCGTGCATGAAGTCACGCTCGACAATTGTGCCTCGGCGTTCTATCGCTTCTCGTTCAGCCTGCCCGCGCGGGCCGCGCGCATTTCGCTGCACGGCAGCGCCAACGTCGATGATCAGGGCGTTGCGTTCGTCAACGGCAATCGGATTTCGGGGCTGATGACCGTGCCCGCGTGCAACCCCGCCGGACCGGCCGATCCGTGCTACGCCTTGCAAGATACGCGCAAAGACCGCACCGACGCAGCCGGCCTGCCCGTGCTGACCGCACCAACCTTCGATCGCTTGGAGACCGATGTCAACGCATTTTTTCAGCCGGGCGAGAATGCGATTGTCTTCGGCGTATGCGGCGATGCGTCGCCGCGTGAGCCGACGGGCGTCGAGTTCGGGGCTTACCTGCTCTTTCAACTGCTCGGTGACATGAATTGTGACGGGGCGGTCGATTTCAACGACATCGACGGTTTTGTCGCGGCGCTGGTCGGCCCCGCGGCTTACGCGGCTCAGTTTCCGTGGTGCCTCGTGCTGAACGCCGACGGTGATCGCAGCGGCCAGGTCGATTTCAACGACATCGATGATTTCATCGGGCTGTTGATCAGCGGCTGATGGCATCTGGGTTTTACGTACAGCTTCGTCAATGGGTTTTCGTTGATCGTGCGCCGTTGCTTGTTGTTGCTGGGTTGTCAACACACCGATGGAGCGCCGCCCTTCGATCGGCTAAAATCGCATTCGTACGAGCGGCGCTCATGGATGCGCGCCGCAACGGGATTTGTGGGTTTGCGCCCGGACTCGCGTCCGGCTCGCAGGGAGGCGAGTGCGCATGGATATCCAATCTGTTCCACAGCTTCGTACGGCTCCCCAGACCTATGCGGCCAGTTCGACCGCCGCGGCTTTCGTGGTAGCGCCGCCAAGTGCGCTGCTCGCGTCTGGCGGTCCTGCCGCAAACGCTGCACCGCCGGCGAGCCAAGCTGCTGCGGCAGACGCAAACGCGACTGGCGAGGCGGCCTTGCCGACGGCCTATCTGGCCAGTCTCGACGGCTTTCGCCGCTACCAAAATGTTGAGCTTGGCCTTTCGCCGCGCACGATGGAGGCTTATCGCCGCGACCTGCTTGATCTGGGTCGATTCATGGCGGAGCGCAACATTACCGACTGGTCGCGCCTGACGCCGCCGGTCTTGCAGCAGTTCATGCTGCTGCTCAGCGCCCGTGGCTACAAAGAGAGCACGCTGGCGCGGCGTGTCGTGGCGCTGCGGATGTGGCTGCGCTGGCTCTTTGAGACGCGGCAAATTCCGGAGGATCTCTCGGCCAATGTCGAGCTGCCCAAGCGCTGGAAACGGCTGCCCGAGACGCTCGCGCTCGATCGCACGTCGGCGCTGGTCAGCGGCGTAGACACCGATCAGCCGTTTGCGCTGCGCGACCGTGCGATCCTGGAGTTGTTCTACTCTTCGGGGCTGCGCGTCAGCGAGTTGTGCGGGCTGGCGGCGAGCGACGTGAGCCTGACCGCCGGATATCTCCGCTGCATGGGCAAGGGGCGCAAGGAGCGCGTCGTGCCGGTCGGCGAGAAAGCGCGCGACGCCATCGAAGCCTATTGCGAGCATTTGCGGCCGAGCTTGATCGCCATCGCGGTGCGGCGCGGGCGGCTGCGCGCGCCCGTCAGCAAGCATGCCGTCGCCGCCTGGCCGCTCTTCCTGTCGCGCAGCGGCGGAGCGCTGGAGCGCACGGCGGTCTGGGCGATCGTGCGGCGCGAAGCGCGGCGGCACGGCATTCCTGGCAAGTGCAGCCCCCACACACTGCGGCACAGCTTTGCGACGCACCTGCTGGAGGGCGGCGCGGATTTGCGCGTGGTGCAGGAGCTGCTGGGGCACGCCAGCGTGGCCACGACGGAAATCTACACGCACGTGCAGACGCGCCGACTGCGTGAAATTCACGCGCGATGTCATCCGCGCGGTAAATGACCGTCACGCGGCTTGGCTGTCGCCGCAATCGCGAGCGGCGTTACTCGGCGCAAGCCTGGGGCGTCGCCCTTTGGATCAGGTGCGCTTGGGCGGCTGCCGAATCGCGGGCAGTTGAGTCGGGGCGGCGACCGCGACGACGTTCTCCCTCAGCCTGCCGACGATTGCCTCACGCGGGCCGTCGCCAAAGTAAAGCGTGAGCAGAAGCGGCCGGCTGAAGACACGCGCGCCGCCGCGCCAGTCAGCCAATTCGGGCAGCGGCGCGGCGACGGAGAGGGTGGCTTTGCGCTCTTCGATGCGTATGGCGCGGATCGTGCTCCACGGTGCGAACCGCAGCGGAGCGCCGGCGGGCCAAAAGATGCCGTCGTGGTCCATGCGCATCGTGAACGGCAGCAGGAAGCGCCGTTGCGCATAGCAGAGCACGATCGTGGCGAAGATCGCCCAGCGCCTCAGCCCGGTCAGCAGCTCCAGTGCAAGCGCGACGAGAATGATCGCCAGTACGGCCAGCAGCGCCGTTGTAGGCTGCTCACGCGCCAGGTGCACCGACCAGCGCAGCTCGGGCGGCGGTGGCGCGGGAGGTTGTGAATGGACCGGCGGCGGCACGTCCATGGCTTCGGCTCGTTTGAGTGGCGGCGCTTGGTCGCCGGTCGGCAGTAATAAACCGCGCACGCCCACGCCGCCGCGCCGCACGCGGTCGGGCGTGATTGCAGCCCGCACGGGGTCGCCATAGCCTATCGTACATGGAACTTGTCATTACCAAAGCGGCGCTGGAAGAGCCGGCGTGGCAGCGGCGCATGCGGCTGATCCTTGCGGTTGGGCTGGTCTGGGCCGGGTTGCACTATGCCGCGGAGCCGCTGCTGCGGCCGGCCGGCTCGACCCAGCCGCTGGTGCTGCTGCGCGATCTCGCGACCGTGCCGGGGGCGCTCTTGGCGGGAATGATTCTGGTGGTGGGTGGATATCTGGGAGGAATCCTCGTCGGCCGGCAAACCGCGGTCGATCGCATGATCGTGGCGAGCTTGGCGCTGGCAGCCTGGACAACAACGAGCGGCACAATTGATGACTGGCTGGTGATCACGCACCGCAAGCCTGGCGCGCCGACGGGCGCGCCCTATTGGAGCTTGCTGCCAGACTTGCTGCTGCTGGGGTTGGTGTTTGCGGTGCTCGCCGGGCCGTTGGGGCCGCGCCGTCCGGCCGCGGCGAAAGAAATGCCGGATGAGCGCCTGGTTGCGCTGGTCGTGGCTGGGCTGGCGCTCTTGCTGACGTTATTCCTGATGGGGCCGCGCGAGGGGATGACGTATCGCGGCCAGGTTTATTTCGCGATTATCGGCGCGGCGTGGCTGGCGATCCACATTCCAATCTGGCTGGGGATTTACACGCCGCAGGCGCTGGTTGCCGCGGTACGCTGGAGTTGGGTGACGCCGCTGGTGCTTGGCGCGATCGGCTTGATCGCGGCCGGCGCGCGGCCGGCGCTGGCGCTGCCGGAGAATTACAAGCACCTCGATACAATCCCGGCGTGGGCGCTGGCGCGTCCGCTGCCGGTCGAAATGGTCGGTGTGGGCGTAGCGGCGCTGCTGCTTACGCTGCGCTCGCAGGCGCGCAAGCTGGCGGGCGAGGGTTCCTAGCGGCTTCGAGCACCCGCGCGGCGTATTTCGGTGACCGGCGCGCGTTAGCGGAGCAGTCCGGCTGGTTTCATTGGCATGTTGTTCACTCGTCGATTTCGTGCCACGGAAAGCTGGGAGGAAATGCGCGCCCGAGTCATTGCCGAGACCAACGCCTGGCTGACCGAAGGCCTCGAGCACCCGGAGCAGGTCCAACGGATCCCGATCATCATCGCCGACGGCAAGCGCTCCTTTCCACGCTCATTGTCACAGGCTTTCTGGGCGCCGATTCTGGAAGAGTGAGCGCGCGGCGCGAGATGACGGCGGGCGGAACCGGCCTCCAGCCTGTCGCAGTCGGGCAAGCTCCCACCCGCCCCCCGCTCATCGTGGCGATAATGACGATAGTGCGTATGCGATGGCGGCCCGCACTCCGCTCCAGCCGCCTCGTTGACGCGCGCGGCATCACGGTCTATCCTGCCGCACGGTTCAAGGTCAACACTTGCAGGTGTAGAGATGCCGGTTGAGCAATGGTCGGAAAGCGTGCTGCTGGGCGAGCTGTCGGACGATCCGCAGTTCTCGGATGACATCACGGCGCTGATTGAGCAGTGCACCGCGAACAGCAAGCTTGATGTCGTGCTGAATTTTCAGGGGATCAACTACCTCAACTCGTCGAACATCGCCAAGCTGCTCAAACTGCGCAAGCTCGTCACGCTCAACAACCAGCGCAAGCTCAAGATATGCGGAATCAACAACCACGTGTGGGGCGTTTTTCTCGTCACCGGCCTTGATCGCATTTTTGATTTCGTCGATGACGTCGCAAGCGGGCTGGCGTCGCTGCAACTCGGCAAATGAGACGCACGGCCGGCACTGATCACCGGCCTGGCGCGCCGCTCAAGCGCGTGAGAGAAGCTCGGCCGTTCGGGCCATCCGTGGGTCGCGGCGCCGCGGCGGGGGGGCTATAGTCTTGGCGAGCATGAGTCGCCGCGTCATTATTCTCGGCAGCACGGGTTCGATCGGATGCTCCGCGCTCGATGTCGCGGCGGCGATGCCCGACGAGATCACGGTGGTCGGGCTGGCGGCAGGGCGGCGCTGGCGCGAGCTGGCCGAGCAGGCCCGGCGTTTTCGCGTGCCGGCGGTCGGCTTGTTTGAGGAGCAGCATGCCGATGAGCTGCGGCGCGAATTGCCCGCGGGCACGCGGCTCTACCTCGGGGCGGAGGGGCTGATCCAACTTGTGAATCAGGCCGACGCCAATTTTGTCCTGGCGGCGATCGTCGGGGCGGCGGGGCTGCCGGCGACGCTCGCCGCGGTGGAGCGCGGCCTCGACATCGGCATCGCCAATAAGGAATCTCTGGTCGTTGCGGGCGAGATCATCATGCCGCTCGCCCGAAAGCGCGGGGCGACGCTCATACCGGTCGACAGCGAGCACTCCGCGATTTTTCAGGCCTTGCACGCCGGCGCGCATGGCGAGGTGCGCCGGATCTACCTGACGGCTTCGGGCGGGCCATTCCGCACCTGGACCGCCGAGCAGATCGCACAGGCGACACTTTCCGACGCGCTCAATCACCCGACCTGGTCGATGGGACCTAAAATCACCATCGATAGCGCTACGATGATGAATAAAGCCCTCGAAGTGATCGAAGCCCACTATTTGTTTGACTTGCGCCCCGATCAGATCGACGTGCTCATCCACCCCGAGTCGATCGTCCATTCGATGGTCGAGTTCTGCGATGGCTCGGTCGTGGCGCAGCTTGGCGCGCCCGACATGCGCACCCCGATCCAGTATGCTTTTACCTATCCCCGCCGGTTGCCCTGTCCCGCGGCGGAATTGTCCTGGCGCACGGTGCGGCGGCTGAATTTCGAGCCGCCCGACATGCTTCGCTTTCCGGCATTGGAACTGGGCTATGCGGCGGCCCGCGGCGGCGGCGTGAGCGGCGCCGTGGTCAACGCCGCGAACGAAATCGCGGTGGAGCGCTTTCGGAATGGCCAGATCGGCTTTGCCGACATCACGCGCATGACGCGCACGGTGTTCGAACGGCGAACGGAAATCGAGCGCCCGTTGTTGGCGGATTTGTTCGCGGCGGACGACTGGGCGCGGCGCGAAACGGCCGCGGCGTAGGCGCCGGGCCAGACGGCGCGGCGCGCCGCACGCAATTAAACAACAAGGGACGGTCGCAGCGATGGATCCCAGTGCGTGGATGAACAGTACGGTGCAGATTCTGAAGGTCTTGATCGGCTTCTCGCTGATCATCTGCGTGCATGAGCTGGGGCATTTTCTAGCCGCTCGCTGGGTGGGGGTGCGTGTCGATCAATTTGCGGTCGGGTTCTGGAAGCGCGTCTGCGGCTGGCGGCGGGGCGAAGGCTTCACCTTTGGAGGGCGTCCGCAATACACCGCCGAAGAGCTGGTCGCCAAGGGCTATGGCGAGACCGATTATCGCCTCAACATCCTGCCGTTCGGCGGCTATGTGAAGATGATGGGGCAGGATGACATCATCATCGACGAGAAGACCGATGAGGTGCGCCTGAGCGATGATCCGCGGGCGTTCATCAACAAGACGGTCGAACAGCGGATGATCGTGGTGTCGGCAGGGGTGATCTTCAATCTGATCTTCGCGATCGCGGCGTACATGCTGGTCTACATGGCGCTGGATCGAAAGGTCATGTCACCGGTGGTGGGGCAGGTCTATCCGGATACGCCGGCGGAGCGGGCCGGCTTGATGGCGGGCGATCGCGTCGTCACGGTCGACGGCACCAAGGTGCAGAGCTTCGAGGATATCTTCAAGAACCTGATCATCGGTGGGGCGCGCGTGCCGCTGGAGGTGCGCCGCGGCTCGGACGTGACCCGCCTGACGCTCGAGATTCCCGAGGAATTGCGCGGCATGCCCTATCCGGATCGGATCGGGATTCTCCCGACCAGGACGGCGGAGATCGCACCCGGCTATAACGCGCAGCGGCCCGACGACACGCTGAAATCAGGCGACGTGATCAAGGCGGTCAATGGTCAGCCGATCGAGAACAGTGACTTTCTGCAGATGACCTATCTCGCGTCTCGCGGCGCGCCGGTGATGTTGAGCGTTCAACGCAAGCCGGCGGCGGAGGGCGCGGCGCCCGCCACGGAAGAGCTGCGCGACACGCCGGAGCTGTTGCTGAACGGCTCACATCCGCAGCGGGCCGACGCCGACGTCGTCGATGCGCATGGCGATCTGCTGGGTATGCGACCGTTGTCGTCGATCGCTTACATTCTGCCCAACTCACCCGCGATGAAGGCCGGGCTGAAGCCGGGCGACGTCGTCCTGCAGTGGGCGAGCATTCCCTATCCGCGCTATTACGAGGTGCGCTCGGCGATTCTGAGCAACAATCGTCAGCCGCTCGACGTGGTCGTGCAGCGCGGCGCGGAGCGCGTGCGGCTGACGGTGACGCCGGCGAGCCGTTTCGATCTTTTCAAACGCGGCGCGCCCGAGGTCGGCGTGCAATTCAACGGCGGCAATGACGGTCCGCCGATCGTCGCCGACGTAATTCCGAATACGCCGGCGGAGAGCCTGCGGCTGCCGCGCGGGGCGGAGTTGCTGGCGATTGACGGCGCGCCGGTCGCGACCTGGAACGAAGTGGCGGTGCGCCTGCTCGACA
Source organism: uncultured Planctomycetales bacterium (assembly GCA_964418235.1). GTDB lineage: Bacteria > Planctomycetota > Phycisphaerae > UBA1845 > Fen-1342 > CAYQLG01. Next base: position 55,374 of record CAYQLG010000007.1, read on the forward strand.
GCGCCGGCAAGACGGTGGCGCTGCGCTATCGCTCCGGCACGGACGAGATCGAAACAAAGTTCGCGGTTCCCAGCAGCCTGATCAATGAGCTGGGGCTGTTGCCGTGGACGGTCATCGTCAGCATTGACGGCGAAACCAAGGCAAAACTCTCGAATGGGCAGGAGGCCAGTCTGCCGGCGTCGCTGGTGGCGCGGGCGCTGCTCGAAGCGAAGCGCGGCCAGACCGTGAAGATCAAATATCGCGCGTCGCCCCTCGACACGCAGACGCACGTGCGCGAGTTTGCCGTGCGCGACGACAACGCCGACCCCTGGCAGGTGCGCGTGCAATTCAGCATGCGCGACCGTGCTTTCCGCACGCAATCGGAGACGATCGCCCCGGTGGGCAACCCGCTGACCGCGTTGAACGAGGGGCTGCGTGACACGCGCGACTCGCTGATCCAGCTTTACGGCATGTTGCGCGTCATGCTGACGCGGCGCGAGACGATCAAGCACGTCTCCGGACCGATCGGCATCGTCAACATCGCGGTTTCCCATGCGGAGCAGGGACTCGCCGAATTGCTTACGTTCCTGGCGCTGCTCTCGATCAACCTTGCGGTGTTGAATTTTCTGCCGTTGCCGGTTGTGGATGGCGGCCTGATGGTGTTCCTCATCCTCGAAAAACTGCGCGGCCGGCCGCTCAATATCAAAACGCAGGTGGCGATCACCCTGATCGGCGTCGCGGGCATCCTGGTCTGTTTCCTGTTTGTCACGATCCAGGACTTGGTGCGTATTTTCAGTTAATGACCGGGGCGCGACGATCCGCACGGGGCGCGCTCCGCAATGACGGTTCGCTGCATTTCATGCCGCGCGTGCGGAGCGTCCACGCGCACCCCCGCGGCAAGATGATTTCAGGACTATGATGGAAAAACGCCCGGGTCGACGTGATGTGGTCGGCTCCGGCTGAGTTACGACGCAGGAAGTGCTCATGCATCGCCGCTATTTCGACAATGCCGCCACGAGTTTTCCCAAGCCGCCCGCCGTGGTGGCGGCGGTCACCCAATATATGACCGAGATCGGCGCCAGCGCCGGGCGCGGCGCCTATCACGAGGCGCTCGAATCGGGCCGGATCATTGAGGCGGCCCGGCACGAGCTGCGCGCCCTGCTCGGCGCGGGGTCGCGCGACGCCGTGATTTTCACCCACAACGGCACCGATGCCCTGAACCTCGCGATCAAAGGGTTTGTGCGCACCGGCGATCACGTCGTGACGACCGCGCTCGACCACAATTCGGTGCTGCGGCCGCTGCATACGCTCGGTGAATTTCACGGCGTGCGCTGGCAGGCGGTTGCGCCCGATCCGACTGACGCGCTGATCGACCCCCAGGCTTTCGCCGCGGCCCTCACCGATCACACGCGCCTGGCGATCGTCTCGCACGGCAGCAACGTGACCGGCGCGTTGCAACCGCTGGCGGAAATCGCCGCGGCATGCCGCCGGCGCGGCGTCGCGCTGCTGGTGGATGCGGCCCAGACGGCCGGGCATGTGCCGCTGAGTTTCACGGAGCTGGGGCTCGATTTTCTGGCGACGCCGGGACACAAGGGGCTGCTCGGGCCGCTCGGCACGGGCGTGCTTGTGATTCGCGCCGGGCGCGAATCGCAGATGTGCACGCTGCGCGAAGGCGGCACCGGCTCCGCCAGTGAAGACATGCGGCAACCCTGCACGCTGCCCGACCGCTTTGAGCCGGGCAGCCACAATGCCGGCGGGATCGCCGGACTCCTGGCCGGCCTGCGCTGGCTTCAGCAACGCGGCGTGGCGGCGCTGCGGGCGCATGAAATGGAACTCTGCGAACGGATGCAGTCCGGCCTGGCCAGGATTCGCCATTTGCAGTGGTTTGGGCCGCGCAAGATCGCGGCGCGTGTCGGCGTGTATAGCGTGCGCGTACCGGGACTCGAGCCGAGCGAAGTCTCCGCCATTCTTGAAACCACGTTCGGCGTGCTGACGCGCAGCGGGTTGCATTGCTCACCACTGGCGCACGAGGCGATCGGCACGCTCAACAACGGCGGCACAACGCGGCTGTCCTTTGGCCCGTTCACAACGGTTGACGACATCGACGTAGTGACGACCGCGCTGCGAGAGATCGCCGATGGCGTGGTCGCGCCCGACGCCGCCATCGCGCGGGCCTGACACGCGGAAATGCGCTGAACAACTGAAGCGACCGCAAACCGAACCGCGATGCAAACCGAACCGCGATGCAAACCGAACCGCGACCGTGAGGGAGCGATTGGATTCCGGCTGCGCGTGCATGCTTGCGCTCCCGGTCGCGGCGCGAGCGTACGAGACGGTCGCGGCTTGCAAGGGCCGGGTTTCATGGGACGATGACTACGATGAAACCCGAATCCGCCGCCGCTTCGCTGGTGACCGAGTGGCTCGCGCCGCGCGGGCCGATCGCTGGGCGACATGGCGCATACGAACTGCGCAGCGAACAGCTCACCATGGCGGAGGCGGTCGCGGCGGCATTCGACGATCCGCATCATCTCGCGGTCGAGGCAGGCACGGGCGTCGGCAAGACCTTCGCCTATTTGCTTCCGGCGATCGAGCGCGTCGTGCGCCATCAGCAGCGCGTCGTCGTCAGCACGCACACCATCGCACTGCAGGAGCAACTGGTCCGCAAGGATTTGCCCTTTCTGGCCGAGGCGTTGGGCGTCGCATTCAAGTTCGAACTGGTGAAGGGCCGCAATCACTATCTCGGCCTGCGCCGTCTGCGCAACGCGAGCGCCAAGCAGAAAACGCTCTTCGCGAGTGGGCCGCTGCTGCCGGTGCTGCACCGCATCGAAGACTGGGCCTATGAAACCAACGATGGCTCGCTCAGCGACCTCGCCGAGCAGCCACCCTACGAAGTCTGGGAGAAAGTGCGCAGCGAGCACGACAACTGTCTCGGGCGGCGCTGCGAGTATTTCGAGCGCTGCTTCTATCAGCGCGCCCGTCGGCGGGCCGAGGGCGCCGACATCCTCGTCGTCAATCACGCGCTGCTGATGTCGGACCTCGTGCTCCGCCGTGAAAACGCCCGGCTTTTACCCGATTATGACTTCGTCGTCATCGATGAGGCCCACACGCTGGAGGGCGTCGCGGCCGAGGCGCTCGGAACGACCGTATCCAACAGTCAGATTCAATATCTGCTCAGCGGGCTGTTCAATGAGCGCACCGGCCGCGGACTGCTGGTCGCGCTGGGCGATCATGAGTTGCAGCGCCGCGCGCTGCAGACCGCAACGGTCGCGACCGCGTTCTTCCACGACCTGGTGGAGTGGCAGCGCACGCGCGGGCGCTCCAACGGTCGGCTCGTGACGCCGCCGCAGATCGAGAACCGCCTTTCGCCGGCGCTGGCGGAACTGGCAGAGGCGCTGCAACCGCTGCATGACATGCTGGCGCGTCCGGAAGACAAGGCCGAGCTGGGCGCCGTGATGGAGCGTGCCAAGCGCTTCGCGACCGACCTGTCACAGATGCTCGCAGCGCGGACCACAGACGCCGTGCATTGGATCGAGCAGGAGCCGCGCCGCGCGGCCCGCATCACACTGCGCAGCGCGCCGCTCGACGGCGGCCCGGTTCTGCGCGAGTTGCTCTTTGATCGCGTGAAGGCGGTCATTTTGACGAGCGCAACGCTCTCGACTGGTGATCCGCCCGCGCCGGCGCCACGGGCTTCCGCACCCGGTCGTGTTATGCCGGTTGCATCATCAGCCGCAAGTTCCGCGGCGGCGTCGCGAGAAGCCGCTGATGGATCGCCGTTCGATTACGTTCTGGGCCGGCTGGGTCATCCGCCGGCGGCGGCGCTGCAACTCGGTTCGCCATATGACTACGCAGCGCAGGCGCGCGTGATGGTCGAGGCGGGCATGCCCGATCCGGCGGATGCGGCGGCCTTCACGGAAGCCGCCGGCCGGGCCATCACCGCCCATCTGCGTGAGTCGGAGGGGCGCGCGTTTGTGCTCTTCACCAGCTACCAGATGTTGAACGAGGTCGCGGCGGCGGTACAGGAGGATCTGCGCGGCGACGGCTTCACGATTCTGGCGCAAGGCGAATCGTTGCCGCGGACAAAGATGCTGGAGCTTTTCCGCTCGACGCCGCGCTGCGCGATCTTCGGCGCCGACAGCTTTTGGCAGGGCGTCGACGTCGTCGGCGATCAGCTTTCGAGCGTGATCATCGTGAAGCTGCCGTTCGCCGCGCCGGATCGGCCGCTCGTTGAGGCGCGGGTCGAGCAACTCCGCCGAGAGCAGGCCAATCCGTTCAATGACTACCAGGTGCCGGAGGCGATCTTGCGCTTTCGGCAGGGCTTTGGCCGGCTGATCCGCAGCCATGGCGATCGCGGGCAGGTGGTCGTGCTCGATCGACGGGTCGTGTCGAAACCGTATGGGCGGCGGTTTCTGCAATGCCTCCCGCCCTGCCCGGTGGAAGTGTTGCAGCGACCCTGGTAGCTCACGCGGCCGGGGCGGCTCGGGCCATCTTCATCCGCGAATGCCCGCGCGGGCCCCGCGGCATTCGCCGCTTGGTGCAGCTCATGGTCTGCGTGTCTCAAGACCGGCTGAAGCCGGTTGATGAAGCCGTGCCGCGCGAAGAAGAAGCAGGGTCGAACTCCCCGCTCACCACCGGCTGAAGCCCGGTGGCAGAGACCGGTCGGCTGAAGCCGACCCCGCAACGGGGCCGACGGCTCAACCGGCTCGTGAATTTTGCTGAAGCCGCGGGAGATATTGGCCGATTCCTTGTCGGCTTCACAGGCATCAAAATCCGGGCGTGGCGTCCGTGCCGATATTCGCACGGGCGTTGAAATCTCCGTAAAATCCGCCTTTTGAACGATAGGAAACCGTCATGAATCGCGCTCATTGTGCAGGGCTGTGGCTGTTGCTCACGGCCATTTGCGTTACCGGTTGCGCCCCGGGCTTCGGCCCGAACGCGCAGAATGGAATCACTTTTTATGTGCCCGGCGCGGGCAACGTCGATTTCGGCGATGCCGGCGTGCGGCGCGGGCTCGAGGCCGCCGGCTACAAAGGCCAGGTCGGCACCGTGCTCTGGACGGTCGCGTTCAACGTCGCGCTCGATCAGCGGCTGGGCGTGAACGCCCGGCTGGGGGCGGCGGCCCTTGCCAAGAAAATCGAGGAATACAAGGAACTCTATCCAGCGGGGGAGGTGCACGTGATCGGCCTCTCCGCCGGAACGGGCGTCACCGTCTGGGCGCTCGAAGCGCTCCCGGCCGGCGTGCAGGTGAACGACGTCTTTCTGCTCGGCTCGAGCCTCTGGGCCGATTACGACGTCTCCGCCGCCCTGCGCCACGTGAAGGGCAAGATGTACGTCTACTTCTCGCCGAACGACATTGTGCTGAGCGGGCCGATGAAGCTCGCCGGCACGATCGACGGCAAATTCGGCGATGAGGCCGTCGGCGCCGGCGAGATCGGCCTGCGCGTGCCGAAAGGTTTCGAGGGCAAGATCGTCAACATCGGCTGGCGGCGCGAGTTCGCGACTTACGGCTACTTCGGCGGACATACCGACGCCACCAACCCCAGCTTCGTCCAGCGCTTCATCGCGCCGACCGTCATCGGACCGTCGGCCCGGCCGGACCAGCCGACACCCGGCCGGCCGCAATCGCCGCAGCAAAAAACCGCTGCCAATCGTTCGGGGTCAGCTCTTCCGGTCGCGCACGCGAACTAACGCCGGCGAGCGCGAAGACGGGGTCTTCGGCGGCGGTGTCGAGCCTCGCCTCAGCCGTCGCGCCTTTTCCGGCGCCGCCCCATTCTTTCACCAGCCGCCGCAGCATCTTCCGCCGCTGCGCGAATGCGCCTTGCACAAACGACGCGAAGGCGCGACGTAGTTTCGCCGATCCGCCGGCGTGCGCCGGCGACGCCGGCGCGCGCCCGGCTTGACCTGCGGACGCGCCCGACGCGTGAAGCGGCGCGATTGATGGCACATTTACCTGCGATAACGCCGGGGCTGGATCGGGCGTGATGCGCACAACGACCGATTCCACCTGCGGCGGCGGCCAGAACACCCCCGCCGGCAGCGTCGCGAGCAGTTCCACCTGCGCCAAGGTCTGCACGATGACCGACACCGGCCCATAGGCCGCCGTGCCCGCTGGCGCGGCGAGCCGTTCGCCGACCTCTTTCTGGATCGTCACAACCATGCGCGCCAGCCCCAGCGCTTGCGAATCCAAGAGCAAATCGACCAGGAGCGGCGTCGCGATTTGATAGGGCAGATTGGCAACGAGTTTGAGCGCCGCCGCCCCGTCGCGCTCACCGTCCGGCCCCGCCGTCGGCCTTTGCGCCGGATCGTGGTGATGGGCCGGCTCAGATGCATCCGGGCCGACGCGCCGCGTGGTCGCCCGCGCAGCGGCAATCGCAGCGAGCATTTCCGGATTGAGCACGTGTTTGCCGGCAAGGGCGTCGCCGCCGATCAGCGTAAAGCGCGGCTGATCACCGAGTCGTTCGCGCAGCAGCTCCTGAAAGCCGCGATCGATCTCGATCGCAATGACGCGCGCGCCGGTATCGAGCAGCAACTCCGTCAGCGAACCGGTCCCGGGACCGACTTCCAGGACGATGTCTTCCTTCGACAGCTCCGCCGCGGCGACGATCTTGCGCACATGATTGAGATCAATCAGGAAATTCTGACCGAAGCGATGCTGGGGCGAGAGGCCGCGCGCGTCAAGCAAGGCGCGAATTTCGGTAAGCGTCTGTCCGGCCACGCCGAAAGGGTAGGCGAACCGGCGGCGCACGCAACCGGGCGCGGCGGCGCCTGCTCGCGGCGGCGTGGTCGGCGCCGCTTGTCCGTGCGATTAGAAGTCGGTCGTTCGCTCCCAGCCCGCGCCTGGGTCAAGCCCGTCGAATTCGCGCAGCAACGCGGCGGTCTCTTCGCCTAGATCGCGCTGCCACACCTGCCCATCCGACGAAACCAGAAACGACTTCACGCCGGTTCGGCCGTACTGTTCCGGCCAGGCGAGAAACGCGAAGCCGCCGGTCATCGCGCCGGATTCGTCGAGATAGTTCTGAGCGCCGCCGGGCGCATTCTCGCTCTGAAAACTCAGGATGCGATACCAGTATCCGAGGAACGGCCGGGGCAAATCAGGGTTAATCTTGGTGTCATAGCCTGCGGCTTGGGCGGCTTCGACGATCGGCCCCATCGGCGTTGCGGGCGGGCCAAGATCTTCTGGCCAGTAAAGACCGTCGCGCTGTCCTGGCCGACTCAAGAACTTGGCGGCATAAGTGGACGCACCGCCTGGGCCGAGCTTCAGTTCATAGTAGCTTTTCTGCACGTCGATCATCGCCAGCAGGAAACGGATCGCGTCGGTCTCGTTGCGGGCGATGCGCAGGTCGATCACGTTTTGCACGCCGCTCGCCACGTCGAACGACCAGCGCCCTTCCGCTTGGATCAGGGCAATCGGAAAGGTCCATCGCTGCGAGCCGACATCGACCATCAATGTGACCGTGCCGTCGGCCTCCTGCACCAACTCATGGCCACGGGCATAGGCGCTCGCCAAACGCTGCAAGTCGCCCGCGGTTCGCTCGGGGGTTTCGGCCGCCAGCTCTTCAATGCCGGGGCCGAGCGCCGCGGCGGCGGCGGCGGCGTCTCCCTTTGATGCGGCGCTGATCAGCGCCACGACGGCATCTTCGGGCGTCGCATAGGTTGGAGCCTGACCGGAATAGGCCAGCTCGGCGCCCTCGGGTTGCTTGGGCGGCGACGAACAACCTTGCACAAACATCGCCAGTAGTGCGCCACCGACAAGCACACGAACGTCTTTGATCAACATGCCTGGCCTCTGTTAGCTCTCTTCAAGCTCACTTCGCTCACTTCAAGGACATCATGGCAATACGCCGCCCGAGAGCGGCTAAACCCGGGCAGCGCCCGCCAAGCCGGAAATCCGGCCGCCTCACCGTCGCCGGCCTCGCGACCCTCTCGCAGGCATCGACGGACGCTGTGGACGCGAGAATCCGCCCGGCGACATGTTCGAGGGCCGCGAAGGCGCTCGAGCAGGCCGGATGGTCGGGCGGTTAAAGCCACTGTCGCGTGGCGGCGCCGGACGGGTCATGTTTGACGGCATCGACGGTCGCGGGCGCGGGGCGGGCATCGACCCTAGACCGCCCGGACGGCTCGGTCGGTTGCCCACATCAGGCCATTGGGATGGACGACTTGGGCGAGCGGAACCACCGGCCGGCGGACGCAGCGCCGGAATACGATCTGGCCGTGACGGCAACGGAACCGCCGACCCGGGCGGCCGTGGGCGCGGCGGGCGCGGCCGGCTCACCTCCGATGGTCGAGGAACCGGGCGCGGCGGGCGCCAATTGCCCATGTTCGGCCGTGACCCCGGCGGCCGGCCCGGCATCACGGCTATGTTGGGCCGCACCGAAACGCCGCGCCAGGTGTTGTTCCAGCCTGGCCGGATCGGGCGTGGTCTTCCCACTGGCCGCCAGGCACAGCCGTGCAGACCTGGCCGGTAGTAGGGTCTCCAAGCTGGTCCCCAATAGCCCGGTCGCGGAGACCAAATGATCGTACGGCGACGCCAGTCGCAATAGAGCGCTTGATGGATCGCCCCGATCGCGATGCCGGCGCCGAATGCAATCGCGACATCCGCGCGTCGCGGGCGGCTTTCCACATACACCGTGACCGGGTCGTAGCGCGGCACATAAATCATCTGGGGATTGGCCGGTTCGACCACGATGGTCTCGCCCTCCACAATCACATTCTGTTCGGCCGATGAACGCAGGGCTTCATTCGCATAGGCACGCGCGCGCAGCGTCTGGACCGCGGCCATCACCTCTTCGGGCTGAGCCAGATAGGCCTGCCCAAGGGCATCGGCCCAATCCGGATAGTCGCCAAACAGCTTGATCGCATCCGGAAACATCGCGACGGCCTTCACCGACGGATCCCATTCCGTGCTGCTTTCTTCCGTGACGGCCTGGCCGCGAGCGACGTGCGCGGCGGCTTGCACGGCGTCATCGGCATAGACCGCCGCGGCAAGCATGTTGGCCAGGAGCGTGTCGGGATAGAGCGCGATCGGCGCGAGCAGCTCTTCCAGGTCTTCGGCCGGAAGTCGATCCGCGGCGCTGCCCGCCGACTGGGCCTCAAGTATGCCCGGCTCGGCGAGAACAATGATCACGCACGCTTGGCAAAGCCGTTTGAGCAGATGCATCCTGAGATTCCTGATGGGCTGATGCTCGGGCAAACTGGGCAACCCGGTGCCCAGACCGGTAAGAACTATACCCGCCTAACCAGAATGGGGTAGTCGCCTTGCTTTCAGAGCCGCTCAATCAGCCGGACGAACGCGAGCCGAGGCGGACGGCTGCTATTTAGGCTGAGGAGTCTGTGAGTTCCGGCGGCGCAGGAGTGCGAATTTCTCACCTTCAACGAAGGGCGCCGGCGGCGTATCGTGTGCGAGCCAAATGCTGCGACCGGGCCTGGGCCGGATCGGTTCCCCCGCTTGAACACGCCGAGCGGTGCGATCGGAGTGATGCGGCCTGTCGATCGCGTCGAGCGTCAACCGCAGCGCTAGAGACCGCGCACCTGGATCCGGCGCTTGGCACGGCGCTTGCGATTGATCATCTGGCGGCCCTTTTTCGTGCTCATGCGCTTCAGGAAGCCCTGCTTGCGGCGGCGCTTGATCTTGCTGAGACGATGCGGATAGTGCACGGCCAACTCCTCGATACCACGCGGTCAGTCGCCACGGTGATCGACCCGCCGTGCGACGCGGCGCGAGCCGCATACTGTAAAGCCGGTTAGCCCCGGTCGCAAGGGGGGGTGGGGTAATCAGCCGGGCCGTCGGTGCCGATAGATAATGCAATGTCCACGCTGGAGTTAGGCCGAAAAGGCCGGCGGCGGCAGGGTCTGAGCCGAGAAAAAATGCGGCAAAAACGAGCGCATTGAGCGAATTTGGGTTAACGTCGGGTATATTGTCTGATAGGAATTGGAGTTGCCGAACACGCAGTGCTCTGTCATATAATGATGATGGCGAAGACCGCACCGATGTTGGTTGTGAGGCCGGAACGGGTCGTTAGCGGCCGGCTGTCGCAACCAGTGAGTGAGCCTGATTGGAATCATTAACAATTTTTCACGGAGTCACAGCAATGCTTCCTCGAAGGAAGACACGCGGGTTTACCCTCATTGAGCTGCTCGTGGTGGTGGCGATTATTGCGCTGCTGCTCTCGATCCTGCTCCCCAGCCTGACCGCTGCGCGTGAGCAGGGCAAGCGGGCCAAGTGCCTGGCGGCACTCAAGGGTCTGTCGACCGGCATGCAAACCTATTCGACTGAGGACAAGTCGGAGACCATCCTGCCCCAGCACCCAATTCTGGGTGATTTGGCCAATGGGTCGACGGGCCTCACCGCCGGTGACATGTACTGGCAGATGCGCATGATCAACTGGTACAACTGGGGCGGCCGTTCGAGCATCAAGACGCTGAATGGCGGTCGAGCCGGCACCGGACAGCCCGGTATGTCAACGCTCGGCTGGTTCAGCCGTGAGCCGCTCCCTGGTGGCACTCCGGGCGGTGGGCCATTTTCGATAGCGCCCTTTGTTGCGCAGTCAGCCGAAACTCGACCGCTGAATCGCTACATCCTGAGCGGCGGTGTCGGCCAGGCCGATGCGCGCAAGATGGATTGGTTCAAGTGTCCTTCGGATAGCGGCTTCCCGAACGGCGCGCAGGTAGACGATTTTCCCCAGTCGGCCTTCAACAATCCGCTACACGAAATGATCGGCAACAGCTATCGCTACAGCCTGATCGGCAACCTGGATACGGGCGCCGGCTTATGGCACTTCACAACCGGCCCTGGCGGAAAGAAGATCACGTCCATACGCGATACCGGCAAGGTTGTCGCGTTCGGCGAGCCGCGCTTCTTCAACATGACTGGTCGCGACGCGGCGCCGAATCCGGCGGGCGAGCCGACATATGACATCCCGGGCTGGCATGCCCGTCGCCTCTACGACAACCTGGTCTTTTGTGATGGCTCAGCCCGCTACACAAAGGCCGAGAAGCGTGAGATTTCCGACCAACAGGTCATTGAGCTGCGTATCGACACTCAACGCCGTGGCTTGTTTGCCCGCGCCGCGACGTATTCGCTCGGTACATATCCGACGCCAGGCAGCGCCTATGTCGGCACGGTCGAGCGGGCCGCGGCTGCTCTCAGTGCTACGCCAAATCGCTGGCCTTGGGTCGCGGGGCGTGCCGGCAACTAGGCCGCAGCGGTGCAGCGAGCCAGGCTCAAGCTGATTGATGTCTGGCTGGGTCGCACACACTGAGGTCGTTTGGTTTTCGATCGCGGGTCGGCCATGTGCCGACCCGCTGCATTTGTAGCTCGAACGGGCGTGCACCGCGGGCCATAGGCCATGCGTCACCGCCCCCCTTCGCACTTCCCACTCCGCCCGACCCTGCCCCCGTCTTGATGCAAAATCACGCCGCCGCCAGCCGCGCGGGTGGAGCGGTCGCGGCCTTCTGTCTAGTATTGCTAGATGGAGGAACCATGGGGGACATCGACACGCACGCATTCGACGACACGTCGGCGTTGACCGCCGGCCAGGCTGAATCGGCCGGCGCCGCGAACGATCCGATCGCAACCGAACCGCCGCCGGCCGCGCTGGACTGGGCCTTGCGCTATCTGCCGGAGCATCTGCGACAGCCTCCCTGCCCATTTCACGCCGAACTGCTGTGCGATGCGGCGGATGACCGGCGGCGCTTGCTCGCGCGAATCGCGCCGCGGGGGCATGCCAAGAGCACGCTGCTGGCGCTGGCGTTCCCGCTGTGGTGCGTCTGTCAGCGCCGCCGGCGCAACATCGTCATCATCACGTATGAGCGCACGCTGGCCGAGCAGTTCGTCGCCGACATCCGGGCGGAGATCGAGGGCAACGAGCGCATCCTGGCCGATTACGGCGACCTGCTCGCGCCACAGCCCGCGCTCGATTTCGAGGACTGCCCGGCGGAGATCATCGCCGAGAGGCCGGTTTCATCTGATGGACCGTACGGACCGGCCGGGCGAACAGCAGGCAGGCGCATCCCACGACCGCCGCGACGACGCGACCGCTTCACCACGAACACGGGCATCACGGTTCAGGCGCGCAGCGTGGGCGCGTCGCTGCGCGGCACGCGGATCGGCGCGCAGCGCCCCGATCTGATCATCTGTGACGACATCGAAACGGACGAACTGGCCCGCTCGCGCGAGCGGCGTGACAAGCTGGAAGCGTGGCTGCGGCGCGTGGTGCTGCCGGCGCTCGCGCCGCGCGGGCGTGTGATTGTGCTCGGTTCGCTGCTGCACCATGACTCGCTGCTCGCGCGGCTGCGCGATCGGCGGCGCTTTCTGCGCTGGGACTATCGTGTCTATCGCGCACTGGAGGCGGCGCCCGACGCCGCCGGCGGGTTCCGCCTGCGGGCGCTCTGGCCGGGCCGGTGGAGCGTGGAGCGGCTGAATGAAGAGCGCGAGCGCATCGGCACGCTGGCTTTTGAACAGGAATATCAGGCCAATCCGCATGACGAAGCCGCGGGCGTATTTCGCCCCGCCTGGCTGCGTCGCTATGAAGAGGCCGAATTGCAGGATGCGCGGCTCACGCACCTGATCGCGGTCGATCCGGCCAGCGGCGCGAGCGGCGGAGATTTCTTTGCGCTGTGGGTCGGCGCGGTGGACGGCGCGACCGGTGTGATCTTCACGCGCGTGCTGACGCTGGAGCGCATCGGCATTGTCGATCAGATTCGCCGCATCGTCGCTGCCGCCCGGCGTTGGAAGCCGGTGAAGATCGGCATCGAGGTCACGGCTTATCAGGCAGCGCTGCGCCAGATGCTCGAGGAAATCAGCCGGGTCGAGCAGATCTACCTGCCGATTGTTCCGTTGCGACACGCCGGCTCGAAGATCGCGCGGATCGAGGGCGCGGCGCCGTTCTTTGAGAACGGCACGTTTCGGCTGCCCCCGGTGCTGGAGCCTGAGGTTGAGCGGCAGTTCGTTGAGTTTCCCAGCGGTGCGCATGATGACGCGCCGGACGTGTGCGCGATGGGGATCGAGCTGGCGCGATCGCTCCGCGGCGTGTCGATCGCCGCGCTGACCCCGCAAAGTCGCCGCCGCGGTTCCGCCGTCGGCGAGTGGGATTTCTAGGGATAGTAGAGCAGCTGAATTGCCTGGCAGCGCCACGACCTTAAGGCTTGCTGTTACCCATATCTTTCGGCGATAAATAGCTCCCAAGACCTCGGTTCTGCCGTTCGGCGGGGCATGGACGCTCCTTCGCGGCGGTGTGCAGCAGCTTGGCGTCGGTCAGATGCGTGATGTTCTTGGGTTGCACCGTGGTGTCGACTGTGACCTGCGCCAGATCACGCGGCGGCAACTGCTTCTCGCGCAGCGCCGGCAATGCCGATTTCGACAAAGGTGAGATGATCATAGATCGCATGGCGACAACTGCTTCTCGCGCAGCGCCAGCGCGATCGATTCCCGCAACAGCAGATCGAGCCGCTCGGCCCCGACCCGCTTGCGCCAGCGGCTCATGCTGCTGGGGTCGAGCGGCAGTTCGTGCTGCCTGTGCGTGAAGCCGCAGAAGTGCTGCCAGTAGGGATTCTCGATCCAGCGCTCGACGACCGACTCATCCGATTCGTTAAAGGCGTTCTTGAAATACTGCAACCCGACCATCAGCCGCGTGGCCTTGCCCGGCGCGCCCAGGTCGGTCGAGCAATACTCGGCGAACGCCGCGTCGAACCGCGCCCCGTCGATCTAGTGTTCCGTCAAGCTTGAATTTTCGGATGAAGCGGCAAAAAGCACCGGCGTCACGGCTTGAATGAGAGCCTTTATTAGTTGTGGGACGCACGGGCCGGAGAGCCTGTGAATTTTTCGCCTTGACGCGAGTGGTAT
>CAYQLG010000008.1:0-68216 GCA_964418235.1 uncultured Planctomycetales bacterium
CGTCCGCCGTCGCGCCCGACCGGCGCGGGCGGGGCAAGCGCGACCGCTGCGCTCATCGCTGCGCCGGTAGATGCAGATCGTCCGCCTGCCGGCAAGCTGGCGCGCCGCGACAGGCGCAGCCCGACCGGCGCCCCCGGCTGATCGGGCGGACCATTGTGATAGCTCATCTCCAGCTCAGTCGGCGTCAGCGTCACGACCGTGCAGCTCACCGTCATGGCGGCAGCGCGGCGCATGCAGACGCTGACGTGCGGCCGCTCCGGCCACGAGTGCCGGTGAAATTTATCTTGCAACGCGGCACTGTCCGGCGAAAGCGCCGCTCCGGCGAAGAATTCGTCAAACAACCGCCGGCGCGGTCCATCGACCAGCGCATCTCCCAAACCCGACGACGCGAACATCTGAGGAGAGTCGCACGTTCCACGCTCGCCCGGCCACACCGCGGCGCCGTCGCTCACCACTTCGGCCCACAACTGACCATCGGTAAGCACCAGCCGAAACGGCGGATATTCGACCGGGCCGATCTCCGCGGCGAACGCCAGCGCTTGCTCCAGCGAGGACGCAGCCAGCACGCGCGGCACGATCTCGCCACGGCTGCGCCGCGTACCCGGCGGCGGAGCGACCGACCCCGTCGCATGTCGATTGAGCAGCGCCACAATCAAGCCGGCTTCTGACACGCCAATCCATGTGCCCCCGGCCAATCCATCCGCCGGATAGATCATACGACCGGCGGGCGATTCCCAGACCCGCGGCGGCCGCGCCGCCGGACGCACGCGCGACTCATCACGATTGCACGCGACGCGCAGCACGCCGCCCTCCAGCGGAACCAGCGTCAACGTGCACATGCCGCGTCCGCCGTGTGGGCCAGCGTCGAGGGGGCATAGCCAAAGCCCGCAGGCGTCATGACGCCCTGGGCCGCGGCCAGCGCCGCCATCAGCGCCTGATGATGAATCGTGTGACTCTGCACAAACGCGGCCTCGCGCCCGAGCGTCGAGCGAAACGTCATCGGGGGGCCATCGGTGTGCACGCGGAGCACGATCTCAACCTGTTCGCTTGCATGGCGATGCGGCCCGGCGGCGAGGGCGGCGAGTTGCTCCTCGAGCAGGGCCACAGCGACCGCGGCGCTCGTCTCGACGGCGCCGCCGCGAGTGCGCCGCTCATAGTCGATTACACCGCCGTGGAGACCGGCCAGCAGTGCCGCCACGTGATCGAGACAATGGCGGACATGGCCGCCGATCCCGCTGCTTTGTCCGCTGAGCGCGCTCGCGACGTATTGTGCCGCAGTCAATCGCCCCAGCAGGGCGCGCAGCCCGAGCAACCCGTCGCACAAAGCGGCCAGCGTCGGACGCAATGAATCGCGCGCCTCCGGCTCGGCGCTGTTCACTCCCCGCAAGTTGGAATCCGCCAATCCTGGCTGTTGCATGCATCCACTCGGCTATGCGATTACGACCGCAGGGCGAAGTATACGAACACCCGCGCGCGATCGCGACTGCGTTTGGGCCGGAAGTTAGATGCCGCCGCTTCATCGCGGGTAACGCCGGACTCACCGCGGCGACTCGGTGCCACCATGTGCCGACCTCGAATTCGGACTTCGCTAGGCGGGCGGGCGGGCGCGGGAGCGGCGGCAGTCACTGAATAAGCCGGCTGCACGCATCTTGCCACGATTGGCCGGGGTAGGTTGATCCTGGGTGGGATAGGCTTCCAGCCTGTCTGAGCGGTGGGATTGGTTGGGACAGGCTCCAGTCGACTGCGCGGGGAGACTGGGTGGGATAGGCTTCCAGCCTGTCTATTGCAGGCAGGATGCCTGCCCCACCCGCGCGCGACCCGGGCTTGCCCGTTAACGTGCGCATGCACCGGCTTCGATCCTGATCGCCGTTGCGCTGACAAGTCATCGGCGTGAAATCTAGACTTTGTACGCAGCGAGCGGCATGCTTTCACGGTATTCCGCGTAAGCATGCCGCCCGCCGCACGACTGATCAATCGGTTGAATGACAAACGCGCTATCGGCCGATCAACAGATCCACAAATCCATCGATGTCGTCAAAATCCACGTCGCCGTCGCCGCCGGCGTCGGCGTTGAGCAGACGGCAATCGGGGTATTGCGCCGCGTAGGCCGCGGGGCTGGCCAGCGCCACGACAAAGGGCGTGATGTCGTCAAAATTAATGCGTCCGTCACAATCGAGGTCGCCCGCGGCTGCAATATTGGCGCCGAAGTACAAATGATTGAGATAGCGAAATGCCAGCGCCGGCTTGCCATTGGGCAGCAGCGCCAGACTCTCCGGCCCGCCGCCCCAGCCGTCGCCCAGCGCCGTCCGCACCCAGCCGCCCGCCGTTCGGCGGTTGAGCGTCATCTCCGGCTCAAACGGAAACTGCCGCCGGGCATAGCCAACCATGAGCTCTCCCGCAGCGTCCACAGCCAGACTCGCCGGGCTGAACCATGAGCCAAAATCGAAGACGCGGTCGATCTCGACCGACTGCCAAACGCCGCCGATCAATTCTCGGACAGTCAGGCCGAACCCCACGCCGTGCACAATCACCGGTCTGCCATCGGGCGCATAGATCAGGCGAGACTCGATGCCGCCCGGCGCCGCGACGACGCTCCGCCGCCAGCCGAAGCCGTCGTGTTCGGCGAGCATGAGACGATCATGGGTAAAGTCGAGGTAAACGATGGCCGAGTGACCGGCCGGGCCGAAGGCGAGGCTGGCATAGTGGCCGCAGTTTGTCGTGTCATCGACGGTTTCGGCCCGCCAGTCGCGCCCGTCAAAAGCGGCGAAGCGCAGCGTGCCCGCGAGGTGATCGCGATAGGCGATGGCGGGGTTGCCATCAGGCCGAATCGCCAGGCTCGTACCGAAAGCGGGGATCGCGACGGGATCGACGACCGTGTTCTGCCAGTCTTTTCCGTCGAACCAGGCGTACTTTAAGCGGCCATTGCCGATGTCGTGATAGGCAATCGCCGGGTTGCCATCCGGCAGGATCGCGAGGCTGGTGTATTCGCCGACCTGTCCATCGGCGTCGACCACGGTGGTGCGCCAGCCGATCGGCAGCCGCACGGAATAGCGCAGTTGCTGGGCGAGAAGATCGAAATGACTGACGGCAGGGCTGCCGTCGGGCAGGATCGCCAGGCTGGAATAGGCGCCGACGCTGCCGACGCCTTCGCCGGCGTCCGCCAGTGCCGAGCGCCAATCAATCTGTGCCCAGACCGGCGACACGCTGAGCAGCGCGACGAGCAGCGCTCCCAGCGGCCCCCGCGTGCCGGCAGACCGCGCGGCCAACGGCCCCCCAACGTCGGCTTTTCCGACTCTGGCGAAACCATCCGGATGCGAAAGTCGCGCGTGTATGCCGAACGATTTCAGGCGATGCGATAAGCGATACATGGTGGCTCTCCTCGGCTCCGCCCGCCTGAGCGGCTGCGTCCGGCGACATCACGGCGCCGCGCAGACTCATTTATAACAAGATTGTACGTTCTAGTTCAAGCCCGTGACAGGGGACGAACGATTTTCGAGCGAGCAGGCGCTCCCTCAGACGCACGCTTTCGCCCAAGCAGGCAGGAAGAAGGCTGCTGCCGATCGATCGGAAATCGACCGCACGCATGAGGCGTGTTCGGGAAGTGCGGCCGCCGGCTCCCAACTGATTCGCTGGGAGCCGGCCTCATCCTGGTTGAGACGGTTGCGCGCGGCCAGCTTCCATCCGCCGCGGCGGAACCCCAACCTACTTCGCCGTCGTCAGCTTCGACTTGTCCGGCACCGGCGGCGGCGGCGAAGACTTCGGCGGATTTTTCTGGATCGCCTCCATCACCTCTTTGATCGCGCGGTCGAGTTGCGGGTCGCGGCCGGCCAGGAAATCTTCCGGCGTGAACTCGACCTCGATATCCGGCTCGACGCCGCGGTTCTCGAGATCCCAGCCGCGCTTCGGCTCATACCAGGCGAACTCGGGCTGGGTCGTGCGGCCGCCGTCGACGAGCAACTTGTCGCCGCGAATGCCGATGACGCCGCCCCAGGTGCGCATGCCGATGACCGGACCGAGGCCGCGAATCTTGAAGCTTTCCGGGAAGATGTCGCCGTCGGAGCCGGCGTTCTGATTGACGATCACCGCTTTCGGGCCGATGTGCGTGCGAGCGGGATAGCGGGCGGTGACGCCGCGGCGCGGCCGCATGTAGGCCCATGTTTCGCGCGCGAGGCGCTGAATGAGCATCTGCGAGACAAACCCGCCGCCGTTGAAGCGGATGTCGATGACCAGGCCGTTCTTGTTCACCTGCGGATAGAAACCCTTGATGAATTCGAGCAGACCCGGCCCGCCCATGTTCGGCAGATGGAAATATCCGACCGTGCCTTTGGTCTGTAGCCAGACATATTCGCGATTGCGCCGCACCCAGTCGCGATAGCGCAGTTGCGACTCCGAATCGAGCGTCTCGATCTGCACGTCGCGCGCGTCGCCGCGGTCAGCGGCCTTGCCGACGGTCAGCACGACCTGCTTTCCGGCGAGTCCCTGCAAGTGCTGATGAACGCTCTCGGCCGGCTTGACCTCGACGCCATTGATCGCGAAGAGATATTCGCCCTCTTGCACATTGGCGTGCGTCATCGTCAGCGGCGATTTGACGTAGGTCTCCCACACTTCCGGTCGGAGGATGCGCTTGAAGCGATGCCGCCCGGCAGTTTTGTCGAGTTCGAGGTCTGCGCCGAGCAGGCCGACGCCGACCGTCTTGGCCGTTTCGAGATCGCCGCCGGAGACATACGTGTGGGACGTGCCCAGTTCGGCGATGAGTTGGCCGATCAGGTCGTTCAGCTCCGCGCGCGTACTGACGCGGGCGACGAGCGGAGCGTATTTCTTGTATGCGCCCTCCCAATCGACGCCGGCCATGTTTTCAGCCCAGTAGAAATCCCGCTGAAGTCGCCACGACTCGCGGAAAATCTGGGCCCATTCGCCTTTCGGCTCGACTGAAAGCGGCAGCGTGGCGGGGTTGAGCTTCTCGACGTCTTTGTCTTCCTTGTCTTTGCCGTCGCCGGGCTTGCTGTCCGTGCCGACGACGAGGATTTCTTCGCCGCTGCCGCGATAGGCGAGCTTCTTGCCGTCGGCGCTGGTCGTGTAGTCGCGGACCTTGTCGATGAAAAGCTCGTGCTTTTTCTTCTTCAGGTCGTAGACGCGCAGCGCCCGGCGCGCATTCCCGGCGTCGGGATTGGCCCAGCCCTCCATCAAGCCGGTCGTCGGCGACGTCGCGAAAAAGACCTTGCCGCGGATCGGCGCGAGGCCGCCGTAGTTGTCCGGCGGCGCCGGGAACTCGACGACGCGCTGCTGAATACCCTCGACATCGAGCTTCACGACCGGCAATTCGCGCGGCTTGTCCTTGGCTTTCCCGGATTTCTCGTCTTTCTCGTCTTTCTTGCCGTCCTTGTCATCCTTGTCGTCGGCGCTGTCGGGCAGCAGTTCATCCGGCAGGAATGGCGAGCGGCCGTCTTTCGCGAGAATCACGCAATAGAGCTTGTCGGGCTTGATCGTGACATGCTCGAAGTCGAACAGGTCCATCACCGGGTTGAACGTGCGCGCGCCGATGAAGTAGAGGTACTTTCCATCCGGGTCCCAGGCCGGCTCGCGGTCATTTGAAAACTCCGCCGTCACGCGCGCCGGGGTCTTGCCCTCGACGCCCCAGATCCAGATCGAGTTCAACTCGGTGTCGTTCTGCATCGTGTATGCGAGCCACTTCCCATCCGGCGACCACGAGTATTCTGTGATCTCCCAGTTGGGGCTTTTGTCGACGACCGTGCTCGCGCCGCTCTCCGCGTCCACCACGTAGAGCGTCATCGTCAGATCGGCGTACGCGATGTGCTTGCCGTCAGGCGACCACTTCGGCGGAAAGAGCCAGCCCTTGCCGGCTTTGGTCAGCAGCCGCGGCTTGCCGATCGATTTGCCCGCTTCGCCCGCGCCGGGCACGTCGAAAATCGCCAGCTCCTGTTCGCCGGTTTCATCGGTGATGCAGGCCACGCGCTTGCCGTCGGGCGAAAACGTCGCCATGCGCTCACGCACGGCGGAACCGGCGGTTAGCCGGATCATGCGCCCGCCGGGCTTGGTCGCGGTCACCCAGAGTTCGCCGCGCGTCCCGACCAGGAGCCGCTTGCCCTCGTCGTCGAGTTCATAGCTTTCGAGCGTCTTGGCGGCGTCTTCGAAGCGCGGCTGTTGGCGCAGCCGATCGCTCGGCAACTCGACGGGAATCTTGGTGTCCTTACCGGCGGCGATGTCGAGCAGCCACAGATCGCCCGCGAGCGAATAGACCAAACGCCCGCCCTGCAGATCGGGCCAGCGCGCGTCAAAGTCGGTGTGCCTGGTGTGCTGTTTCACGTCGGCGCCGTCGGGCTTGGCGGAGAAGACGTTCATGCGGCCATCGCGATCCGAGAGGAAGAAGACGCGCCCGTCACTCCAGAGCGGGAAGCGGTCGTCACCGTCCCAATCGGTGATCTTCGTGAATTTGTTGGTGCTCAGATCGCCGACCCAGATGTCATCGGCCAGGCCGCCGCGATAGCGCTTCCACGTGCGGAACTCGAGCGACCAGCGATTGAAGGCGATGTACTTGCCGTCGCCGGAGTAGGACGCGAGACAGCCATAGCCGAAGGGCAGTTGCTGCGGCTCGCCGCCGGTCAGCGGCACTTCGAAGAGGTACCACTCGCGGTTGTTGGTGGTGCGCTGGCTGCGGAAGATGAGCGACTTGCCGTCGGGCTTCCAGCAGAGCACTTCGTCGCGCCCGGGGTGCCAGGTCAGGCGCGTCGGCTCGCCGCCCTCGGCGGCCATGACATAGACATCGAGGTTGCCCTGATATTCGCCAGAAAAAGCGAGTTGCTGGCCGTCGGGGCTGAAGCGGGGGAAGAACTCATTGCCGGCGTGGGTTGTGAGGCGCTTGGCCACGCCGCCGGCGGTCGAGGTCTGCCACAGATCACCCTCGGCGCCGAAGACGATGGTGTCGCCGTGGATGGTGGGGAACTGGTAATAGCCCGCGACGCCCGCGAAGGCGGGAGCGGCGGCCAGCAGCACAATGAAAGTGGTACGAAGTGCCATTTCAATTAGTCCTCATCGATAAAATGACAGATCAACTGGGCACGGCATCCGCGCATCCGGACCGAATACGCCGTACATCCCGGCAAAGCCGTGGCCCGTCCGTCCGATCGGTCTCAGCTCAGCCGCGAAGCGTCCGCGTAGGATCGCGCCGCCCAAACATTGCGTCAGTACACAGCCATCGCGTGGCGGCGCTACTTCACTTCTTCGGCGCTACGCCGACCAGCGCCGTGCGGATTTCGACCTTGTCCGCGACCAGGGCCGAGCCTTTGGCGCTGTCCACGCCGAAGTCCTTGCGCATCACGTCAAAATCGCTGCGCACGACGAATAGATCGCCCTCGCGGCCGCCCATGCGCTCGCCGAGCTTTCCAGGCAGATATTCGATCCGCAGGCCGATCGTGATCGATTTGGTTTTGCCCTTCAGCGTGAAATCACCGGTCGTCTCCAGCTCATATTTGTTCTCACCGCCGGCGCGCACGCTGTTGACGCCCGTGATTTTGAATTCGATCGTCTTGTGTTCCTCGACGTTGAACCAGTCCTTGCCGTGCAAGACCTCGGTCATCTTCGCATTGGTGCACTTCACGCTGTCGGCGGCGACGATGATCGTGCCGGTGAGCTTGCGCGGATCGGCGGGATCGAACGAGAGCTTTCCGGTAACGCCGGAGGCGACGCCGAAGATCGGCTCCAGCGCCGAATCGGCGCTGAACGTCATCGCGTTGACGCCCTTGGGATCCTTGAAATCGAACTCGATGGCATCAGCGGCCTGGAGACTCGCGGCCCCGAGCAGGGCCGTGGAAATCACGAGAAACAGTGTGCGATTCAGCTTCACGAGCATGGTCCTCTTGTCAGTTTTTTACGGCGCCGTCGGCACGTTGAGCGGCCGACGGTTCCAAACGCCGCGAGGGATTTTAGCCGAAAACCGCCGCGCACGGCTGGGCTGCTCGAAGCTGGAATGCGCACGCTGTACACGGGCCGGATCGCCTGCTGCGGATGAATCGGCGGCGCAGCGGGTGGGCCGATCGCGTCCGCAGTCGGAGGCTCGAGCGATTGGGGCCCTCGGCGGCATCGAATCGGTTTCAGTCGGGCGCGGCGTGGTTCTGCGTGCGCACGGCGCGAGCATGTCGGTGCGGTCTGTAGACGGCTTCATCCGATTCCGGCGCATCGGCCCAACGCCGATGCTCGTCCGCCTTGCTTTTCGTGGTGCAGAACCCGAATCACTGCATTACTTGATCCGCTTGCGGGCAACGTTGCTGGGCGCGTCTTCGGGGTTGACCGTCGGTGGGAAGCCGTTGAGCTGACGCCAGATTTCCCAGCCCAGCGGCACCACGTCGAGCAATACCCAGCCTTTGGCTCGCACGCCTTGGCGGAGGTAGTTCGCCTCGGGCCAGGGCTGGTCTTTGGGGTCTTGCACAACGAGCACGCGAAAGCGGCCCTTGCCGTCATCGGTGGGGTCGATCAGCGTGACGATGCCGCCAAACGTGCCGACCGCGACGGAGGGCCAGCCGACAAACTGCACCGCGGGCCAGCCCTCGAATTGCAGGCGCACGTGCCGGCCCTCGCGCAGCAGCGGAAAATCATTGCCATCGACCCATAGCTCGACCGCCGTCTCGCCGCCTTCGGGCACGAGCATCATCAGCGTCCGGCCGGCTTGCACGATTTGGCCGCGCTCGGCGGCGGTCAGGCGGAAGACCGTTCCGTCGCGCGGCGCGGTGATGATGCGGGCGTCCATGCGCGAAATGTCACGCTCAATCTGAAGCTTTCGGCGGCGGGCGTCCTCGAGCTGAGTCTTGGCGTCGTTGAGCGCGGCATCCGCGGCGGCGAGATTGGAATTGGCATCGGCCCGAATGCGCTCGACGTCGGCGCGGGCCGATTGCACGTCGCTCTGCGCGCCGCTCAGATTCGCCTGCGCCGATTTCAGATTGGCGATGCCCACGTCCAGATTCGCCTTCGCGACTTCGAGGTCGCGCTCGGACGCCAGCCGCGGCTTTTGGTCGTACAGTTGCTTGACGCGATCATATTGCAACTCATCGCGGAGCTTGACCGCCTCGGCGCTGCGCAGGTTTTCCTCCGCCGACGCCAGCCGCTCCTTGATCATCCGTTCGCGATATTCGGCCGATTCGACGGCGTTGTCGCGCTGCAGGCGCAGGTTGTCGAGCCGCAGCATCAGGGCGTCAATCTTGCTGGCGGCCTGCTGCTCCTGCTGCTCGATGGCGAGCCGCTCGCGGTCGAGCCGCTCGGCAAATTGCGGGTCGATGTCCTGCAACTCGACGAGCGGATCGCCGGCCTTGACCTGCGAGCCTTCCTCGACGTGCCAGCGCAGGATGCGCCCAGGGATCGTCGCGTCGATCGTCTGCTGCCGGTCCATCGGGTTGGTGCGCGAGAGAAATCCGGCGCCATTGATGCTTTGCTGCCACGGCAAGAGCGGCAGACCGATCGCACCGACGACCACCATGCCGAGAATCGTATTCGCGGCGCGTTGTGCGACCCGCGGGCTGGAGACCAGATGGAGCGTCGGCAATCCGGCGCTGTCATGCAGCGACATCGCGCGGGTACGGTTCATGCAGGCTCCTCCACCGGCTCGAGGCCGGCGCCATTGAGAATCGGAAGCAGTCCATTGAGGTCGGTCGGCCCGAGCCGTCCCTCGACCAACGGAATGATCCGGTCGCAGCCGCGCACCGCTTCCGGCACGCAAGTCAGGATGAGCACGCTCCACGGCGCGTCGGCCGCGTAGAGGGCGCGCTTGACCTGCTGCAGGCTGGCCTCGTCGAGATCGTCAAGCACGCCGTCGAGCACGACCAGCCGCGGGCGGGTCGCGAGGGCGCGGGCCAGCATCAGCCGCCGCGCCTGGCCGAACGAGAGCGGGCTGCCGGTGGCGGAGAGCACGGTCTCCAAGCCGTCGGGCAGCGCGAGCAATTCGTCGAGCAGGCCGACGTCGGTCAGCGCCTGGCGGGCGCAGGCGGACGAGACCTCCGGGCGGCGCATGCGCACGTTCTCGAGGATGTCGCCCTCGATGATTTCGAGGCCGCGGATCAGTGCGACCTGCTCGCGAAGCGCTTCGAGCTGCACGTTGCGCAGGTCGATACCGTCGATTTCGAGGTGGCCGTGGTCGGGCATGCGCAGGCCGTTGACGAGGTCGCCGATCGTGCTCTTGCCGGCGCCGTTGCGGCCGACGATTGCGACGCGCTCGCCGGGATCGACCCGCAAATTGACGTGCTTGAGGATCGGGCGCTCGGGGTCGTAGGAGAAATCAACGTCGCGCAGGATGAGCCGTGCGCCGACGCTGCTGGCCGCGAGCGTTTCGCCGGCGGTGCGTTCGAGCGGCAGATCGATCAGATGGCCGATTTTGTCAACGGAGGCGAGGAGGTCGTAGAAGCTGTCAAAGTGCTTGCCGCTCTTGACCAGCGACGCCAGCAGCGTCGAGACGATCAGCTCTGAGGCGACGAGCTGGCCGAGCGTGAGCTGACCATCGATGACCAGCCAGCCGCCGATCGTCAATAGGGCCGTGCTGGCCAGGACGAAGAGCGCGACCATGCCGATGATCTGACGGATGACGATGTTGAAGTGAGCGCGGCGCGCGGTGAGATAGCGAAAGGCCAGCGTGTCGGCCCGCTCCTGGGCGAAGCGGGTTCCGCCGTTGTGTTTGAAGGTCGTCGGGTTACGAGCGATCTCTTCGAGCGAAGCGGCGACGCTGTATTTCGCGACCGATTCCTGGATCGCCGTCCGCACGGCGCCGCGCCCGACCACGAAAATCACGACCGCAATCACGAGCAACATGATCAGCGCGAAGACCAGCAGGTAGGGGTGGTAGAGCGCGAGCAGCACCAGACCGATGAAGACCTGCAGCACGAGCGCCAGGCCGTCGAGCATGAGGGCGGCGCCGGCCTTTTGCAGGGTCAGCACGTCGAAGAAGCGATTGACCAGCTCCGGGCCATGGCCGCGGTCAAACGCATCGACGCGCACGCGCGGCAAGCGCCAGGCCAGATCCGCCACGACGCGTATGAAGAGCCGACGCTGAATGATCTCCACCACGTACGTATTGAGCAGACGAATCGAGCCATCCAGCAGCAGAAACGCCGCGAGCAGAATTCCCAGAATGAACAGCGGCTGCAACAGGCCGCCGAACGCAACCGTGTTGACCAGTGACTGCACGGCGACCGGCACGGTCAGACCCAGCACTCCCAGGGCGACGGCGAAGATGAAGATCATCCGCAGATCGCGGCGCTCGGGCCAGAGGATCAGCATCAATCGACGCAGCGGAGGGAGGTGGGCGTGACCGCCCGCATGGCCGCCGGAAGCGCCATGGGCGTGCTCGGCCGCGTCATGCGTGTGCGGCGCGCCCGGCGCCGCGTGGGCAGACTGCATGTGGTGGATTGAGCGGGCCTCCTCCAGCGGGGCCGCCGGCTGGCAGGAGAACCACTCCAGCGGCGCGGCGGGAGATTCCGCCAGCATCTTCTCCAACTCATTGATTTTCAGACGGTCCTCACGCGATCCGTGTGGCGTGAAGATCGTCACCCGCGCCCTCGAGCCATTGCTTTCGCGCAACAAGATGAGCGTCGCGTCGGGGGCGCCAGGCAGCAACGCCACGAGCGGCGTGCGCTTGGAGACAAAGTGCAGCGCCTCGCGTACAGGCAACGTCACCGGACTGAGCCGCAAACCAAGCTGGCCGGCGATCGCGCGGAGCCGAACCGGCCAACTCGTCGCCAGGCCATGCAAGGCATGCTCGCAGGCACGGCGGATGGCGGGCGCTTCGCGCCGCTGACCGAGAGCCGCCGTCAGCGTGGAAAACAAATCGAGTAAGGCGGTGGGCACGGCCACATTCGGGCCGGGCGATATGGTTTCGTCTGAATGTCCCATCAGCTACCTTCATCTCGCGGGGCTGTTCGACGGTCTGCGTACCGGCGTGGATCCTACGGACACGCCGGTTCGGGCGGCGGATTTCAAACTTCGCAAACACTTTGTAGGCGGCCGGCGGCCGATTTCTGCCGGCGCATTCTGATCGAAAGCTCCTCAATTTTTTGAGGCCGCCGCCACGAATCTGGCGCCGCGCCAGCTTGTACCAACTAACTTATTGTAGTTATTGAGATTATTGCATGGAATCGGCGTTGCTCCGGCCCCGCTTGGTCGACGCTTGTATTGTTCTTTTGCTGCGGGCGGTTCCAGCAAATGAGCAAATTTGGAACGGCCAGTCGGCAGTGCCTCAATCAAGTCGCATGTGGTGCTGGGCCAGGCAATGCAACGGTGGGCAGCCTTGCGACTCGATTGCGCGGGCTACGGCCCCGTGCAGAGGGCATATGCCCTGAGAGCCGCCGGGCTGTGCCGGGGCACTGAGGGGCTTTTGCGGCCTAGCCACCCTTGCCCGCGACTTCGGCGGTCTCGCCGGCTTTGTGAAGCAGCCCGCCGGGGCCGGCCTGACCACGGGCCTTGGCCTCGATTTTGGCCTGGAACTCCGCCGGGAAGCGCGAGCGCTCGAGGCAATCTTCCGCGCCGCAGGTGCCCTCGTCGTAGAGCTTCCAGAGATGCTCATCGAGGAGTTGCATGCCGTACTTCTTGCCGGTCTGGATTGACGAGTCGATGCGATAGGTCTTGTTTTCGCGGATCAGGTTGCCGATCGCGGGCGTGACGAGCAGGAATTCATACGCCGCGCGCCGGCCGGCGCCGTCGGCCGTGGGAACCAGCGACTGCGACAATACCGCCAGCAGCGTGGTCGAGAGCTGCACGCGGATCTGCTCCTGCTGCTGCGTCGGGAAGGCATCGATGATACGGTTGATCGTGCCCTGGGCGCCGGTCGTGTGCAGCGTGCCGAAGACCAGGTGGCCCGTCTCGGCGGCGCGAATGGCGGACTCGATCGTCTCAAGGTCGCGCATTTCGCCGACGAGGATGACGTCGGGATCCATACGCAGGGCGCGGCGGAGGGCCTCGGCAAAGCTCGGCACGTCGACGCCGACCTCGCGCTGCGTAAAACAGCATTTTTGATGCGTGTGGTAATACTCGATCGGGTCTTCGACGCTGATGATGTGGCGATCGCCGACCTGGCGATTGATGTAGTCGAGCATCGTTGCGAGCGTGGTGGTCTTGCCCGATCCGGTCGGGCCGGTGACGAGGAACATCCCGCGCGGACGATGGCACAGCTCGCGCACCGCATTGGGCAGGCCGATGTCATTGAATGAGAGCAGCTTCGATGGAATCAACCGCAGCACCATCGAGATGTTGCCCTTCTGCCGAAAGACCGCCACGCGGAAGCGGCCCTTGTCGCCAAAGGCAAAGCCGAAGTCGGTGCCGCCTTCTTCCTGCAGCTCCTGCTGATTGCGTTCGGGCGTGACGGATTTCATCAACGCGACGGTGTCGTCGGGTTCGAGCGTCTTGGTCTCGAGCGTGCGCAGCCGACCGTGGATGCGAATGACGGGCGCGCGGCCGACGTGAATGTGAATATCTGATCCGCCATTGCGGATACATGTTTCGAGCAGACGATCGATATGGACGGTTGCCACGCGGCGGCCCTCATGATGGTCTTGTGCGATCCGGCCGCGCGAAACGCTGCATCGGCGGCGTCGGATCACGACGACGACGGCGCTAGCGCCGTCATCTCATCACCCTGATTCTACACCGGATTCATGGCGGGCGCGCGGATTGCCGCTCTAATTCCGACGAGCGGCCAGGGCAAGGGGATTCACACAGTTATCGTGAAGATGCGAAGGTGGGGCAGACCGCGCGCCTGCCCCTCGATAGCTTGGAGGCCGGTTCCATCGGCGGCGATCGCATGGATGGAATCGGCGGACGGTCACCCGCAAGGCGAGCCGCCGCTGGAGCAATCGGCGCGTGCTTAGAACTTGAACGCGGCTTCGTCGAAGGCAGGGTTGAGTTTCACGTTGGTAAAGACATAGCTGCCCAGGAGCTTCTTTTCCTGCCGATCGGCATAGGAATAGATCGACACGGGCAGCAGCCGCTCCTGCTCGATGTGCATCACCAGCCGGGCATCAGGATATTCACCCTTTTCACCCGTATAGGGCAGATGGCGGATGAAGATATACGTCGCCCGGCCATCGATGCGGCCGGGGCCGGCGTAAGTCAGGTAGTCCGGTCCCTGCTGCTTGTTTCGCCTAGTTTGCTCGTGATAGCGCTCAAACAGCGCATAGAACGGCCCGAAGCCGCACTCGTCGATTGTCCGGCGACTGGCGGATTCGGCCATGCCGCCACGGATCGGCACCATCAGATCGGAGACGAAGAGGCGGGCGATCGAGCCGGCCGGCTCGACGCGCGCCTGCATCACACCCTTCTTGTCGCGATATTGCGGATCGTCGATGAAGAGCGCGCGGCGGGCGTCGGCCTCGTTCTTGCGCCAGAGCATATAAACCATCCGCGGCTTCTCGCGGACGCGCAGTTCGATTTCCTGCACACTGGTCAGCGTGCCCTTGACCAGCTCCTGCTTGGTTAGGGTGCAGGTATAGCCCTGCACGTTTTTCTTGAACTGTTCATGGGCCTTGATGATAAAGGCCGCCGGGTCGCGCTTGAGCAAATCATCGAGCGGGGCGTCGGCGGCGCTCTTGATGACGGCGGTCGCGGCGACGAGCGTCTCGCCCGCCGGTTGCGGCGCGGTCTCGACACCCTCAGAGATTTGCGCCGCGAATTCACTCGCAGCGCTCTGCTCAGGGTCGGCTGCACGCGTCGCATCGGCAGCGAGCGCTGAGAGCGGAACAATTACGACGAGCATGATCGCGCTGAGGCAGATCGCGCATGGCAAAAGCGTGGCTCGCTTCAAGATCGACTCCATCAACATCGTGGCTAATGACTGGCGCCGCGTGCCATTTTCATACTCCATCGACCGCGCAGGCTCGGACGCTTCAGTCTTTTTGGCGTCTCAACTCCGTTTGAGAGCGCTCGCAGACCCTCGATTATAGCCGTGACAGCCGCTCAGGATGCGGCGAGTCCGCCGGCCCAATCCGCCAGGGCGGCGGCATACGCACGCTCATCGGTTTCGAACTCCAGCGTGTGTGCGCCCGGCAAGGTGCGCACCGCCCCCCGTTCGGCAAAGCGTCGCTCAAACCAGCGGCGCGTCTCCGCATTCCGGATGATCGCATCCGACTCGGCCAGGAGCAGGTTCGCCCGCACAGGGCTTGACCGCGCGCGCCGCGCACGGCGATCAAGCTCGGCCGAGGTCACCAGAAACCGCGCGGTGGCCTGCTCAAGCTTGAGCGAATCATCAGCAATATAGCGTTGCCCGGCCGGGTTTTGCGTAAACAGCGCCGGATCGCCCAGCGGAATCGGGTAATACGTGTGTCCGCCCGCCAGATAGCTCAGCACGATCGACGCCTTGCGGGTCAGCGACACGTCGATCGCCGGATAGACGCCCGGTGCGATCAGCAGCAAGTCGGCGACGGCGCGCGGATCGTGATCGACAAACGCCGCGGC
This sequence comes from uncultured Planctomycetales bacterium, assembly GCA_964418235.1. Lineage (GTDB taxonomy): Bacteria > Planctomycetota > Phycisphaerae > UBA1845 > Fen-1342 > CAYQLG01. Next base: position 15,439 of record CAYQLG010000008.1, read on the forward strand.
CAGCTTGCCGCCCCAGCTCACGCCGACCAGCGCGATCCGCGCTACGCCCGCGGTGCGACGCAGCCAATCGATCTGGGTCTGCAGATCCTCGAAGAGTTGTCCGGCGCTGACGGCATCGCCGCGCGCGACTGCGTTGCGCCCGCTGCCGCGCCGGTCGGGCATCAGCAGCGGTGCGCCACTGATGGCCGTGAGCAGACTGCCCGACCACTCATACCAGCCGCCATGCGACTGAATGCCATGCAGATAGATGATGCCGAGGGAGGAGTTTTTTCGGTCGGCGGAAGGGAACCACGCGCGGGCAAAGCCCTCATAGCCATCGGACAGGGGCAACGTGAGATACTCCGGCGCTGGCAGAGCGGGCCGCATGGCAGGAGCTTAGGCGCTGGCGGCGGCTGCGCCTTGGGGGTGCGCCGGTCTGGCAGCGGCGCGGTTCAAACTTCTACGTGCTGCCGAAGAGGGCTGCTGCGGCGCGGCGCGCCGGTCGAAAGGGTGGGTGCTGCGCGGGCCACGACCTGCGCCGGAAAGCACGAAAAGCCGCCGGTCTGGAGCGCTCCCACAAAAAATCTTCGAGAAAATCAGTGATTTTTGGGCCGCCGCCCTTGACGAAAAACGAGAATGGCCCCAAATAGTGCGAAAACCCCGCAAATTTGCGTGGTTTCGTATCGCCTGGGCGACGGCAGCGCCACGCCGCCGCTGGGCGCAGTAACAATGTGGTCCTATGGATGGGGCCGTGAACAGCCGCAAGAACGCTGGCCACCGCCCCCGGAGGTAACGCACGGATGGCGAAAACCGCAGGTAAGAAGAGCGGCCCGCGCACCAAGTCGGAAGTCTTCAAGGAGCTGGCCGAAACCGCCGGCGTTTCGAAGAAGCAGATCGCCGCGGTCTTTGACGGCATGTCCGACATGATCAAGCGCGATCTGAACAAAGGTCCGGGCATCTTCACGGTGCCTGGGCTGATGAAGATCACGGTCGTCAAGAAGCCGGCGACCAAGGCGCGCGAGGGCATCAGCCCCTTCACCGGTGAGAAGATCATCTTCAAGGCCAAGCCGGCGCGCAAGGCCGTGAAGGTTCGCCCGTTGAAGGGTCTCAAGGCGATGGTGATGTAGGCCGGGCCTGCTCACACCGTGAATTTGAGTTTTTCCGCCGCGGCGTCCGGTCGAATGATCTGACGCCGCGGCGTCTTTTGTAGCGTCAGCGCCGGATGGTCAAACCCGGCGTCGTCGCTGGTTGATGCGTTTTCAGCAGACGGGCCCCCAGTAACCACAGTGTCTTTGGGGTTCGTAGACGTGGGGGTTCTTGCTCGGCTTCTGCTGCTTCAAACGCGTGTCTCGCGCCAGCGGCCATAGGCGAAGCGCAGGCTGGAGAGAATCGCGCGGACGATGTTGTCGGCCCACATGCCGCACCACGCGCCGATTAATCCGCCGCCCAGCGTGATCGCCCCGACATATGCCAACGGCACGCGCAGGCCGACGCCGCAGATCAGGCTGATGTACATCGGCCAGCGCGTATCGCCGGCGCCGCGGAGGGCGTTGAAGTAAACAATCGCCGCGCCGATGAAGGGCTGGGCGAAGGCGATCAGCCGAAACGCCGGCGCGCCGACCGCGCGCACCGCCGGGTCATGGGTCATGAGCTGAAAGAGCACGTCGGCCAGAAAGAAAAACCCGATGCCGACGCTGCTGGTGATGAGCACGCTCTGTAGGGCCGCGCGCTGGCCGGCGTGATAGGCCGTCTGGGGTTGGCCGGCGCCGAGATACTGACCCACCAGGGTGGCGGCGGCCGTGCCCCATGCAAAAGCCGGCAGATAGCTGATCGCTTCGAGCCGCATCGCGATCATGTGGGCGGCATAGTTGGCCGTGCCGGCGTCGGCGGCGCCGCTACGGCTGACGATCTGAATGAACGCGAACTGGGCGGCGCTCATCACGATTGCATCGAGCGCCGCCGGCCCGCCGATGCGCAGAATTCTCCCGATCATGACGGGGTCGGGGCGGAAATCGGCCCGGCGCAGATGCATCCCGCGCAATCCACCCGCCAGCAGCACGAGCATGGCCAGCGCGCCGAGGCACCGCGCAGCCAGCGTCGCATAGGCGATACCCTGCACGCCCGTCGGCGGGCCAAACCAGCCATATACGAGTCCGGCTGCCAGAAGCGAATTCACGATGTTGACGCCGAGCATGATGCGCATCGGCGTGAGCATGTCGCCTGACGCGCGCAGGACTGCGCCGCCCGCCGTCGTGATGCACAGGAAGAGATAGCCGCCGGCGTCGATCTGCAGAAACTGCTGGCATAGCTCGCGGGCTGTCGGGGTCTGCGTCAGCGCTCGCGCTACCTGTCCCGAAGCCAGCCATGTGCCGATGCTGGCGACCAGCCCGGCGGCCAGCGCCAGCAGGATCGCCTGATTGAGTGCCCGCTGCGCGACGGCTAGATCGCGCCCGCCGAACGAGCGGGCCACGACCGCCGCGGCGCCCGTGCCGACGAGCGCAAAGATCATGCCGACCATCCAGCCCATGTAGGAAGCCGTGCCGACAGCGGCGGTGGCCTCTTTGCTGATCGTGCCGGCGAGGTAGGAATCGATCAGGCCGATGAGGAAGTAGAAAAACTGCTCCCCCAGCATCGGCAGGGCCAGCCGGAAAACCTGGGCCATCAACGTTCCGCCAGGCAGCGACGTTAGCTCTGGTGGCGCCGCGCCGATCGCGGCGGTGCGCGTGGCATCGTCCGTTATGGCGCTGGCGGGTGACTCCGATGGATCGACGACGCGAATGAGCAGGCTCCCGGCGCGGTGGCTGCGCATATGCAGCCAGCCTGACTCACTGTAGCACCGATTTCGCACGGCGCGGCTGGGCAGGAGAGAAGACGTGATAAGGTGATAAAGTGAGAAGGTGATAAGGGCCGCGGTTCTGAGATCGCGACGCCGGCGGGTTCAATTCGTTCTTCGCTACTTGCGCTTTGCACTTACAGATACGCCGTCGGCCACAGAGGGCCGACGCACAGTGGCGTGAGAATGTGGGAAGGTGGGAAGGTTAAGATGCGACGCGTCCGTGGCTCACGCCAGTGCTTCTGTTAATAGCGCGGTAGCGCGATGATCGCAGCGTGCGGCATCCTCAATTCGTTCTTCGCTACTCGCGCTTCGCACTTACAGATACGCCGTCGGCCACAGAGGGCCGACGCACAGTGGCGTGAGAATGTGGGAAGGTGGGAAGGTTAAGATGCGACGCGTCCGTGGCTCACGCCAGTGCTTCTGTTAATAGCGCGGTAGCGCGATGATCGCAGCGTGCGGCATCCTCAATTCGTTCTTCGCTACTCGCGCTTCGCACTTACAGATACGCCGTCGGCCACAGAGGGCCGACGCTACAGCGCGGCGGTCGTGGGATACGGTGGGCCGACCCGACAGCTTCACATGTCGGCAGAAGTCAGTGGCGATCCACGCGACGAAATGCCCTGTGTGATTCAATCGCGTCAATCACGATCTATTTTTCGTGCGCGGTTTAGTCATGTCTGAGGGCATTCACGGCCCACAAATGCGAGGCAGACACTTGGCATCCGCCGAGAATATGCGCGTGGTCGCCGATCGGCGGCCGGTCTGAGAGAGTGTTCGATCCAAAGCTAAGTCAACGCGGCTGGCAGAACGATCGCCGCACGGCGCCGAGCCTCAAGGTGCGCCGGTAACGGTTCGTTTTTTTTGTCCTGGAATCACACTGTTGTGGACGCGCTGGTTATGTCGCCATGCGCCTGTCCACAAAGCTCTCATTGGAGTGTTTTATGTTTCATTCTCATCACTCGAGAAGTTGGAGCGTCAATGGCTTGGCATTGGTCATGCTGCTTGCCGCCGGCGCGTCGGCGGCTCCGCCGCGCGTGTGGACCTGGGGGCCGCCGCTGGATGACGGCACGACAGATCCAAGTACGCTCTCTGCGTGCGCACCGCGGTTTATCCAAACCGTGCGCGTCAAAGTGATCACCGGGCATCCTACGTTGCCGATTGAAATCGGCATGACCGGCACGCAAGCCGCGACGGCGGTGTGTGAGCTGATTCAGGCGCGTGGTTTGCAAGCCGGCGAAGTGGCGATCATTCTGCAGGACTTCGCGAAAGGAGACGGCGCACCGGATAATCCATTCCGCTATTCCGTTTCATTGACCACCAACCACGCGGACGGTCTTACGGCGTGTGGGCCTGAGTGCCTGGTCGCTGACTGGTGGATGACGCCGTGGATGTCGAACGGCATCGCGGAAACCCGCGCCTGGATGGAGGAGTTCGTGGCGCGCTATCAGTTTCTACAAGCGGAGGCGGCTGGGGGCGGCGGGGGTGGTCTCGAGAAATTGCCAGTGCCGCCGATTCCGAATCCTTCCCGCTTCATCTTTGACAATGAATTCGAAGTGATTTCTGGCTCTAACATGGAGGAGGTCTTCAGGTTGATGCAGTTGGAGTCGCGCTGGTACACCGAACCCATTCCGGGCTGGTTTGCTCAGACCCCAACCGGCTTGACGCCGCTCACGATGGAGGAGATCTATGACCAGGCTGGCCGGCCCCCATACCCGTCGGGGGCTGGTCAGGACGATCCCCCATATCTGAACTGGTTGAACTGGTACACCGGCGTGACGTACCAAGCGATTGAGGGTGCGATGAATGCGGCCGCCTACAGCGTCATTCGGCAGGCCTGGCCTGAATGCATGAGCAGCGATTACCGCACGTCATGCCGGACGGACAATGTGACCGACGAAACGCTGCCGCCCTACATCGCACGGCGTTATTACTTCGAGACGAAGCCGGGCCACCACGCTTATTGGCAGGGCTATAGCGACATGCAATCGCCGATCACCCCGCTGGTCTGGACGCGGCACCTTCGGCCGAATGAGAGTATTTATGACTCCACCTTGCGCATCCACCGCGCCACGTTTGATTCGCTGCTGCATTCCTTCGGCGGGCAAAATCCGCCGATCGTGCCGTGGTTCAATGTGACGGTATATCTGGACCAGCTTCTGACGACGGCGGATCGCCATCATCAGCGCGATCTGCTCGCGTTGATTCGCAGCAAGGGCGTCGAAGAGCTGATCGCGTGGAGTGACGGCAACATTTTCATGGATTCACGCTTCACCTGGAATAATCTGTCCAGCGTCATCGCGCAGGTGTGGCTGGCCGCGGTGACGGATGTCAGCGTAGCGCGCGGCGTTTCAGGCAGCACGAGCGGGCCGCCGCAGGATTTGCTGCGTCACGCCGATGCCGACCCGCTGACCTTGCTCGGCGATGGCGGAGCGGGGCAGCAGCTCGAAGTGGTCGTGGGCTTCTCGAGTTGCCTCAACAACCCCGCACGGCTGCGCGTTTCGTTGGATTCGGTTGAACAGGTCATTGGCGTACCGGACCCGACCGGTATTCCTGCAGACGCCGTGACGACGCAGGTTTCGATTCGCGACTGGAGCGCGGGCGGAACGACGCCGACCTGGCATTCGATTGGGTTCACGCGCGCCGACGCTTGCGGCAAGATCGAGGCTTTCTACGTCGAAGACGCGACCAGCTACATACGTCCCACCGACGGGCGCATCGAGATGCGGGTTGCGTATTCGTCCAGCATCGGCGGCATAGTCTCGGTGAAGCTCGATCACATCGCGGCGATCGAACTCGATCCCAGCCCGCTTGTGCCGAAGTGCCGGTTGGCCGATATCAATCATGATGATCGCTTGAACATCAACGATATCGCCGCATTCACTCTCGCATACGATGCCCAATGCCTGAAGGCTGATGTCAATCATGATGGCGTGGTGGATGCTCAGGACACGGCAGACTTTTATGAAGCGCTCACTGCCGATCCGAGTTGCTGGTCGCAGTGACGTGTAACCATCGACGCTTGAGTCTGTATGCAGATGGGGCAGGCAATCGGCCTGCCCCGTCCGATTTTGACGAGTGCTTGGCGGCAGCATGCGCGGGCGCTGACGGCATTCCGCGCGGGGTGCTGGCGGTGGTGCGCCGTCTACGGGAAGATTCCCGCCTATGAATCAGCCGGCGTCTGCACGCAGCCCGATCGCGATTGTTCTCTTGACCGTGCTGATCGATACGATCGGTCTGGGCATCATCATCCCGGTGATTCCGAAACTCGTGATGGAGCTGGCGCATGTGCCGACCGAGGGGGCATCACTCTATGGCGGCTGGCTGGCGTTTTCGTACGCCGTCACCCAGTTTCTCTTCAGCCCGATCGTCGGCGGATTGAGCGACTGCTTCGGCCGGCGTCCGGTGCTTCTGTTTAGCCTGCTCGCTTTCGGCGTTGACTATCTCATCATGGGCTTCGCGCCGCACTGGTCCTGGCTGGTGGTGGGGCGCGTGATTGCGGGCATCACCGGCGCGTCGCACTCGACCGCGAATGCGTACCTGGCCGACATCACGCCGCCGGAGCAGCGTGCCCAGCGCTTTGGCCTGATCGGCGCGATGTTTGGGATCGGCTTTATCCTCGGGCCGGCTCTGGGCGGCTTGCTGGGGCAGGTGCATTCGCGCCTGCCGTTCTTTGCGGCGGGCGTGCTGGCGCTGCTCAATTGCCTATGGGCGTTTGCGGTGCTGCCCGAGTCGCTGCGGCCCGCGGAACGGCGGCCATTTACGCTGCGCCGCTCCAATGTGCTGGGAGCGCTGCTGCAGTTGGCGACATTTCCCGGCGTGCTGGGCATTCTCCTGGCGATTTTTCTGTGGCAGCTCGCCCATCAGTCGTTGCCAAGCACGTGGTCGTACTACACGATGTCGCGCTATCAGTGGAATGAGTTTCAGGTGGGGCTGTCGCTGGCGTTTGTGGGGGTGTGCATGGCGGTTGTGCAGGGCGGCTTGACGCGGAAGCTTATCCCGCTGCTCGGCGAATATCGCGCCGCGATTGTGGGGTTTGCGTTTGGCGCGCTGGGCTATGCGGGCTATGCATTCGCGCCGTATGGCTGGGTGATCTACGCCGTCGTCGCCGGCTCGGCGATTGGCGGGATCGGCTATCCGGCGTGTAACGCGCTGCTTTCCAAATCTACGCCTTCAAACTCGCAAGGCGAGTTGCAGGGCATCCTGGTCAGCAGCTTTAGCCTGACGGCGATCGTCGGGCCGCTCCTGATGACGAATGTGTTCTACGCATTCTCACGCGCAGATGCGGTGCTGCGTTTTCCGGGAGCGGCGTTTCTGCTTTCAGCGATTTTGTCGTTGATCGGGGGCGCGGTGTTTCTATTCACGCAGCGCCGCCAACCGGCGATGGGGGATGCAGCAGTGCGAATTGCGAATAGCGAATAGCGAAGAACGAATGAAGTCGCCGCCATCGTGAATTGAGCGCCGCGGCCCTTATCACCTTGTCACGTTATCACCTATCACGTCTTCCCCCGCGGCGCGATGTGCAATGCGGCTGCCCTCATCGAGTGCCGTTGGTCACGCCGGCGCAAGCAGCGACTACAGTACCCCGGCATGCGTGTCGCGATCTGCCAGGAAACCATCGACGTGCGCCGCGGCGGGGCCGAGACCTCGACGCTCGAAATGGCGCGCCATCTTCGCGCGCTCGGGGCGATCGTGACGCTCGTAGCATCCGCCGAGCCGGCCCAACTCGAGCGGGTTTGCACGGCCGAAGGCCTGGGGTGTGTCGCAATCTCGCCGGCCGGCGGCAAACGGACGCGCACACGCCGCTACGTTGAGCAGCAGGCCCGCGTCTGCCGCGCCGGCGCGTTCGACATCGTGCACGCTGTCACGCCGTGCCGTGTCGCGGATGTCTATCAGCCGCGCGGCGGCACCTATCCCGAGACAATCCGGCGGAGCGTCGCGCTGGGCGGCGCTCGACTGACGCGGCTGATTCGCGCCATCACGCGGCGGTTTAACTTCCGGCAGCAATATCTGCGCGACATCGAGCGGCGGCTGCTTATCCAGCGACCGGGGCCGTGCGTGGCGGCGCTTTCGCGCTACGTCGGTTATCAGATTCGCCGCGATTTTCCGGATTTGCCCGAGCCGCAGTTGTTCGACGTTTTCAACGGCGTGGATTTTGAGCCACTACCGGCAGACATCGAGGCGCAGACGCGCGCCCGCCTGCGGCAGACGTGGGACGCGCAGCGCGGACGACCGGTGGCGCTCTTCGTCGCGCACAACTTCAAGCTCAAGGGGCTGGCCGAATTGATCCGCGCCAGCGCGACGGCGACCGGGCGTGCGGCGGATTGGCTCGTGGTCGTCGCCGGTCGCGACAATGCCCGGCCCTATCAGCGTTTGGCGGCGCGGCTGGCGATCGCGTCGCGCGTGAAGTTCATCGGGGCCGAGACGCCGGTGGCGCAGCTCTATGCGGCGAGCGACGTGCTAACGCACCCAACGTGGTATGACCCGTGCAGCCGCGTCGTGCTAGAGGCGCTGTGTGCCGGCCTGCCGGTGGTGACGACACAATGGAACGGCGCGGCGGAGGCAATCGAGCGCGGGCGCACGGGTATTGTGATCTCCGATCCGGGTGACGCAGAGTCGCTCGCCGGGGGGATCGCGGGGGCGCTGGGGCCACGCCTGGCCGCGACCTGTCGGCAGGCCGCGGACGCGGCGCGGGAAAAACTCTCGATGGCACGGCATGCACGGGAACTGCTTGCGCTCTACAAGCTCATCCTGGAGCGCCGCGCGCGGTAGCGCGGCGATTGACAGCGAAGGGGATGTGATCACGTGATAATGCGAGAAAGTGATAAGGAGATGAATTCACGGGCGGATTCAGGATTTCTGTAGCGTCGGCCCTCCGTGGCCGACGGCGGATCTGTAAGTGCGAATGGCGAATTGCGAAGAACGAATTGAACGCGCCGACCTCGTGAGCTCAAGGCCGCTGCCCGTATCACTTTATCACCTTATCACGTCATCACTTTTTCAAATGTTCCGTCGCGGCTTCGCCGGTGATGAGGCGGGCGGAGCGATTTCTCGTCCAGTAGTTCCAGGCCCACTGCACAAGAATCAACACGCGATTCTCAAACTCCACGATGAAGAGGATGTGAATGAAGAGCCACAACAGCCACGCCGGATAGCCCCAGAAGCGCACCCACCCAAAATCGGCGACCGCCGCCGCGCGGCCGATAGTCGCCAGGTCGCCTTTGTGCTGATAGACGAAAGGCGGATCAGCGGCGGTGCTCGGCGGCGTGGCGGGCGTGCTCGCAGCGTTGGAATTGGCCAGCCGCCGCGTGATTTGCCGCGCGACATAGCGGCCCTGTTGCATGGCGACCGGGGCGGTGCCGGGCAGCGGCTTGCGATCGGGCCGCTGAACGCACGCAAGATCTCCGATGACGAAAATCTCCGGGTGGGCGGTGATGGTCAGGTTCGGCTCGACGCTGACGCGCCCGGCGCGATCGAGCGTGACGCCGGCCGCTTCGTGCAGGATGCGCCCCCACGGGGAGGCCTGCACGCCGGCAGCCCAAAGTACGGTGTGGGCGCCGATGCGCTCGTTTTGCAGACCGGTTTGAATCAGCACGCAATCGGGCTGCACGTCGGTGACGCGCACGCTGGTCCAGACGGTGACGCCGAGATGCTCGAGTGAGCGCTTGGCGCGCCAGGACAACTCCGGCGGGTAGGGGGGCAGGACACGCTCGGCCGCGTCGAGCAGGATGATGCGCGCATCGCGGGGGTTGATGTGGCGGAAGTCGTGCTTAAGCGTGTCGCGCGCGATCTCGGCGATGGCGCCGGCCAGCTCGACGCCGGTCGGCCCGGCGCCGATGATCACGAACGTCAGCCACGAATCGTCGCGCTGGCCGCGGGCGCAGCGGCGCTCGGCCTCTTCGAATGCGTGCAGGATGCGGGCGCGGATTTCGGTCGCGTCTTCGATCGTCTTGAGACCCGGCGCATGTCGAGCCCAGTGGTCATGGCCGAAATAGTTGTGACTGGCGCCGGTGGCGACGATCAGCGTGTCGTATTCGACGAAGTCGTCGCGACTCGGCGCTGTGCTGGTGGTGGCGGGGGCGGGCGGCTGATCAACCGGCGTCTGCGGGGCAGGGATGGGCTTGAGGAAAATGCGCCGCGCGGCTGGGTCGAGGCCGCTGGCCTCCGCGAGCAAAACGCGCGCATTTCTCTGGCGCTTCAGGATGCCGCGGAGCGGGACCGCGATATCCGCCGGCGATAGTCCGCCCGTCGCGACCTGATAGAGCAACGGCTGAAACAGGTGGAAGTTGCGGCGATCGATCAATGTGATGTCCACCTCTTGTCGCTTCAGCGATTGAGCCGCGAGCAGACCGCCAAACCCCCCACCCAGAATGACCACGCGATGACGCTTGTTCATCCGGCGAATGGTACGGTCGTGGGAGGAAATGAACAGGCTGGCGGCATGAGCTGGTGAAAGCGTGTGTTGCGCTACTGGCGAAATAACTTCGCGAAGCGGCGCACCGTAGGAGTGATGCCGTGCTGTAGCGTTGGGACTCCGTGCCCAACGCCGGGTCGATACGCAAGAAGTGATAAGGTGATCAGGTGAAAAAGTGATAAGGGCCGCGGCTTTGAGCTGACGAGGTCGGCGCGTTCAATTCGTTCTTCGCCATTCGCCATTCGCACTTTCCAGTACGCCATCGGCCACGGAGGGCCGACGCTACAGCGCACTTACGGTCAGCCGCGGAAGACCGACACAAGGGGGCGTGGGAAGGTGGGAACGTGGGAAGATGATCAGGCTGGTTCAGCGCGGGCCGAGATCGGCGCCGGTCACGATCTTGACCCGGCCGCCGTTTTGTTCGGCGATGCGGCGAAGCGTGCGCACGCCGTCGGTCTCGCGCGGCAACTGGCTCGTGTCGCCCAGGAGCAGTTCGTCGAAGACGAGCGTGTAGAGCTTGGTGTTGGTCTTGTTCAGCGAGCGGATTTCGCGCTCGGCGGCGGCAGCATCTTCGAACAGGCCATCGGAGAAGATGAACATGACTTCGGGCTTGAGGCTCAGCCCGCGGCGGATCGCCGGCAATGGATCGCTGCCGCCCTCCGGGGCTTTTGAATTGAGCCAGTCGAAGAAGCGCTTTTTCGTCGGTTCGGTCGCGGCGACGAGGCTGCCGCTGAACGCATCGGCGACAATGCGATCCTGTTGCACTTTGCTGTAGAAGAGAATCACTTCAAAGGATTGCTCGGGCTTGAGGCTGCCGATGGAACGACGCAGCTCGCGCTTCAGGTCATCGACCGCCACCACGATTGAGCCTGAGAAATCGACCACGTAGACGATCTTCGACGCGGCGACGGATAGATCCCATACGCCCGCGCGCAGCAGCCGCGAACTGCCGCCGCCGAGGCCGCTCCCAAAGCCGCCGGCGCCGGCCGCGCCCGCGCCGGTGCCCGTGCCGAGCAGACTCAGCCGGCCCTCGCCGAGGCCAAAGCCGTCATCGCTGCCGCCGGATTTGCCGATGTCGGTCGGCGTGATGGCGGCGGTGTCGAGTTGGCGGAGATCGCTGAGGTCCATCAGGTCTTCGAGCGGGGTGGTTGGGCGCTGTTCGAGCGCCTGGAGCAACTCTTGATTACCCCACTGAAACGCGGCGCTCATCTGATCGGCGAGGCTTTGCGTCAGGCCGGCGCGATAGTCGCCGACATCAAGCGTCTCGCGCTGAAAAATCGAGAAGGTCTTGAGCGCGAGGAAGATCAATAGCGCCACGTGCAGCAACAGGCTGATCGTCATCGGCACCCCCAAATGCATCAGCCAGCGCAGGGCCGGGTTGTGCTGCTCGCGATCGGGCAGCGGCTCGGAGGCGGCGGCGGGGGTGGAGTGGGGTGCGTCCGTCATGGCGGATCAGGAGGCAGAGGTTGGGTGTTTTTGGGGCAGAAGACACCGGAATGCGGGTCGGAGACCCGCGAAAACAATCACCGGTCGGAGACCGGTGCCACACGCACAATCACCGGTCGGAGACCGGTGCCACAAGCACAATCACCGGTCGGAGACCGGTGCCACACGCACAATCACCGGCCAGAGAACCGGTGCCACACACAGCTCAGGACTGCGCTCCGTCGCGTAGAGCATTTTCACTACATGACCAATCCGCCGCGCGGTTTTCCGCCGGGGTCTTTGCCTGGAAGCGCGCCGGAAGGACCAGGGCCGGCGGCCGCACCGGGCGCAACGCCGCTCATCGCGGTTGTGATCTGCACATACGCCATGCGCAGGTCGTAGAGCGTTTGATCGAGGAAGTGCTTTTCCTCCGGCGTCAGGTTGCCCTTGGTCTTTTGATCGAGAACGTCGAGCGTGTCGATCAGGAATTTGGCCGACTCGAGATTGGGCGGGATACGCTCGCCATTGGGCATGGTCATCAGCCCGAGCGACATCACGACCTGCAGCGCGAGCGAGTTAATCAACTCTGAGAAGCTGGCGGGCGGGGCTTGCTCCTGCGGGTGCGACTCAGTCGCTTCGGTCAGTTGTTCCTTTTCCTTACGCGCCTGGGCCTTCCAATCGTCGTCGACAATGATCTTCGGCGTTTCGTCCGCCATCGGGCACACTCCTTCGTTGAGATTGTAACGGCAGACCGGATGTTACGTCCGCGTACACCGAGCCGCGCCCGTGAGCGGCGCCGAGCACCCAAGCGGAGCCGCGACCGTAAGGAAGCGATTCGAATCGATCAACGCCTGATCCGCGCGTCGCGCTGCGCATCAGAAACAGACCAGATCGCCTGCATTCGCCGACAGCGCCAACATCCGCCGAGAGCGCCCGCACTCGCCGACAGCGCCGCAATCGCCGATAGCGCGCGCCCTGACGGGCATTCAGCGGCCGAGCTGAAACACGACGACCGGCTCGACCCCAATCGCTTCCTTACGGGCGCGGCTCCGCTCATGCGGTTCGGCTCAGACGGAGAGAGTCGCCGCGGCTTCGACCGGCACGCAGGAGCAGAACAGGTTGCGATCGCCCCAGACGTTATCGACGCGCGCGACCGGCGGCCAGTACTTGTGCGCCCGCACCCACGCCGCCGGAAACGCCGCGGTCTCGCGCGAGTAGGGATGCGCCCAGGAGTTTGCACAGACCTCCTGCGCCGTGTGCGGGGCGTTCTTGAGCGGATTGTCGGCGCGATCGCCGCGTCCGGTCTCGATTGCGCGAATTTCGGCGCGGATCGCGATGAGCGCGTCGCAGAGCCGATCCAGCTCCGCGCGTGCTTCGCTTTCGGTCGGCTCGATCATGAGCGTGCCGGCGACGGGCCAGCTCATGGTCGGCGCGTGGAAGCCATAGTCCATCAGCCGCTTGGCGATGTCTTCGACCTTAATGCCGGCCGATTCTTCGAAGGCGCGGCAATCGACGATGAACTCATGCGCGACGCGGCCGTTCTTGCCGCGATAGAGAATCGGGTAGTGCTCCTCAAGCCGGCGGGCCATGTAGTTCGCATTCAAGATCGCGGCTTGCGTCGCCTTGGTCAGGCCCGACGAACCCATCATGGCGATGTACATCCATGAAATGGTCAGGATGCTCGCGCTGCCGAACGGGGCCGCCGAGACCGGACCGACGCGGGAGGAGGAGGGTGATAAGGTGATAAGGTGATACGGTGATAAGGCAGCGGCATCGTCCGCGTCAGCGATTCCCGATATCGCTGCGGCGACAGTTGTGTCTCTGCCCTTTCCACCTTCCCACGTTCCCACCTTCCCACTGGCATCCGCCGTACGCACGCCCGGATCGACGACCGGATGCCCCGACAAGTACGGCGCAAGATGAGCGGCGACGCCGATCGGGCCCATGCCGGGGCCGCCGCCGCCATGCGGGATGCAGAAGGTTTTGTGCAGATTGAGGTGGCAGACATCCGCGCCGATGTCGGCGGGGCGCGTCAGGCCGACCTGCGCATTCATATTCGCGCCGTCCATATAGACCTGCCCGCCATAGCGATGCACGACCTCGCAAATTTCGCGGATGCCCTCTTCGAAGACGCCGTGTGTCGAGGGGTAGGTCACCATCAGGGCGGCGAGACCGGCGCGGTGCTGCTCCGCTTTGACCGAGAGGTCTTCGACGTTGATATTGCCCAGATCGTCACACGCAACGGGCACGACTCTGAAGCCCGCCATGACGGCGCTGGCCGGGTTGGTCCCGTGCGCCGAGACGGGAATCAGGCAGATGTTTCGCCGGCTGTCGCCGCGGCTTTCGTGATACGCGCGGATCGTCAGCAGGCCGGCGTATTCGCCCTGCGCCCCGCTGTTGGGTTGCAGGGAAACCGCGGCAAACCCGGTGATTTCGGCCAGCCAGCTTTCGAGCGAGTAGCACAGCTCCTGATAGCCGCGCGTCTGATCGGCGGGGGCGAAGGGGTGCATGCGGCCGAACTCGGGCCAGGTAACCGGGATCATCTCGCTCGTGCCGTTGAGTTTCATCGTGCACGAGCCGAGCGGGATCATGCTGGTCGTCAGTGAGAGATCCTTTGCTTGCAGCCGGTTGAGATAGCGGAGCATTTCGTGCTCGCTGTGATACTGATTGAAGACCGGGTGCGTGAGATAAGCCGTCTCGCGCCGCAGCGCCGCCGGTATGACGTCCGGGTCCGATGGGATCGGCGCCTTCGGGTCGAGCTCGAAGCCGCGCCCGCAGCCGAACGACCCGAGCACCTGTTTCACGTCTTCGAGGGTCGTGGTTTCATCGAGCGAGACGCCGAGCGTTCCGTCGCCGTAGTCGCGCAGGTTCAGTCCGTGTTCGACGCCGGCCTTGAGCACGCCGACGGCGTCGTTTTTGCAGTGCTCGCCGATGACCGGGCGCACACGGATCGTGTCGAAGTACGTCGGCGTGAGCACCTCATGGCCGAGCCAGCGCATGCCGTTGGCGAGGATGCGGGTGAAGCCGTGCACGCGCTCCGCGATGCGGCGGAGGCCCTTCGGGCCGTGATAGACCGCGTACATGCTCGCCATGACCGCGAGCAGCACCTGCGCGGTGCAGATGTTGCTGGTAGCCTTCTCGCGGCGGATGTGCTGCTCGCGCGTCGCCAGCGACAGGCGATACGCCGTCTGGCCGCGCGCGTCCTTCGAAACGCCGATGAGCCGGCCCGGAATCTGCCGCTTGAATTCATCGCGGCAGGCGAGAAACGCGGCGTGCGGCCCGCCAAAGCCCAGCGGTACGCCGAAGCGCTGCGCGCTGCCGATGACGATGTCGGCGCCCCACTCGCCCGGCGGTTTGAGCAGCGTGAGGGCTAACAGATCGGTGGCCACAATCACCCGCGCGCCGCCGGCGTGCATGCGCGCGACCGCCTCGGAGTAATCGTTCACATTGCCGAAGGTGTTGGGATATTGCAGCAGCACGCCGAAGAAGTCGTTCTTCGAATAATCGGTCTCGCGCGGGCAGTCGATGACGACCTCGATGCCGAGCGGCCGCGCGCGGGTTTGTACGACCGCAATCGTCTGCGGGTGGCAACGCTTGGCGACGAGAAACTTGTTGCGGCCGCCGTCGCTGAGCGCGTGGGCCATGTGCATCGCCTCGGCGGCCGCGGTGGCCTCGTCGAGGAGCGATGCGTTGGCGATCGGCAGACTGGTCAGGTCGGCCACCATCGTCTGGAAGTTGATCAGGGCCTCGAGCCGGCCCTGTGAGATCTCCGCCTGATAGGGCGTGTATTGCGTGTACCAGCCGGGATTCTCAAGCACGTTGCGCAGAATGACCGGCGGCGTGATCGTGTCGTAATAGCCCATGCCGATGTAACTGCGCAAGACGCGGTTTTTCAGGGCGATGGCGCGCAAGCGCGCGAGCGTCTCGTTTTCGCCGCGCGGCGGGTCGAGACGGAGCGGGGCTTTCATGCGAATCGCCGCGGGCACGGTCTGATCGATCAATTGCTCAAGTGAGCTGCAAGAGAGCGTGGAGAGCATGCCGCGAATATCGGCGTCGGATGGGCCGATGTGGCGGTGCACAAAAGTATCGGAAGGCGAAAGCGGCTCGAAATCCTGAAACGACGCGGCCATTAGGCGGAGTCTCCCTTGGGGGACCAAACAACCGGCCCGGCGACAGTTCACCCGGCTATCTGCTGCTATTGTAGCGATGCCGCGCGGCTTGGGGTTGTGCGGCGGCAGCACGCCCGGCGCCATCCGGAATGGTTGGACCTGGCCACAACAAACCATGCGGGTGGCGGCAGTTCTGATGGCTTTTTTTGAAATGATCAGCAACGACCGGCCGTGAGTCTGGATTGAGCCATCCATTTCGGATCATGGCGACTGAGCCGGAGTTGTCCGGAGTTGTGCCGGCGCGGGTTTCTGAGACACGGGATTCTGCGGGGCAAGATGTTGACAGATGTGACGCGGTGGTAACGTATCCGGATGATGCCGTACACATTTAATACGAAAACTTGAAGGGTTGATGAAGAAAGGGCGATTTGTCAGCCGACCGATCTCCTCGCGATTATCGGGCTATTCCGATTGCACAACCTCGCACATGTTTTGCGGGGTAAGTGTTAGAATATCTATCGATGTGACTGTGTTCGCTTGATTGATCGGGGCAGCATGCTGGTCATGAGCGCACACCGAGGAGGCTTTTCCATGCGCCTTACCCTATCTCACTGTGTGCATACAATACATCGTCAAAGCCACACAAGTCATCAACTCGCCGCAGTGTCAGTCATCGTCGTTCTTTTGGGCGTGATCCCGCTCGAAGCGCGGATTCAGGGCGTGATTTTCGGCAGCTCGGCCCGCCCGGCCATGCTGGGTGATTTTCCAATGACGCCGTTCAATCCTGATCCGCGCCCGCCGTTTCATTTCGGCGCCGATCCAGCTACGTACACCGTGTCGGATGTGCCAACACCGCATGGCGGGGTGGTTGATTTTCGGTATGACCTTTATCATGTTCGCTGGGGTGTTGGCTGGACCGCGTGGGATGCGGTACACGGGCCGCCGTACGACATCTACACCACTAATTCGCCGGGCAGCCCGACAGAATTCGTCGAGATGGACTTGCCCGCGGGCACGCGCGCTATCTATTTCGCCGCGTCCCATGCGTTGGGTTCATTCGGCACATTCCACGCGATTGCCAATCAGGATATTGATACAACGGTCAGTTACAGCGTGGATGCGACACATAGCGGCTTGTTCGGCTTCTATGTCGAGAATCCGGCCGACCCGGACATTCGCCATGTGAGCGTGGTTCTGGCCAGCTTCAGTACGATGGCGATTGGTTCGTTCGGAATTTACATCCCGGAACCGACGGCGCTGCTGCTGCTCGCGCCCGGGCTGGCATTGGCCGGTCGCGGACGGCGCTGACCCCCGTTTGCACGAAACTCGGGTGCGACAGGCTAACGGCATGGAAATTGTAACCATCAGCGACAGGCTGAAACCTGACCCGCCCAATCTTGCGGGCCCACCGAGGGACGGCCCTCACATTCCTGCACGCCGCCGGAGCGCCTGCATCACCCATTCGCGCGGTCTGAGCAAAGGCCTGTCGCCGCTTGAGCGGTTCATCGAGGGCTTGACGATGCCAACCGCATCAAGCCACGCGAAAGGGGATCGCCCGGATCGGTGAACGCGTGAGCCAGGAAATCTCTCGACGCGCGATCGGCCGGTCGGCTATTCTGAAGGCGGACGGGAGAGCGGCATTCGAAGCGGCAGGGGCGCAGCCTGCCGGACCGGCTCTCTCAATGTCCGCCTTCCGCGGACTGGCGCGAAGATCGGGAGCTATTGCTATGTTTGACTCAATCACACGCGGCTGTCGTCGTTGTACGGGGCTGTTCGTGGGCGCTTTGGCGTGTGCGGTGCTGACGCCGCTCGCCGCGGCTCAGGATATTCGCCTCGATCCGCCGGCGAATTGGATCGAAGAGCGCGCTGAGCCGCGGCCGTCGCCCGCCGCCCGCCGGGGCGCTCGAGCGCTGACCCGGAACTCTACCGCCGATGGCGGCGCGTTTACCAACAACATCATGATCACCGGCTATTGGCCGCCGACGAACGAGATGATCCGCCGCTTCAGTGATGATCCGACCCAGAACCCGGCCGGCTGGGTCGGCGGCAATTGGGAGGGGCGCGGCTATGACATCTATGCGTTCTTCCCGGAGTTTCCCGGCGGCGTGCTGGCCCGCGGCGTCGGCGACTTCGAGGTCGATTATCAGGATACGTCCAATGACTGGTGGCCGCTGGTGCAGCAGTTGCAGCCGGTCGCGATCATCACCTTCAGCCGGGCCAACACGCAGCGCGGCTGGGAATTGGAAGGGGGGCATCGCAAGTACGATCTGAGCCTTTGGACGGTGGACTATCTCGCGCCGACGCGGCCCACGCCGGAGTTGCCGATCGCGAGCGAGCCGAACAACAACGAGCGGTTCAGCTCGCTGCCGATGCAGGCGATCGTGAATGCGGTCGACGAGACGCCGGCGCTGGTTGATCCGTTCATCGCTCCCTTTGACGAGGGTCGTTTTCTCTCGAATTACATTGGCTATCACGGCTGCTGGTATCACGATCTGCACGCCGCACCGAGCGACCCGGCGTGGAACGTCGCCGCCGGCCATATTCACGTCGGCCAAAACACGGCCTTGCCCGATGCGGTCAGCGCAACCGAGACCACGTTGCGCGTGCTGATCGACGTTGTGAATCGGCGGCTGGGGGTGGTCGCGGCGCCGGCGGACATGAATTGCGACGGGTTGGTGAATTTTGACGACATCACCGGCTTTGTGCTGGCACTGACCGACCCGAGCGCGTATGCCGCGGCGATCCCGGCGTGCCGCTATCTGAACGCCGACACGAATGACGACGGGCTGGTGAATTTCGATGATCTCAATGGGTTCGTGCAGTGCTTGACGGGCGCGTGCCCTTAGTGCTTCGTCACAATTGAATTTGCGGGTTCGAAACGAGGGTAGCATGGGCCTCCGGCCCGTGCGTCCCACTACAAAAATAGGCACGAATCTCATGCCGTGACGTCGGAGCTCCTTTCCACTTCATCCGAAAATTCAAACTTGACGAAGCACTAGTGCTTCGTCAACTTTGAATACACGGGTAGCGCGGAATTCACACCCGGCGACATGCCGTGAATAAGTGCCGCGGTTGGTTGTTGGACGCAAGGGGCCGGAGGCCCATGCTACCCTCGATAAACGCGCGACGATGAAAGCGCCGCAGTCAGATGATCCTTACGCGGGTCTCACCTTGGGGCTGTGCCCATTTGCCGCGCCAAGTCGAGGATGACGCGCGGATAAAGCTCGCGCTCCGCCGCCTGTACGCGCGCGCCCAGCGTTTCGGGGGTGTCGTTGGGTAACACCGGCACTCGCTGTTGGGCCAAGATTGGGCCGTGATCGTATTCGTGATCGACCCAGTGCACGGTGCAGCCGCTCTCCCGCGCGCCAGAGGCCAGCACCGCCGCATGCACGTGTCGTCCAAACATGCCTTTTCCGCCAAAGGCCGGGAGCAGGGCGGGATGGATGTTGATCACGCGGCGTTCAAAGCGGGGGGGATAGAGCCACAGCGCCAGATATCCGCCCATGACGACCAACTCGACGCCGGCCCGGTCGAGCGCGGCGGCGACCGCCTCCGAAAAGGCCGTCGGAGTGGCAAAATTGCGTGGCGCCACGACTTCGAGCGGCAGCCCCGCAGCGCAGGCGATCGCGATCCCGCCGACGTCCGCCCGTGAGCTGATCACGAGCTTGATCTCTACGCCCGGCAGCCGGCCCGCCGCGCGCTGCGCCAGCAGATTGGCCAACGTGCTGCCGCCGCCGGAGATCAAGACGGCGATCGGCAGGGGGCGTCGCGGCGGACAAGCCGCTGGTTGTGTTGGCGGCGGTTGTTCGGCGGCGTCGTGAGCTGCACGGCGATTTTCGCCCGGCGGATCGCGCATGCGGGGATCGTCGCGCGGTCGAAGCCCGCCGTCAACGGCAGGCTGACAGGCCGCGATGACCACGGTACACTCCGGGGCTCGGCGGTGTGCCCGCGTGCGCGCAGAACGCGCGCTATTCCCCGGCGAAATGAGAAGGAGTCTGCGGTGGCGTTAGACATCAAGAGCTACGAAGGGCAAGCCCGGCTCAGCGTGATTCTGGGTGCTGTCGGAGGTCTCGGCGTGATTCTGGCAGCCGGGCTGATGGGGCGAAACTACAACGCCACCAGCAACTGGATTGTTTACAGCCCGGCGTCGATGTGGTTCTACGCATTTGGGGCCAGCCTGGGCCTGGGATTGCTCGCCAGCAGCTTCGGCTTTTTCATCGGGTTGAACAGCGCCGGACAGAAGCGCAACACGCAGAACCGTCTTTCGTGGATCGGCTTCTTTGTGAGTGCGTTCACGCTGACGCTGGGCATGTGCGCCGCGTCGCTGTTTTACTTCTTTCGTCAGACGCTCGGTTGAGCGCCGCGGCCCGCGCTGCGCGCTAGGATGAGAGGTCGAAATGCCCGCGCGCGGGAAGCCGCGGACCGCGGCCGCGTGTCGGCGGCGCCGCTTGTGAATCGCGGCCGCACCCGGGCGGTTTCCGGATTGCTCCGGCGGCCGCACTGGTATTGGGCGAACCCGACCGAAGCCGGAAAACCTGACACACGTTCACCTGCAGAAATCAAGGAGAAAATGCCATGGCTCGTACCGTGACACTCAAAGGCAACCCGCTTACGTTGGCCGGCGCCGCGATCAAAGTCGGCGACACCGCTCCCGACGCCGTCCTGCGCAAAGACTTGGTCAGCGACTTTCGTCTGAGCGAGACGCGCGGCAAGGCGCGCATCTTCAGCGTCGTGCCATCGCTCGACACGCCCGTCTGCGCCGCCCAGACCAAGCGCTTCAATGAAGAAGCGACCAAGATCCCCGGCGTGAAGATCTACACGATCAGCACCGACCTGCCCGTCGCGCAGAAGCGCTTCTGCGGTGCGGAGGGGGTCGATCCGGAGCGCGTGATGACGCTGTCGGATCACAAGGAGACCGCTTTCGGCCTGGCGTATGGCACGCTGATTCCTGATTTGCGGATTCACTGCCGGGCGGTCTTTGTCGTCGGCGCCGATGACAAAGTGAAATACGCCGAGTATGTGCCCGAAATCGCCGAGCATCCGAACTACGACGCGATCTTGGCGGCGGCCCGCTCGGCCTGATCGCATTGCCGGCCGCGATGCGTGCACAGCCTGCCTATCTCCGCAACGCAAGCTGATGCCCGCATGCAGGGCTTTAGCGCTTCTTGGGCCGGCGGTGTTGGCCTTTGGGCTTCCAGATTTCGCCGCCGGCGTCCTGGGCTTCGCGGCTGCTGGCGCCGTCGGCCAGCGCGCCGGCGCGGTCTTTCCTGGAGCGCTTGCCGGTGGCCTCCGGGCGCGCGCCGCTCGCCGGAACGCGGCCGGCGGGCGCGTCTTTGAGCTTGCGAATGTGATCGCGCAGGGCGGCGGCCTTCTCGAAATCCAGCTCCTGCGCCGCCGTCAGCATTTCGCTCTCCAGCTCGCGCAGCAATTCGTCGCGGTCGTAATCGCCTTCGTCCGCATGCACCGCTTCGCGCACGCGCTTCATCGCCGCCAGTTCCGTCATCAGCCCGTGGCGGATCGACTTGCGCACCGTGTCGGGCGTGATGCCATGCTCGACGTTGTATTGCTGCTGAATCACGCGGCGGCGGTTCGTCTCGCCGATCGCCTGCTCCATCGAGTTCGTCATCTTGTCGGCGTAGAGAATCACGCGCGCGTTGATGTTGCGGGCGCAGCGCCCGATCATCTGGATCAGTGACGTCGCGCTCCGCAGGAAGCCCTCTTTGTCGGCGTCCATGATCGCGACCAGCGACACCTCCGGCAGGTCCAGCCCCTCACGCAGCAAATTCACGCCGACCAGCACGTCGAACTGCCCCATGCGCAGCTCGCGCAAAATCTCGATCCGCTCGAGCGTTTCGATCTCGCTGTGCAGATAGCGGCCGCGCAGACCCGCCTGCTGAATGTAGGACGAAAGATCCTCCGCCAGACGCTTCGTCAGCGTTGTCACCAGCACGCGCTCGCCGGCGGCGGCGCGCTGCTGGATCTGTTGCAAGAGATCGGGCACCTGGCCGCGGGCCGGCTTCACTTCGATCTCCGGATCGACCAGCCCGGTCGGACGGATGATCTGCTCCACCACTTCGCCGCCGCAGCGCTCGAATTCAAACGGCCCGGGCGTCGCCGAGACGAAGAGCACCTTCTGCCACATGCTCTCAAATTCCTCGAAGCGCATCGGGCGATTGTCGAGGCAGGAGGGCAGCCGGAAGCCGTGCTCGACCAGCACGGTCTTGCGATTGCGGTCGCCGTTGAACATCGCGCCGATCTGCGGCACGGTCGCGTGCGACTCATCGAGCACCAGCAGGAATTCGCTGGGAAAATAATCGACCAGCGTGTAGGGCTTCGCGCCGGGTTGCGTGCGATTGAGGTGGCGCGTGTAGTTCTCAATGCCGCTGCAATAGCCGACTTCCGCGAGCATCTCCATGTCGTACTTGGTGCGCGCCAGCAGTCGCTGGGCCTCCAGCAGCTTGCCGTGATGGCGCAACTGCATGACGCGCTCGTCCAATTCTTCCTGGATCGATTGCAGGGCCGTCTGGAGGTTGTCCTCCGGCAGGACATAGTGCACCGCGGGATAGATGTAGACGTCGTCGGTGCGGTGCAGAATCTCGCCCGAGAGCGGGTGAATCAGGCTGATGCGCTCGACCGTGTCGCCGAACATCTCAATGCGGACCGCGTATTCCTCGCTGCCGGGGGCGATCTCGACCACGTCGCCGCGCACGCGGAAGCTGCCGCGCGACAGCTCGATGTTTTCGCGGCTGTATTGCAGTCGCACGAGCTTTTTGAGCAGCTCGTCGCGGTCAAAGCTCTCGCCGACGCGCACACAGATGACGCTGGCCTTGTATTCATCCGGCGAGCCGAGACCGAAGATGCACGAAATGCTCGCGACGACGATCGTGTCTTTGCGCGATACGACCGCGCTGGTCGCCGCCAGCCGCAGGCGATCGAGATCGTCATTCCGCGAGGAGTCTTTTTCGATGTAGATGTCGCGTTGCGGGATGTATGCCTCAGGCTGGTAATAGTCGTAATAGCTGACGAAATACTGCACGGCGTTGTGCGGCATCAGCTCACGGAACTCCTCGTAGAGCTGCGCGGCGAGCGTTTTGTTATGCGAAATGACCAGCGCGGGAATGCCGAGCTGCGCGACGACATGGGCGATCGTGAAGGTCTTGCCCGAGCCGGTGACGCCCAGCAGCGTCTGATAGCGGGCGCCGGCCCGAAAGTTCTCGACCAGCTTGGCAATCGCCTGCGGCTGGTCGCCGCGCGGCTCGAACGGGCTGACGATCTGAAATTCGCTCATTCCGCGAGATTGTAGGCGAACGGCGCGACCGTCTGGCAGGGGGCGCGATGGATTGCACGTGAGTGTGGGCCACTGTTCGTAGAGCGGGCCGCTCGAGCGCAGCGTTCGTTTCGGGACCGTCGCGGCCCGCTCAGAGAACAGTGCGGCGTGGCAGGCGGCTCGACAACGAGAGCATGCTCCCCACCGGCACTGTTCTCCGCGCGAATTTCGCGGCGGCCTTTGCCGGCATTCGTTGCTCTTCGAGATGAATGGGGAGCCGAGCGCGAGACGTACCCCTCCCGCGCGAAATCCGCTGTGCGAACAGTGGCACCCATCCCAGCACACTTGCACCCATCTCAACAGAGCCACCCGCCGCGGGAGTTATTCACTACACCCTCCCGCCATCAATTTCCGCACCGCCTCCAGGGTATCCGCATCGATCGCGCGCTTGTCCAGGCGCTGCCGCAGAATGCGCGGAAAGCGCAGCGCGATCCCCGCGCGGTGGCGCGTCGAATCCTGCAACGCCTCGAAACCGAGTTCAAAGACCAGCTCGGGCTTGACGATGCGCAGCGGCCCGCGGCGGCCCAGCGTATTGTCGCGGATGAAGCGATCGACCGCGCGGATTTCTTCATCCGACAGGCCCGAGTACGCCTTCGCCACCGGCAGCAGTTCGCTGTTGCTCCAGACGGCGAAGGTGTAGTCGGTGTAGAGGCCCGCGCGCCGGCCTGAGCCGCGCTGCGCAAAGACCAGCACGGCGTCGATGCAGAACGGCTCACACTTCCATTTCCACCAGTCGCCGCGCGTCCGTCCGACGCCGTAGGGCGACGTGAGCTTTTTGAGCATGAATCCCTCGACGCCGCGTGCGCGCGCGGATTCGAGCAGGGCGCGGGCGGCGGCCCAGTCCGGCACATGCTCCAGCGGAGAAATCCGCAGCGGCAGTTCGCGCGGCATGTCGGCGACGAGCGCCTCCAAGCGTGCCCGGCGCTCGGCGAGCGGCGTCGAACGGATGTCCGCGCCGTCTGCCTCCAGCAGGTCATAGACCAGGAACACGACCGGGGTTTCAGGCCAGAAGCGCGGCTGCTCGTGCTTGCGCGTGATGCGCCGCTGCAAGCGCGTGAAAGGCAGCGGCCGCTCATCTTCCCATGCGAGTATTTCGCCGTCGAGGACGACGCCGTCAGGCAGATGGCTGATGATGTGGAGTAATTCCGGGAAACGTGCCGTGATCAATTCCTCGCCGCGCGACCAGAGCAGACGCTCGTCGCCGCGATGGATCATCTGCGCGCGGATGCCATCCCATTTCCATTCGATCTGCCACGCCGTGAGCGGGCCGAGATCGTCGGCTTGGCCCTCGAGCGGCGAAGCCAGGAAGAATGGATAGGGCTGGGCCGGGTCGCGCTCGGTCGTCGGCGGGTCGAGCAGACGCTGATAGTCCGCCGGTGTCGGTCGCCAGCGACGCAGCAGACGATGCTGCATCACGGCCGGATCGACACCCGCGATCTCGGCGATGGCGCGCAGGACCAGCCCGCGCGCCACGCCCACGCGAAACGTGCCCGAAATCAGCTTGTGAAAGAGATAGCACTGCGGCCGGCTCAGCTCGCTCCAGGTCTGACGGAGGATCGACCGGCGGCCGTCGTCGCTGAGCGCGCGCAGCGGAACCAGCCGCTCCTCCACCAGCGTATGCAGCGGCACGTCAACCGGCGCGGGATTTTCCGGCAGCAGCAGCGTCAGCGTTTCGGATTGATCGCCGACAACGTCATAACACTCCTGAATCAGCCACAACGGATAGCCGGTGAATTCGGCAATCCACTCGCGCAGCCGCGGACTGGCGACACTGCGCAGCAGCCGCTGACCCGTCAGGAAAAAGAGCGCCCACGCCGCATCCGCCGGCGGCGCCTCGCGGAAGTAGCGCTGCAGCGCCGCGACTTTGTCGGCGGTCCGGCTGGTCGCATCGAGTTCGGCGTAGAGCTGGGCGAAGCGGCGCACGGCCCGATTGTACGCGCCGGCGGGAGGGGGAGATGAAGAGCGAAGGTCGAATAGCGAGGAGCGAAATACGAAATCGCGGTTCTGCTCGATCGTGGTCCGATGGAAGCCGTGATCGGATATCTGAGCGGTCGTGCTGTCGCGCTGCTCCGGCTCGAAGTTGCCCCAAATGGCTCGAGCTCGCTTTTTTTGATCGGCGCTCCATCGATGGGGAGGACCATCAGTTTCGCCGCCTGTGCATCCAAGCCGCGACTCGGGTGCGCTCGTCAAAAAAATGACGGGGCAGGCGCCAGGCCTGCCCCGTCCAGACGGCTCGCTTGGATTTCAGGAAGCCTTACCCGCCGGCGACCAGCGCCTGCACGAAGGGCCCGATGTCGTTGAACGTGACGAGGTTGTCACCGTCCACGTCCGCCTGCAGGTAATCACACGCCGGGAATTGGGCGTCATAGGGCGCCTGCCCGACCAGCGCGACGACGAACGGGTTGATGTCGTTGAAATCGACGCGTCCATCGCAGTTCGTATCGCCGGGCAGCGTAACGCGGACCTCGACCGTGGCATGCGCCGTTTCGCCGCGCGCATCCGTGGCCGACAGGGTGATCGTGTGGAGCGCCAGATAGCGCTCCGGCGAGATCGACAGTTGCAGGGCCGCGCACGGGTTGAGCGTCGTGCCCAGCGGGGTTTCGGTGGTAGCGTCGTTCCATCTCACCGAATAGGGCGGAATGCCGCCGTTGACGCGGCCGTTGAAACAGACCTCAGCGCCCGGTCGCACGCGCACGCCGTCGACGGGCGCGACAACATCGGCCGCCAGCGGCGGGGCATCCACGTGGATGTCGAGCGTCGCGCCGCTGCGGTTGCCGGCGGTATCGGTCAGCGTGACCAACAAGTGCGCCGTCGGGCGAATCCATTGCTGCGGAATGGCGCAGGGCTGCTCGTAGTAACCGAACTGCACGTCGTCGACCTGGATCGAACGCACCGGCGTGCGGACGTTGCCGATCGTGATAGCCGGGCCGAGCGCCGCCAGGTCGCCGAGCACGCGCGTCAGCGGCAACAGCGTCACCGTGCCCTCAGGTTGCAACATGCGATAGCCGTGCCGGGCGGTCCGCAGAAGTTGCCCGTTGTCGCCGAGGATCACGTTCAACTCCCCGCCCGGGCCGAAGACCGGCGTCTGGGCCGGGCCGAGCGTGCGGCGGAAGACCACGCGCTGCGCGAGGTTGAAGCTGCTGGCCGCCAATTCTTCGCCGCTGCGCCGATCCACATCAGCCTGGCGGATGAAATCGACAAACGCCACCTGGGCGCCAGTCGGGAATTGTCCCCACGCCGTCAGAAAGCCGGTGGCGGTCTCGACGGCCTGACTGGCGCTGAGCAGGCGCGGCGGGGCGGCGCGCGGCGTGAGCCAGGTGCGCTCGTCGGTCAGCTCGATCGCGCGCGTAGCGCGGCAGACGCGCAACTTGATTGGACCATCGACGGCATGAATCGTGTCGCCGCTGGGGTTGGTGGCGATTTGCGCGCCGCAGAGCTGCTGGCCAGTGCCGCACAAACGCTCCGCGATCGCGGCGACCGTTTGCTCGGTGGCCGGCTGCGTGATGTTGCGAAAGAGCGTCGCCGTCGCCGGCAGACCGCCGTTGGCCGCGAGCAGATTCGCGGAAACGATCACTTCGACGCTCTCGCTGGAATCGGCGTTGGCATCGAAGACAACGGGATTCTCAACCGGCGGCTGAGCCTGGTGCTGATAGCGGATCAGTGCGGACGGATGCTCTTCGCCGTCCGAGTCGGAGGTGGTGACGAAGTTCCAGCGCGTGTAGCAGCAATCGACGACCGGATCGGCGGCGACGGTCCCTTCGCCCCAGATGTAATCGTTGCCCATCGTGCTGTTTTCACCGATCACGCGGATATCGACGCCGCTGCCCATGAAGCGATCCATCGTTTCGAACCAGGCGGTCTTGACGCGCGTCGCGCCGTCGAGGAACCAGGTCGAGACGAGCCGCTCGCCGAAATCTTCGCCATATTCGGCGTCGGCGATGTTGTCGACCGCGCCGCAGATCAGGTGCAGCCCGTCCATCGCATTGGCCCAGCCGCCATCGCTGGTGAGCGTCTGACAGACGGCGAGCGCGACCCACTCGAGATCGCCATCGCCCCAGGCGCCGCTGGCGTCGCCGGTGGAGACGCAGCAATCGTCGCGGGTCTGGTTGCCGAAGATGAAGCTGGTCGAGTTGCCGTGGCCGGCGAAATAGGCGAAATCGCGCGCGTCGGGGTATGTGCCTTCGGTGCCGCCGCTCGCGGAGCGCTTCCAATCCTCTTCCCAAGCCGAGCTATTTCCGTAGCCGGCCCAGGCCCAGCCGGCGTCATCGAGTTCGTCGCGCAGGCCCCAGGCGTCGTCGTCGCAGGCCGGCAGGTTGATCTGTCCGGTTCCGGCATAGTTCACCACATATTCATAGAAAAACGTGTTCCCGCCGCCGTCGCCGCTGTCATCGAGATCGGTCTGCTCGAGCCGCGGGATGATCTGGATGACGCCACGGCCATCAGGCTTCTCGGGGTCCGCCGGCGTAACGAGCCGCACCGCCTGCGCGTGAACCGCTTCGCCGAAAATCCAGCTTTCGCCGCTGCCGGCAACAATCGTGGCGGCGTAGGGTTGCCAGGCGCCGTCGAGGTCTTGAACTTCCACGGTGTGTATCGCGGCGGCTCCGACGATTTGAAGCGTGTTCAGCCAGCGTGGCGCGCCCAGGCGCAGGATTTGTTCTGTTTGACCATCGCCGCGCTGGGTCAGGTGAACGCGCGCCGCAGCTTCCGCCGTAACGATTTGCCCGCGAAAAACCGGCGCTCCGCCGGCAGCGCCCCAGCCCCCGGCAGAGTGCGCCTCTCCGGCCACGAGCGGGGCCGTTGCCATCAAGGCCCCCGCGAGGCTTGAAGACAAGATCCGCCGGCAAGCCGGTCGCAAACGAGCTGATTTATCGCCAAGTGGATGCGATGTTCGGCGAAGCCGATCCATCCGGCTGTCGGCGCCGCGCCGCCGCACCAAACCGGATTCGCCCCTTAAGCTTCTTCCGTAACTGACCATAAGAAGTCTCCGAAAAAGTTATCAAAAAAACCACTCTTTGCCCGCCGCCGCACGTGCGCCGGCATCGACTTTTCGCATGAGCTTGTTTCTGAGAGCTACATGCCTGGCTTCTGCGAGATCATCCGGAAATACAAACGTAGATTAGCTCGCTTTGTTTGCAGCTTGTTTCAGCCTAGCTTGTTGCGGGGACAGCACCAAACGATTTTCTGGAAGTGGACGCGGCTTTCACAGGCGGGCGCGATCGTTTATCGTAAATTCCATGGCCCCCGCCCTTGAGACACCGGTTTGGACGCGGAAACATCTGCTCGATCTGGAGAGTCTTTCACGCGAAGAGATTCTCTTTGTGCTGGACACCGCCGAGAGCTTCAAAGAGGTCTCGACGCGCAGCATCAAGAAAGTGCCTGCGCTGCGCGGGCGGGTCGTGGTCACGATGTTTTTTGAGGACAGCACACGCACGCGCATGAGCTTTGAGCTGGCGGCGCAGCGGCTCTCGGCCGACGTGATCGACTTCACCGAAAAATTCAGCAGCACGCAAAAAGGCGAGACGCTGCTCGACACCGCCCGCAACATCGAGGCGATGGGCGTCGATTTCATGGTGCTGCGTCATCCCGCCGCCGGCGCGGCCGAGCATCTCGCCAAGAGCGTCTCGTGCACCGTGATCAATGCCGGCGACGGCCAGCATGAGCACCCGACGCAGGGTCTGCTCGACCTCTTCACGATTCGCGAGCGGCTGGGGCGCGTGGCCGGGTTGCACGTCGCGATCGTCGGCGACATTGCGCATAGCCGCGTGGCCCGCTCCGACATTCACGGCTTGCTCAAGCTGGGGGCGAAGGTGACGCTGGTGGGGCCGCCGACGCTCGTACCGAAAGCGTTTGAGCAGATGGGCTGCCGCGTGTCGCATGATTTCGATTCACTGCTGCCGGATTTGGACGTGATCAATCTCCTGCGAATTCAGAAGGAGCGAATCACGAGCCAGGTCTTTCCGTCGGTGCGCGAGTATGTGCGTTTCTTCGGGATGAATCGTGAGCGGCTGGCGCGCTGTCGCAAAGACGTGCTGATCATGCATCCGGGGCCGGTCAACCGCGGCATCGAGCTGGCGGCCGACGTCGCCGACGGGCCGAACTCCAGCATCCTCCGGCAGGTGACCAACGGCCTGGCGGTGCGGATGGCGGTGTTGTTCCTCTGTCAGCAAGCGGGCAGCGCGTAGAGCAATCAATGCTTCGTCACGCTTGTATTGGCGGGTTCGAAACAAGGGAAGGGTAGCATGGGCCTACGGCCTATGCGTCTGGCAGCAAACAACGGCACTCATTTCACGCCATGACGCCGAAACCCGTTCCGTTCATTCCGAAAATTCAAGCGTGGCAGACTACAAGAGCATGTTCAGAAAGGCCTCTCGCTTAGCGGAGCCACGACCGTAAGAGACTGTCGAAATACACCGCAACGGCGCGCCGAATGCTTGGCGCAGCATCAGACCTGGGGTTTGGATGCCAAGCCAGGCGATCGGCAGGCTGTCGAGCTTGATTTTGAGATGTATTTCGACAGCCTCGTAAGGGAGTGGTTAGATTTTCCGTGAAGCTCCGCTTCCTTACGGTCGCGGCTCTGCTACGGAGGGTGAATTCTGCCGCGTGATATTATTCACAGACTCCGGCTGATGCAATTCGTTCTTCGCTGTTCGACATTCGAACTTGACGATCGATGTCGCCCTATGCGACTTGTACATCTTCAAGAAAATTCGCCAGCAGCCGATGCCCCTCCAGCGTGAGATAGCTCTCCGGATGAAACTGCACGCCCTCGATCGACTTGGTCTTATGGCGGACGCCCATGATTTCGCTGGGATCGTCGTCAGCGGTCGCCGTGATTTCAAACTCCGCCGGCAGCGTGCCGGGACGAATCACGAGCGAGTGGTAGCGCGTCGCCTGAAACGGGTTGCTCAGGCCCCGAAAGACGCCGCGCCCGTCATGGCGGATCATGCTGGTCTTGCCATGCATCAGCCGGGCTGCGCGCACAACCTCGGCCCCCGCGGTGAAGCCGATGCACTGATGACCGAGACAGACGCCCAACAACGGGATTTTTCCGCCGAAGTGACGAATGATGTCATTGCTGATGCCGCCTTCACGCGGCGTGCAAGGCCCCGGCGAGATGACAAGGTGCGTGGGCGCGTCGCGCTCGATCTGCTCTAGCGTGACCTGGTCATTGCGATAGACGCGGACTTCGAGCTTCGGCGCAACCTCGCCGAAGC
Source organism: uncultured Planctomycetales bacterium (assembly GCA_964418235.1). Lineage (GTDB taxonomy): Bacteria > Planctomycetota > Phycisphaerae > UBA1845 > Fen-1342 > CAYQLG01. The sequence continues at coordinate 45,740 of CAYQLG010000008.1, forward strand.
GTTGCACCAGGTTGTAGGTGAACGAATCGTAGTTGTCGATCAGAACGAGCATCGGGTCGCTTTCGGCAGATTTTCGCACGGATCGGCCGGCTGCATCGGCGCGGGTCACGCGGGGCACTGGCCGCCGCGCGCCGGCGCGGCTAGCCTCTCTGCGTCATGATACGCATCTCGCATGAAGAGTTCGACCAGGCGGTCGAGTCGGCCCTGGCCTCGATTCCGGATCAGTTTCGCAGTTACATCGAGAATGTCGTGGTCGAGGTACACGAGCGCCCCAGCGCGAAGCTGCTGCGAGACGAGGAAATCGACGGCGAACCCGACGAGATACTCGGGCTTTATCTGGGTACGCCGGTCGGGCACGATCTGCTGGAGGCGGCGCCGCAACTGCCCGATCGCGTGCTGATCTTCCGGGCCAACCTGTGCGACTTATGCGAGAGCCGGGAAGAACTGATCGAGGAAATACGCATCACGGTCCTGCACGAGATCGGTCATCACTTCGGAATGGATGAAGACCGGCTGGAGGAGCTGGGTTACGACTGACGCAATGTTTGTGCGCGGATGTAAGCAGTCGAGCCGCGCTGTAGCGTTGGGCCTCCGTGCCCAACGCCGGGTCGTGCGGGCGCTTCATTCGAGCGGCCGACGCGCGGGATGGTGGGTAGGTGGAAATGAGGAATGGTTCAGGCTGGAAACATTTCCGGTGGTTCACGCAACAACCCTCGCCATCGCCTGAAGCGGAACAAGTCGGCAAACAATCAACAGCAACGGCAGGGTCGCAGTGATGCGCCCTGCCGTTGCCGACGTTGGCTAAAAGCTCATGCGCGCCACGGCGCGTGAATCAAGGCGATGGCTTAGCAGCCACCCGCGACGACGCAGGCCACGAAGCCGTTGATGTCGTCGAAGTTGACGACGCCGTCCTGATTGACGTCCGCCGTGAGCGGATCGCAGGCCGGATACTGAGCCAGGTAAGCCGCCTGATCAATGATCGCCAGCGTAAACGGCGTGATATCGTCGAAGTTGACGACGCCGTCGCAATTCGTATCGCCCAGCGGGCCGACCGGCACCGGCGTCGGGACGCTGACGCCCGAAACGACCAGGTTGCCCAGCGTGCCCGGACGGAAGAGGCCGATCGTCACGTTGCCGTTGGTCGGCGGGCGGGTCGAGTCGAAGCGGAAGTTGTAGAGCGTGCTCCAGCGGAGGGCGTTGGCCGTCAGGTCATTCGCTGTGGTCCACGTCTCCGTGCTCCAGGTGATCGCGTTGCCGGCGGTGGAGTTGGTCCAGTCGGTGCCGACCTGGCGCTCGCCGCTGTGATAGGCGATGTCGCGGAATTCGATGTTCGAAAGTGTGCCGCCGCGATTGGGCACGCTGAATGAATTGGCCCCGCGATGCGAATTCAGGTTGTACAGAGCATACTCATAGTGCCAGCGACCGCCGCCGAGGTCGGTGGTTTTCCAACCGAGATAGAAGCGACCCTCACTGGGAACCTGCACGATGCGGACCTGGGCGCCCGGGTCGTTGGCCGGCCAGGCCATGATCGCCGGCAAAAGGCGGAAGGTCGGACCGGTGGCGCTGACGATATAACCGCCGCCGCTCAGCGCACCGACCGAGAGGCGCTCATAGGAAGCGTTGTTGTTGCCGTTGCTGCCGCCGTCGGCTTGTCCAAAGAACTGAGCGTCGTCTTGGGTGATGTATTGTCCTTCGGCGAAGTAGATGGCGCCGGGGTTGAGCGAGGGGTTGAAATCGTCGTTGCTGACCTGAATGCGCTTATAGATCGCATCGCCGGTCTGGCTGCGCGCGAAGTGCGGGAAGGCGAAAACGCCGGTCCAGGCGTTGACTTCGAACTTCGGACCGAGGTTGCCCTGCGAGCCGTTGAGGCCGGCGCTGTACGGATCGGAGCAGCCGACGCCGAGCACCGAGCCGCCCTGGCCGCTGCACGAGTGGCAGAGACTCTGCGTCAGAGCGGTGAAACCATGCTTGAGCCAGCCCTGGCCGATCATCTCGAACCGGCCATTCTTGAGCCTGTACATGTTCTGGGCGATGACCGGGTGACGGTTCGTGCTCGAAACCCAGGCGATCGTCGCCGAGCCGATGTTGCACGAGGTGGTGCCGATCGAGTAGGACGTGGTGTTGCCGATGGTGCCCCACTTGTTGATGTCGAGCAAGTCGCCCACGATGACGTCGGGTCCATTCGTGCGTGTTTGGGCGCTCGCGACCAGCGCAGCATAACCCAGACAGAACCCCAGCATTGCAAACCGAGTGCGCTTCATGCAACCTCTCCCAAAGGACTTGTTCAAGTGCCTGATTCCAGTCGCGGTTTCGACCCCGGCGCCTCGCCGAGCGTGAACCGATCCGACCTCTGCCAAGAATCTCAGTCTACAACACGCCGCCCAAGACTCAAGAGTATTTGCATATCGCTGGGAAGTTTTGCCGAATAATTTTCGGTCGATGTCGGCTATTTCGTTCAAATCGTTCAGCGCGATCGCGTACTGAAAACTAGAGTGATCGATCCGTTTGTCCGGCATCGAGCCGCCTGGTCGCCGCCTCTGCTGCCGGAGCGGCAGGGTGGCGGCCGGCTCAAGGCGGGGATTCGACCTGGGGAAGCGCTTGCGCGACCAGCGGCCCCAGCAGGTCGCTCTGCATGGCTTCGGCCTGCAATCCCGGCGCGAGCCGCAGCGCTTCGGCCAGGTGCGGCGTTGCTTCCTTGCCGCGGCCGAGTTTGGCGTGGGCCAAAGCCAGGAGCAGGTGCGCCGGCGGCCGGCGCGGGTCGAGCGCCACGGCCCGATTCAGAAGCTCAACCGCACCGCTCGCATTGCGCCCATTCAGCTCCAGCACGCCCAAAAGCTCCAGCGTCGGCACGTGTCGCGGCTGATTGGTGAGTGCGTTGCGCAGATAGAGCCGCGCCGCGTCAAGCTCATCGCGCCGCGCCTCCATGGCGCCGCGCCAGTAATAGGCCTCCGGCTGATCGGGCGCAAGCGACGTCGCGGCGTCGAGCTGCCGCGTCGCTTCTTCAAAGGCCCCGGCCTGCACCAGTGCCGCCCCGCGCCACACGTCAATCTGATAGGGCGCGACCGGCGGTTGCTCCGCCGCGCGCAAGGCATCGAGCGCCCCAAGGCCCAGAACATGCTGCCCCGCCGTGATCAATCCAACAGCGCGGTAAAAATTGAGCGCGGCTTGTTCGCGCGCGTCGGCCGGTCGCGCCAATTCGACCCAGCGCTGCAAGCGCTCGAGCTGATCCAGCCGCAGACACACGTCAAAGATCTTGAACCAGTCGCCGATCGCGAAGGCCGCATCCGCCCCGATCTGATCCAGCGCCGCCGCCGCACCGGCCGTATCTCCTTTCGACAGCCGCGCGGTTGCCAGCAGCGCCTGCACTTCCGGTCTGTTGTCGCGCTCGCCGAGCGGCGCGAGCCGGGCAAGGGCCTCGTCAGGATCCTGCCGGTCCAGCGCCCGACGGGCACAAAACTCCTGGTAGAGCCGGCCGGCGTGGCCGCGCGCATCGCCGCGCTTCGCGAGGCCGTCGGCGGCGCTGGCGCGGTTGGACAAGCGCGCGACCGCGGCACAGCGCTCCCAGAGTTCGCCCGGGAGTTGATCCGCCGGCAGCGCGCTGCAGAAGCTGATCAGTTCTTCCGCGGCGGCCGGGTCGCCCAAGGCCCATGTGCTCGGATCAGCGCCTCGCAAAGCCCGTGCGAGCAGATCGAGCACGCGCCGATCGCGCGCCGCGGGAGTTGTCGTGCGGCGTGACAGGCCGGTCGATCCGGAAGAGCCATCTGCGGCGCTGGGTCGATGTGAACCGGAATTGGGTGCATCACGCCGATCGGCGCCCGCGCCAGCGGCCGGGGCCGCACTCCGCGGTGTCGAGCTGCCGGCCGGGGACGCCCCCGCGCCGTTGCCCGGTCGAGACGGCGCCCTTTGCGTTGTCGCGGCCGCGGGTGAGCCTGGGGGGGGCGCGGCGTCACCCGTGCCGTTGCCGATGGCTTCGCTCGCGCCGCGCTGAATGAGCAAACGGTCGAGCTTCTCATTCACCTCGCGCAGGCGGTTATCGTTGGATAGAAGCGCTTTGCGCTGCTGACGCACGTCAGAGCGCAGGAATAAGAATGGGACCAGCGCGACGAACAGCAACAGGACCGTGCTGATGATCCAATAGGCGTAGAGCCGCTCCACCGCGCGCATGGCCCGGCCGGCATCAGGCAGCGCCGGCGCGGGTGGGACAGTCGCGCCGGGCTTGCCCGTCAAGGTTTGCGCACCGGCCGGTTGGGGCGTTGGGGCGGGGCGCTGTGCCGCGGGGGCTGCCGATTGCTGAGCGCCTGGCTTGGGCACCGGCGCGCCAGGCCTCGGTGGATTCGGGCCGGTCATGCGTCACCGTCGCGGTGCGCCGGGACCGTGAGCATCGTCTTGATCATGATCATCATCCGGGCGGTCCTCATCATCCTGGTCGCGTTCGACTTCACGGTCTTCGTCCGCATCCTTCTGATCACCCTTTCCGCGCCCGCCCTGGCCGCCGGGCGGGGCATCATCCTCACGCGTGGCGGCAGTGACCTGCTCGTCGGAAATCCGATAACGGCTCCAGGCGTCGACATAGCGTGTAGGCTTTCCGCCCACGCTCGATTCCGTCACAGCGCGTCCGAGACGAATCACCAGGTACGCCCCCAGCACAAACACAAGGATCAGCAAGGCCGCCGCAAGCAGCAGGACGAGCAGCGCCTTCAGCCGGCGCTCCTGCGCCGCGCTGACGGGGTCGGCCGGGTCGAACTCGGTCGGAATGACCGGGTAATACATCGCGCGGCCAAGGTAAAGATACATCGTCGCCGCGACGAGCAGGCCGATCCCGGCCAAAACGAACCAGGTGAATATCCGTCCGTCGGAAGGCCGGCCCGGTGGTGCGCGCCTCGTCATAGCCACTCCACATCGGCCCGCGGCCGTTGGTGCAGCTCCATGTCCAGTTCATCCAGCAGCGCCGCCGCGCGCGGCGAGAGCGCCGTGGGAACCACAATCTTCACGACGGCGTACATGTCGCCCGGTTCGCCGCGGCGTGGGTCGGGCACACCCCTGCCGCGCAGCCGCAGCTTCCGCCCGCTCGATGAGCCAGGCGGAATCTTGATGGTCGTGCGGCCCGAGAGCGTGGGAATATCAAGCGTCGCGCCGCGCGTCGCCTCGACGATGCTGAGCGGGACATCGAGCAGGATGTCGCGCCCCTCGCGACGATAGTAAGGATGCGGCGCAATCCGCACGCAGATCAGCAAATTCCCACGTCCGCCGCTGCCGGGCTGGCCGCGTCCGCGCACGCGGATGATCTGTCCATCATCCACCCCCGGCGGAATCCGCACCGCGATGTGCTCCTGCTCGTCGCCTTGCAGGATGATCTCGCGGGTTGTGCCGTGAATCGCCTCGTCAAACGAGATGACGACGTCGTGTTTGATGTCTTCGCCGAGGGTTGCGGCGGACGCGCCGCGACGGCCGCGGGAGGTGACGCGCCCGCCGCGTGAGAAGAACTGCTCGAAGATGCCGCCGAGGTCGCCGATGTCTCCGAAGTGGATCGAGCCTTCGGCGTGATGTCCGGGGCCGCGGCCAGCGGCTTGATCGTTCCACCCGCGCATGTCGGGAGGCGGGCCGCCGGCGCCGAAGCGATCGTATTGCGCTCGTCGATCAGCATCGCCCAGCACGTCGTAGGCGGCCTGGGTTTCCTTGAAGCGCTTTTCCGCGGCCTTGTCGCCGGGGTTTCGGTCGGGGTGGTATTGCTTGGCGAGCCGGCGGTAGGCCTTTTTGATTTCTTCCGCGCTCGCCGTTCGCGACACCCCCAGGATGACATACGGGTCTTTGCTGCTCATGCAGCCCAACATCTTATTTCGCCGCGGCGGGACGGACAATCGGCTCATCGCATCCCAAGCGCCGACCAGCCGCCGCGGAATTCTTGGGGTTGGGCCGGTTCGCTCCGCAGCGGCGCGGCACGGTTACTTTTATACTCTTGGGTATGAACTGGCTGGTAAAAAGCGATCCGGACGAATATTCCGCCGACGATCTCAAGCGTGATGGCCGCACGCGCTGGACGGGGGTGCGCAACCCCGCGGCCCGCAAAGCGCTCACGGCGATGAAAAAGGGCGACGTGGTGTTGATCTATCACACCGGCGACGCGCGCGCGATCGTCGCGCTGGCCAAAGTCGCCGCGCCGGTGGGAGACGATGCCGCCGAACCGGAGCTGGTTTTTCAGCGCCGGTTGAAGCAGCCGATCCCGCTGAGCGCGATCAAGGCCGATGCGTTCTTTGCTGATTTTGCGCTTGTTCGCCAGGGGCGGTTGTCGGTTATGCCCGTGACTGCGGAGCAATGGACGCGGCTGCTTGCGCTGGAGTCGGTGGTCGAGCCACGGGCGTAGCGCGCCCGAACCGCCCGATTGGAGTACGTGGTGGCGTGATCGGGTAGTGGGGGGCGCGGTCGTTTGTCTGCTCGGCGTTTCAACAATCAGCGGCGAAGTGACCCCATCGCGCCGAGCGGCGCTCGCCAATCATTCTTCGATCTTCGCGATTCGCCATTTCTCATCCGCCGTCGGCCGCGGCTGGTGATGCGAGTGGCGTGAGAAGGTGCGAAGGTGATAACGTCATAAGGTGAAGGCGTCTGGGGTTGTCGCTCAGATGGGGCCAAATGACTTCAGTTGCGGAGCCGGTGCGCCCCAAGCGATGTATGACCAATGGCCAACGCTTTGGCATGCCCTCGAGACCGAGGATTTTCCCCCCCTTGTGCTACGGCGTGCAGATCGCCCCAAACGCCGTCGAGTCGCCCGACGTGGCGCGGCTGTCTGAACAGCCTGCGCCGCCGGTCGATCACAGCGGATAGGTGTCGCGCTGGATTCGCTTGATGGACTTGCGGACTTTGCGCCGGCGACGCTCAGAGGGCTTCTCGTAATAACTCGTGCGCTTAATGTCGCGCGTCAGACCCTCTTTCTCACACAGCTTCTTGAAGCGGCGGACCATCTGCTCCACCGTCTCGTTTCCGCGTACCTTCACACGAATCATGCACACCGTTCCTTTCATTGCCGCCCGGAGATATCGATATCCTCCAAGGCGAGCCACATATCGTAATGTCCCCGGCGGTTTCAGCAAGGCGATTTTCGGATTTATCGGCGTTCCGGTAAAGCGGCTTTCCGACCTCCCGACTTTTTCGTAGATGCTGGACGGTCCGCATGCTGCGGGGGGGGCAGGCTCGGCAGTCGCCCGGCGGCCATGCTGCGACCTAGCTCGTCGGACACGGTACTCATCCCTTGAACGGCTTGTGGCTGTCGCATCTCTCCGGCCTAGTGCTTCGTCAAACTTGAATCTTCGGATGAAGTGGAAAGGAGCTCCGACGTCACGGCATGAGTTTAGTGCCTATCTTTGTAGTGGGACGCACGGGCCGGAGGCCCATGCTACCCTCGTTTCGAACCCGCAAATTCAAGTGTGACGAAGCACTAGGATGCGCCCGCGGGCATCGATTGCCCCATGGCCTTCGGCTGCATCTGCTTGGCGCCTCCCCAGCTTCGAGGGGTTGGCTTCATGGCTTGCGACGCGCGGGGTTCGTCGGTAGCTTCGACCGCATGAATGCCTTGAGCCTGTTCGCGGAATTGCGGACGCGATTTTCCGAGGCCGTCGCGCAGGTCGCGGGGGCCCCTCCGGTCGACCCGCTCGTGCGCCCTTCGGCCGATGCCAAGTTCGGCGACTATCAATGCAACATCGCGATGTCGCTGGCCAAGACGCTCGGCGCGAAGCCGCGTGACGTGGCCGAGCGTGTCAAGGCCGCCGCCGCGCCGTTGTTGTCCGACTTGGCCGAACCACTTGAGATCGCCGGAGCGGGATTCATCAACATCCGTCTGAAGAACGCAGCTATGTTGGCCCGGCTGCGCGCGATCGAGCCGATGGCCGCAGCGACCGCCGCCGTGGACCGTTGCGGCATCCCGCCGGCGACAGCGCCGCAGCACGTGCTGGTGGATTACTCCTCGCCGAACATCGCGAAGCAGATGCACGTCGGCCATCTGCGCAGCACGATCATCGGCGATGTGTTTGTGCGGGCGCTGGGCTTCTTTGGCCATACGGTGACGCGGCAGAATCACGTCGGCGACTGGGGCACGGCGATCGGCATGGTCGTGCTCGGCTATTGGTATGTGCAGATGCGCTTCCGTCGTGGCGAAAGCGCCGCACAAATCGAGGAACGCATCCGCGCGTTCGCCGTTCCCAAGAATGAGCCGCTCGACCGGCTGAACGCGCTGGGCCGGCAGATCTGCGACGAGTGGAGCGACGATCTGCAAGACCCCGCCTTCGATCGTTTTTCCGAGGAGAGCTTTGGCGCGCAGCGGATCGGCCTCGACGAGCTGGAGCTGGGCTATCGCTTTGTGCAGGCGCTGATCGCCATCGCCCAGCGGCTCGATTGGCGCGTGCGCAACCGCCAGCCCTCGGCCTCCGCCGAGGGTGAAACCGAGTGGGAACGCATCGCTAACATTCCGCGCAAGGTAACGCGCATGCTGCAACTGGGCGGCGCGCGAAATGAGCCGGAGCGCCGCGCCTGGCAGCAGGCCCGCCACATTTCGCTGGCCGAGTGTCAAGGCGTCTATGACCGGCTCGGCGTCATGCTGACGGAGCGCGACGTCTGCGGCGAGAGCTTTTATGAACAGGGCGAGCGCCTGCCGCGCGTCGTCGCCGAGCTGCGTGAAAAACTCGGGGGCGCCGGCCGCTGCAGCCCCGACGGCACGCGCGCGGTCTTCCGCACGGACGCCGGCGCCGAGTGTGTCTTCCTTGAGCAGGCCGACGGCCAGCCGACGTACAAAACGCCCGAGGGCCAGCCGCAGCCGCTGATCGTTCGCAAATCCGACGGCGCTTATCTCTATGCGACCACGGACCTCGCCGCCGTACGCTATCGCATCGAAGAGCTGGGCGCGCGGCGGTTGATCTATGTGACCGATGCGCGCCAGAAGCAGCATTTTGAAATGTTTTTCCGGGTCGCGCGGATCGTCGGCTGGGCCTGCCACGAGGTTTCGCTCGAGCACACCACGTTCGGCAGCGTGCTGGGAGAGGACAAGAAGCCGCTGAAGACGCGCGACGGGCGCAACATCAAGCTGCGCGAACTGCTCGACGAGGCCGCGCGCCGCGCATTCGCGGTTATCCAGGAGCGTCGCGCGGCGGTGGACGCCGACGGGCCATCCACCGTGGCGACGGCTCAGGAGCGCCCGGTTGTGCCTGTCGCGCCCGCCATTGCGGATTCCGCCGCGGCTGATGCCCTTGACGCGGGCGTCGGGGAAGGAGCCAGCGCGGAAGAAAGCGACGCCGAGATCGCCCGCATCGTCGGCATCGGCGCGGTGAAATACGCCGATCTTTCGCGCGACCGCAACACCGACTATGTCTTCAGTTGGGACAAGATGCTGGCGCTGCAGGGCAACACCGCGCCTTACATGCTCTATGCCTATGCCCGCGTCCGCTCGATCTATCGCAAGGCCGCCGCCACCGCGGGAATCGCCGCACAACAGGTTTATGCGTCCGACCTGGCGCTCGCCGAACTCGCCCCCGCCGAGCGCGCCCTGGCCCTGCGGCTGTGCCGATTGCATGAGACGCTTGAGACGCTGGCGGCGGACTTACAGCCGCATGTGCTCTGCGCCTATCTCTACGATCTGGCCGCCGACTTCATGCGCTTTTATGAGAGTTGTCCGGTCTTGGCGGCGGAGTCGGAAAGCACCCGACTGGCCCGGCTGCGCCTGTGCGATCTGACGGCGCGGGCGCTGCGGCTAGGCCTGCACCTGCTCGGCATCGAGACGCTGGAGCGCATGTAAAGACGGTCGAAGGCGATGGGAGAAAATCCGCGTGGGATGGCGCTCGCGCGCTGCTCACGGTTGCGCATCGTTCGGCTCTTGGGCCTCCGCCGGCAGCGGAAAGCACCGCTGCGCAGCGGCGATGCGCGCACTGCGTTCCGCGCTGCGGGCGCGCTGCGCCGCCGCCTGTTCCGGCGCGGCGTCCGGCGGCAAATCCTGTCCGTGCAGGTACAACGCTATGGCCTCATCGATGTCGGCGCGTGTAAATGACTCTGCTTGCAACAGCGCGCCATCGCTGTCGATCACAAGCACGCGAAAGGTGTCGCCCTCCGGGTGGTCGCGATCCACGCGCGTCTCCATGAAGACGGTCTTGTCGCCGACGCGCTTCTCCGAGGAAAGCGCCAGCCGATCAACTCCGGCCTCCCAGGCTTTGCGCAGCAAGATCGCATCGAGCAGCTCCTGCCGCTCATGCGCGGCGAGTTGATCAATAAAGTGTTCCCAGCCGGCGTCGATCTGTGCCTGCTGCTCATCGTTCAGTCGGTCGGGCATCGGCTTGACCCCGAGGGAACTGCACCCAGTGAGCGCCAGCAGCACCAGCAGGGCCGCCACGAAGAAAGCAGGGTTCATCTTTTTCTCCCGGTGTCGAATTTGATAGCGGCCAATGACCTTAAACGAGCCGCCTACATCTTTGTTTCCGCGAAAATTTCGAGCCGACGATGCTGCCACCGTCCGCATGAAACGTCAACGCCGCGTACAACCGCGGCTGAGGCGGTGGCACACGGCGGACAGACAGCTCGGAGCAGACGGGGTTACGATGCGGCGAGCGCGCGAACGTTCGACGCTTTCAGACCTTTCGGGCTTTCCAAAAGGTCGAACTCGACCTTCTCGCCCTCCTTAAGCGAGCGAAACCCGTCGGCCTTGATTTCCGAATGATGCACAAACACGTCCTTGCCATCATCGAGCTGAATGAAGCCAAATCCTTTGGCGTCATTGAACCACTTTACGACTCCAGTTGACATGGCGAACAACCTCAGGACGGCCCGGATACTAAGCCGCGAAACAACGCCGTCTCGCACAGCCCAGACCCACCGGACAGGCCGGCCTTAACAGAATCCATAAAAATGAGCAAATCTGCGGATGGTGTCAAGTTCTTTGGCGACAAGGGCTTTTGTGCGTCCGCATCAGAGGATGCTGGGCTGAAACTTGATGTTGCCGTCGTCAAACGCCAAAAATGATGAAAAACAACGGCAATCGTGGGGAGATTACCACATGCTTGGCGGGTTTGGCGGCAACGCCGATAGGCGTTATTGGACAGCATTTCCATGCAAAAATTTCGTTCACGCGGTCGGTTGTGGCGCGGCGGAAGCGCCTGGGGGTGTCGGGACGCTTCCACGGGCGGGCGCGATCGCGATTGGCTCGCGCATTCAGCGCGCGACGGACGAGGAATCGCGCCAGCGCGCTAGAGCGGAGCTTGCCGCGGCAGTACATTCGTCGCTTGACCGAGCGAGGCGGCGGTCGCCTCGACCGGGCGAGAATGCGAACATCGCGACTCGACGGTCGGCCAGCGGCGCGCTGCGCTCGCATGGCTTCCCGATCACGCCGCTATTCAAGGACCGCAGCCGCGACAGCACCCATGTCAACTCACGCCGAAAAAGTGCTGGTTACGGGCGGGTCGGGTTACTTCGGCTCGTTGCTGGTGCGCGAGCTGCGCGCCCGCGGGGCGGCGGTGCGCGTCTTTGATCTTCATGACGCCGATGATCGCCCGCGCGAGGTCGAGTTTGTGCAGGGCGACATCCGAGATGCAGCGACGGTCGCGCGGGCCTGCGCGGACGTCGCGACTGTGCATCACAACGTGGCGCAGGTGCCGTTGGCGAAGGATCGCGCGCTGTTCAAATCGGTGAACATCGATGGCACGCGCAACCTCCTGCAGGCCGCGACCGCCGCCGGCGTGGTCAAAGTCGTCTATACGTCATCAAGCGCCGTGTTTGGCGCGCCGCGCGTCAACCCGGTCACGGAGGAGACCGTGCCGACGCCGGCGGAGGCGTATGGTCGCGCGAAGCTGTCGGGGGAAGCGCTCTGTCGCGAATACGTTGCGCGCGGCCTGGATGTCTCGATCGTTCGTCCGCGCACGATCCTCGGGCATGGGCGGCTGGGCATTTTTCAGATTCTCTTTGAGTGGGTGCGCGAAGGACGCAACGTGCCGGTGCTGGGGCGCGGCGACAACCGCTATCAGTTCGTGCATGCCCAAGACCTGGCGCAGGCCTGCATCCTCGCGGGCGAGCGGCCCGGACCGCGCGTCTTCAACTGCGGCGCCGCGCGCTTCGGCACGATGCGGCAGTTGCTCGAAGCGCTCTGTCGCCATGCCAAGACCGGATCCCAGGTGCGGGGCCTGCCGGCGGGGCCGGTGATCGCGGCGATGAAGCTGACCGGCGCGATCGGCCTGTCGCCGTTGGGCGCCTATCACGCCCTGATGTATGGGCGCGAGATGTACTTTGATCTGACACGCATCACCGCGGAACTGAACTGGGCCCCGCGCTATTCGAATGAGGAGATGATCATCGAAAGTTATGAGTGGTATCTGGCCCATCGCGCGCAGGTGCTCGCCGCGCGCGCGGGCAGCCACCACCGCTCCGCCGTCAGGCAGGGTGTTCTCGCGCTGGTCAAGCGCTTGATATGAGGCTCGCATGACCGGCGCCGCGCTCCGCCTAGTGACATCGCGGGGCCGAGATTTGGCCCACCAACACGGAACATGGCTAGTGCTTCGTCGGCTACTTTTCGGGAAGCGCGGAATTCAACCCCAGCGTCATACCGTGTATCTGTGCCGCGGCTGGTTGTTGGACGCACGGGCCGGAGGCCGATGCAAACGCTTCTCGAACCGGCAACTTCAAGTGTGACGAACCATTAGAGAAAATCAGCGATCACCGTGTCAGCCAGCAGGCGCCCGGCGGACGTGAGCCGGATACGTCCGCCGCTGTTTTCCAGCAGTCCCGCCGGCGTGTGCCGTTCGAGCGCTTCGGCAAAGAGCGCTTCGGGCGGCTGACCAAAGCGCGCGGCGAAACGCGCCGTGTCGATCCCGTCATTCAATCGCAGCCACATCATCGCGGTCTCACGCGCTCGGCGGTCCGGCGGCAGCGTCTCGCGCTCGATCTGGGGTGAACGACCGGCTTGCATGGCGCGCACATACTCGGCAGTGTCTGGGATGTTTCGATAGCGGGTCGCGCCGACCAGACCGGCGGCGGACGGGCCAACTCCCAGGCATGGCTCGTTGTGCCAATAGCGGAGATTGTGCCGGCACTCACAGCCCGGCCGCGCGAAATTGCTGATCTCGTACTGACGATAGCCCCGCTGCGCGAGCCATTCGATCGTCCGCTCGTACATCTCGGCTTCGATCTCCTGTTCGATCGGACGAACCTGGCCGGCGGCGCGCGCCCGATAGAGCGGCGTGCCCGGTTCGTAGGTCAGGCCATAGCACGACAGATGATCCGGCTCGAGTTCGAGGGCCGCTTCGAGATTGCGCTGCCACGAGCCGATCCGCTGTCCCGGCACGCCAAAAATCAGATCGAGATTGAGCTGGCCGATGCCCGCCGCCCGGCAAATCGCAACAGTCTGCTCCACCTGGGCCGGTTGATGGATGCGGTCGAGCACGCGCAGCTCGCCTGGGTCGAACGACTGTGCCCCGATCGAGACGCGCGTCACGCCGTTCTCGACCAGCGTACGTGCGATCTCGACGTTGACGGTGGCGGGGTTGGCCTCGACGGTGAATTCGAGCTGGGCTTCCGGGGCGCGCCCCGCAGCGAGCCGCGCGAGCAGCCGGGCAAGCTGCTCCGGCGGGAGTGTCGTGGGTGTTCCGCCGCCGACAAAAATCGTCTCGAAGGAGAAAGCAGCCCGCTCGGCGTGATGGTCTAGTTCGAGCAACAGGGCATCGACCAGCGGCCCCACCGCCCGCTTGTCATAGACCTCGGAGTAGAAGTCGCAGTAGCCGCAGATCGTGTGACAAAAGGGGACATGAACATAGACGGATTTATGAGGACCTTCGGTTGTCTGCGATGCGCTCATTCCCTATGATTGTAGTGAGCGCTCATGATTCTTCGCATTTGGGCCGCACTAAATGTGCGCGTCCGCTGCATTCCGTGCTGGAATGGTCAACCGCAGGGCTTGGCGGTCGGCTCTTGGCCAGCACATCAGAACGCCGAAGTGCTTGTGAGCGCAATGGTTGGATGAATCGGCCCGGGGGCCGAGTGTCGCCGGCGGCGTCGTGGTCGTAGGTGCGACCCGCGCGCCACTTCAGGGATTAACACCCGTTTGCCGCGCCGGGCGGCGACGGATTTGGGCTGAAATCGTGGCCACAAAGGTTGTACTGACACTCTTCAAGGATGGTGAACGGAAGGATTTTCCGCTTCGCCGTGGGATTTGGTCGATTGGCCGGCACCCGGATTGTCTGCTGCAAATTCCAGCCAAAGAAGTCTCCCGCAAGCACTGTGAACTCACTATTGGCGAAGGGGGCGTCAGCGTCGCGGACATGGAGAGCGCCAACGGCACCTATGTCAATGGTCAGCGTGTTCGCAAAAAGTCGCTGCGGCCGGGGGATCAGCTCCGCATTGGGCCGGCCACATTCGTTGTTCAAATCGACGGCAAGCCGGAGAAGATCACACCGATCGACGGCGTCGAGCCAAAGCTGGGGGCAGCCGCCCGCATGATGGACGAAGATGACGAAGGCGATCTGATCGCGCTCGACGACGACGACAAAGAGATCGACCTCAACGATCTCGCCACCGCGATCGACGATGACGACGAGGATGAGCCGCGGCGCTGATGCGTCGCGCGACGGGGCCTTTTCTCATCGGCGCGGGTTTGTCTTACTATCCCGTCATGAGCACGCATCTGCTTTCCGTTCGGACGGATCACGCCATCGAACTGACGTTGAATCGGCCGGAGGCGCGTAACGCACTCTCACGCGCGCTGATCGCGGATCTGACTGCGGCGCTGGAGGAAGCCCAGCGCGACGCGGAGGTGCGCAGCGTGATCATCACGGGCGCGGCGCCGGCCTTTTGCGCGGGGCTGGACCTGCGCGAAGTGGCCGCGACGACCGCGGATCAGGCCGAGCATGACGCCAGTTCGCTGCTGACGCTCTTTGAGACAATCGACAATCTGAGCAAGCCGGTCATTGCCGCCGTCAATGGGCCGGCGGTCGCGGGCGGGGCCGGGCTGATCTCGGTGTGTGACATCGTCCTATGCGGCGATTCGGGCCGGGTCGGCTATCCCGAGATCAAGCGCGGCCTCGTCGCGGCGATCGTGATGACTTATCTGCGCCGCCTGGTCGGCGAGCGGCAGGCCAAGTGGCTGCTGCTGACAGGCGAGACGCTCTTACCGGCGGCGGCGCAGCAAATGGGGCTGATCAACGAGGCGGTCAGCGACTCCGAATTGTTGCCGCGTGCGCGCCATTACGCCGCTGTGTTTGCCGGCTATCCGCCGCAGGCCTTGGCGAATACGAAGCTGCTATGGGGCAAGATTCGGAGTCTGGCTCATGCCGACGCGGTGCAGGAGGCGCGGAACCTCAATGCGTCGATGCGCCTGACCAACGAATCGCGCGCCGGCGTGAGCGAATTCCTGAAGCGCTAGCGCCGTCTTCGTCGCAGCATGATGGGGCAGAGCAGCAGCATGGCAGCGGTCGCCGGCTCAGGAATCGCGCTCACACGCAGGTTGAAGGTGTAGTTGTGCCGGCGCGACGTGTCGAGTTCCATCAACCACAATGAATAAACCCCGGGGCCGAGCGGCGGCGCAAAGCCGATTGCCCCAGGCCCCGTCGCGATCACCGGCAGGATGTCCTGACCCTGATCGGCGGAGCCGTAGTGCGCCCAGCCGAGGAGCGGACCGGCGTCGACCGTGGTGTAGGGCACGGTGATCTGCGGGCCGGCTTGCAGCCCGATGAATGAAAAGGCGCCGCCGACATCGGCCTCCGCCACAATGAAGGCCTCGAGTTGCAGACCCGCGGGGATCGTGATCGTGGCATAGTCGAGGTCAAGCTGAAAGATCGCGGCTCCCGCTCCGAATGTTCCGCGCAGCACATTATCTCCCGCGCCGAGCAGCAGCGGCGTGGGCGCCAGCCGCTCGTCCGAAAGATCGCCGGAGAGCGCTTCGTCATAGCTGTTCGCGAGGGCAGCGCTGAGAGGAGCCAGCAGCATGAGCAACATGATCGGGTAACGGTCCATAGTTGAACTGCTCAATGGGGTTAGAGTTTTCCGTGTCGCGGCATCAAGACCGTCGGAGGCATGAGATTCCTTACGCGACGCCCATGCGTCGTTCATTTCACGTGCGCCGGGCATGACGCGTGCGCCGGGGGGCGTTGAACGGCGCACGCCGGGTTCAAAGCGTTAGAGGCTGCCGACGAATCCGCCGATGTCGGCAAAGTCGACCACGCCATTGCCGTCGAAATCAGCTTGCAGCCATTCGCAATCGCGCTGTTCAAGGCGATAGTCGGCGCGGCTGATGACGGCGAGCACGAAAGGCTCGATATCGTTGAAGTCGCGGGCGCCGTCGCAATTCATGTCGCCGATCTCGAAGGGAAAGTGAAAGAGCTTGCCGAAGATGCCGTCTTCTTCGTTGTTGGGGCCGGCGGTGAAGTAAAGGTGGTTGGTGCGCCCGAGCTGGTCGCCGTTGCCGTATGTCAAGCCCCAGATGCCGTCGATCACGACCGGCTCGCCGTTACGGTCGCGCAAGTAGTCGATGAAGCGGCGGGTGGTGCGGTCAAATGCGATGATCGTGCCGTCGCCGAAGTTCGCCGCGAGCAGCGCGCCGCTCAGCGCGCCGAAGTCGTCGGGCGCAATCGCCAGCCCCCAGGGGGCATTCAGGAAGAGGCCGTGCTCATAGCTGGCGAGATAGCGGCCCTCAAGATCAAACTCCGAGATATAGCCATAACCCGGATAGGCGTCCTCTTCGCCGGTTTCATCGCCCAGGCGCGCCCACGCGACGAAAATCTTGCCATCGAGAAGCTGCATGTTGTACTGCGAAAAGACCGGCCAGACGTTGGGATCACGGAAATCGCCCGCAACGGGAATACGGCGGAACTGCTCGTCGTAGACGGCCCACGTCTCCAGCCCGAAATCGCACAGATAGAGCCGATTGCCCGACGGAAAATCCGTAATGGCCATGCCCGTATAGGCGCTGCCCGCGGCGGACGTGTCGATCATATTCACCGCGGTCGTCATGCCGGTGGTCCAGGCCGAAACGGTTCCGTCAAGCGTGCAGAAGATGAAGCGCGACGGCCCGGTCAAGCCCTCGCCGCTGATGATGAAGTCGGTGCGTGAGCCGCAAAAGACCTGACCGGTTGGTTGCGAGAGGGTCTCGGGCAGGCGCGCGAAGATCATCGACGACGGAATATCCACCACGCGCAAGTCGTCTTGAAAAATCGGCAAGCCCGGGACATCGCCGACGTAGGTCGTCGTCGTGCCGCTGCCGGCGTTGGAGGTCCAGAAGTGGCCGCCGACGGCCGGCGGGCGCAGGGCAATGCCCCACGGGTTGATGAGCAGCGGGTCGATGAGCTGCGGCTCGAACTCGGCGCGGTTGGCGACGAGATTGACCTGCTGATAGCGATTGACTTCGGCCCAGCTCGATACGGTCAGCGCGGCGGCGATGAGCGCGGCGAGAATTCGTCCCGAGTTTGAGAAGTATGGAGTGCTCATTGTCGTCTTGTCCTCGCTGAATGAAGCGCTTGGGTGCGCTCTCAGCCGGCACCGATCGAGTTTCGATGATGTCAGCGGGCGCTGCTGCCATCAGCGCACGGCGCGATGGCGACAGACCTTGTCCAAAGATGTTTACAGCCATCCGTGAAGAAACGGCCAGCTTGCCATGAAAAATGAATGAGCTACGCGCGATGCGCTGCATGTGCGCGCACCAGGCTGTCAAGGAAAATGAGGAACATTCATCATGTCTTGACAAATCCAGCAGCGATCGTTGACCGGCTCTTTACATCGGAGTCCTACATTCCTGGGGTTGACGTGGTCAAAAACAAACAACACGAGCGCGTCGCCGGCGGGCGACAGGCCACGCCAGTGTTTCCGACAGGCAACAGGAGAGGCTCCCATGAATCGCATGATGATGATCGGCGGCGCGTGTAGCGCGCTGCTCTGCGCGGCGAGCGTTCAGGCTCAACTGCGCGGTCCCAGCACCAGCCAGGATCCTTACATTCTGCCGTCCAGCACGACTAGCGGCGTGGTCACGATCTCGATCGCCAGCAACGGCAACGGAACGAGTGCGCCAAATGAGACATTCACGCGCACCACGACCGGCGCGAATGACTATCGTCTGGTCGGCATCCCCGACGGCATGGGCGCCTATCAGACGGCCGCCGACATTGCCGCCGGCCGGTTTGTCCTGCTGTGCAATCACGAGTTGGGCGCGACCAGCGGCATCGTCCGCCGGCACGGCAACCGCGGCGCGTTTGTTTCATCGTGGATCATTAATGCCGACCCGGCTGACCTGCGCGTGCTGAGCGCCGACGACATGCACACGACGTTCAACCTGTGGGTAAGCGGCGCGTATAGCGCGTTTGACACGACCAACCCGATGCCGGCCTACACCGGCACGCTGGCGCCGCCGCCGGCGGTCGCGCCGTTCAACGGCATCGGTCGCTTTTGCTCGGCCGACCTGGCTGAGCCGGGCGCCTATCGCTTCGGCAGCTTGGGCACAGATGCGCGCATCCTGCTGAATGGCGAGGAAATCGGCGCGAGCGGCCGCGCGTTTGCGCACGTCGCGACCGGCCCCGAGGCGGGTGTATCGTATGAGCTGCCCTATTACAGCAAGTATTCATGGGAAAACGCTGTCGCCAGCCCGTTCCCGCAGCAGAAGACGGTTGTCATCGGCCTCGATGACTCGACCCCCGGCGGCATCTACATCCACGTCGGTACGAAGCAGGCCAGCGGCAACGAAATTCAGAAAGCCGGCCTCGACAATGCTCAGCTTCTCGGCATTGTGGTGGCGGGCGTGTCGATTACCGCCGGCCAGCCGGTGGAAGATCGCGTCTGGGGTCTGGGCACCTCGACGACCGGCTTCATCGGCAGCAAGCCCTTTACCACGTATGACTTCGGCACGACGCCGTCGCTGACCGGCGCGCAGTTGCAGTCTATCGGCGACGCCAACGGCGTGATCAACTGGCTCCGTCCGGAAGACGGCTGCTGGGACACCCGCGACCCGCGCAAGTTCTACTTTGTCACGACCGACACATTCGCCGGCAACAGCCGCATCTGGGAGCTCGAGTTCACCGATATCACACAACCCGAGCTGGGCGGCGTGGTGACGATGCTGGGCGACGGTTCGGTTCCGGGGAGCTTCGCCGGCGGCATCCGCTCGGCCACCGGTCTGACCGACGTGCGCATGATGGACAACATCGGCATGTCGCGCTACAACCAGATCGTCATTCAGGAAGACGTCGGCAACAACCCGCGCCTCGGCCGGCAGTGGCTGTATGACATCGCCCGCGACCGCATCACTGAGATCACGATCTCGGCGGCGGATCGCTTCACGCTCGGCCGGCCGGGCTTCCTGACGCAGGACGAAGAGGCTTCGGGTGCGATCGACGTGACCGGCATTCTTGGCCGCGGCTGGTGGGCGATCAACATGCAGTCGCACTACGGCATTTCCGGCGAATTGGCCGAAGGCGGCCAGCTTTTGGCGATGTATGTGCCCAAGACGGTGAGCTGGCTCGGCGACGTGAATTGCGACGAGGTCGTGAATTTCGACGACATTGACGGCTTTGTGCTGGCGCTCACCGGCCGGGCGGCTTACGAGGCGGCCTATCCGGGTTGTGAATTCATGCTGGCCGATGCCAACGATGACGAGGTCGTCAACTTCGACGACATCTCGACCTTTGTCGATTGCATCGTGAGCGGCGCTTGCCCGTAAGCGGCGTTGACCGACGCGAATGATCTCATTATTTCGGTGGCGCCGGCGCGGCTTCTCCTGCGCGTCGGCGCTGCTTGATTTTAGTGCTCTGCGAGCCGCCGCGGAGACGGCCCACCGTGGCCGACGGCGAGTCGAAATCAGCGGGAGCGTCATGATCAGTTCTACGTTTCGAGCTCCCGCATGTGAAATGTCAACTTCAGATTTTTAGCTTCGCGTCGAACTGCCGTCCTTGGAGATTCGCGCGTTCCCACTTATCAAAATCCGCTGAAGGCCGCATCATGCGCTTCGATGCCGCTCATTCAATCCATCCTGCTCGACATCGAGGGCACGATCGCCCCGCTGGCGTTTGTGCGCGATGTGCTGTTTCCGTATGCCCGCTTGCGCCTCGATGATTATCTCGCCGAGCACTGGGACGCCGCGGAAGTCATCGCCGCGCGAGAGCAGATCGCGCGCGACGCGGCCACGGACGCGACGACGCCGGACGCGCTGCTCGGCGTGGCGCGCCTGGAGGCCGCCGCGAAGAATTTGCCGGCCTCCGCGGTGCGCCGCGCGCTGGTCGCGCATCTGCACGCGCTGATGGACCGCGACGCCAAGACCACCGGACTGAAGCTGCTGCAGGGTTTGATCTGGGAGCGCGGCTTCGCCGCGGGCGTTCTGCGCGCGCCGCTCTTTGACGAGGTCGTGCCGACGCTTCACCGTTGGCGGAAGGCGGGCATTGCGCTGGCGATCTACTCGAGCGGCAGCCGCGCTGCGCAGCGGCTCTTCCTCGCGCACACGGATGGGGCCGAGCGCGATGTGACCGCGCTCTTTGAGGGCTTTTTCGATACGACGGTCGGCCCCAAGCGCGCCGCGGCGAGCTATGCCCGGATCGCGCTCGAGTGGAAGCGCGCCGCCGCGACGATGCTGTTCGTCTCTGACGTGGTTGAAGAGTTGGACGCCGCCCGCGCCGCGGGGCTGCAAACGTGCCTGGCGCTGCGCCCGGGCAACGCACCCACCACCGCCGGCACACACCCCACGATCACCCGGCTGGATGAAATCGGCCTTGGATCATAGTGTTGCTCAGAATGCGGAGCGTCCGCCAGCCTTCCCTTCGTCGCTTCGTCGCTTATCTGCTTGTCTGCTCAGCCGCTCCGGGAGAGCTCGCGCCGTTGCGGTCTCTGAATCGCTCCCTCACGGTCGCGGTTCAGCTCACCGCGATGCCCAGGAATTCTTGCGCGGTCCCCGCGAGCAGCCGGCGGCGCGTGGCTTCGTCCAGCTCCGCGAGTGATTCAATCAGCCGCCCCGGCTCGGCCTCGCCCAGCGGAAACGGATAATCGGTCCCCAGCGCGACACGCGCCGGCGTGAACAGCCGCAGCAACAGGCGCAGCGCTTCGGCATCATGCGTGAGCGAGTCAACATAGAATCGAGCGGGCCGCACACTGCCCGTGCCGTCGTCGCGCGCGAGATACTCCAACGGCGAGACCGGATTATCCACCGCGCACAAATCGGGCCGCGCCTCAAAGCCATGCGCGATTCGCCCAATCGTGCCGGGAAAAGAGCCGCCGCCGTGCGAAAAGCAGATGCGCAGCCGCGGCAAGCGCTCCAGCACGCCGCCGAAAATCAGGCAGCAAATGGCCGTCGCCGTTTCAGCCGGCATCCCGACCAGCCACGGCAGCCAATACTTCGGATGCCGCTCGCGCCCGAGCATGTCCCACGGATGAACAAAGATCGCCGCGCCCAGTTCCTGTGCGGCGGAAAATATCGAAAAGAAGCGCGGCTCGTCGAGATTCGCGCCGTCAACGTTGGTGCCGATCTGCACGCCGGGCAGACCCAGCCCGCCGCGCGTCACAGGTAGCACGCAGCGCTCCAGTTCGCGGATCGCCAGCGCCTCGTCCTGCATCGGGATCGTGCCGAGGCCGACGAAGCGCTGTGGATGCGCCGCCACGACGCCGGCAATGTGATCGTTCAGCAGCCGGGCAAGGTCATGCGCGTCGGCGGGCCTGGCCCAGTAGCTGAACATGACCGGCACGGTCGAAAGCGCCTGCAGGCTCACGCCGGCGCGGTCGCAATCCGCCAGCCGCGTGGATGGATCCCAGCAATTGGCCTCGATCTCGCGAAAGAGCCGCTCGCCGATCATCATCCGCGCGCGGCAGGGGGAATCGTGCACGAGCCGGACGAAGCCCGGATAGCCGTAACGCTCGACCAAGTCCGGCCAGGCCGGCGGCAGAATGTGCGTATGCAGGTCGATTTTCACAGGGGTTCATGATAACTCGGCCCGCCCGAGGCGCGGTCGCGGCACCGCCCCCCCCGCGCGGCGCTTCACCACGTGCGCCGCACACACCGAGCGCAAGCAGCCGCCCGGCCGGATCAGTTCATCGCCAACACCGCCGCGCGCAGCCGCTCCAGGCTGCCGCGGACGAGCGCAGAGTCGTGCGCGTTGGGTTGCCGATGGAGATACAGCTCCAAGTGGGCATAGGCCCGCCGGATATCGCCGCGCCGGCAATGCACCGCCGCCAAATCCTGCAAGTGCAGTCCGTTGTCGGGTTCGACCGCGGCGAGCCGCTCCAACACGCAGGTTGCACGCTCCAAGTCGTTGCATTGTAGATAGATCGCCCGCAGGTTGTTCAACATGCGCGCGAGTATCGCCCGCGTCGAAACCGGATTGAGCAACCCAGGCGTGAAGGGCACGCGATTGCGCAGCTCGTGCCGCAGCATCTGCTTGCAATCGTCGATCGAGAGCGAGCGCCCGTCGTGATAAGGATCGGCCAGCACATAACGTTCGGGGTCATCGATGCGAATAAGAAAATGCCCTGGCAGCGCCACGCCTGCAATCGGCCACTTCAACCG
>CAYQLG010000009.1:0-61975 GCA_964418235.1 uncultured Planctomycetales bacterium
TTGACAAGCTGGTCGAACTGGCCCGCAAAAACGCCGCCGTCGTCGCGGCCTAGTGGTCTGTCTCGCTCTATTTTTCGGGTTCGAATCGAGGGTAGCATGGGCCTCGGCCCGTGCGTCCAACAACCAGCCGCGGCACAGTTTCAGGGCTTGACGCCAGGATTCTTTTCCGCGTGACCCGAAAATCAAAAGCTGACGAAGCATTAGGCCAGCAGCGCTCGCGCATCTTCTAGCGGAATCAGCCGCGCGAGCGAATCGGCGCCGGCCAGCTCTTCGAACGTCGTCGACTCGATCGTCGTGAATGGTCCCACCGCCCGGCGGATCAACCGCGTCAAACAGCCCCCTACTCCCAACGCCAGCCCTAGGTCGCGAATCAACGACCGCACGTAAAAACCGCGGCCGCACCGCAGCTCAAATTTCAGAGTCGGCCACGCATACGATTCGATCCGCAGCGAGTCTACCCGCACCGGACGCGGCGGCAATTCCGGCGGCGCGCCGCGCCGCGCCAGCCGATAGGCCGGACGGCCGCCAACCTTGATCGCGCTGAGCGCCGGCGGCGCCTGCTGAATCACGCCCTGAAATGCCGCCGCCGCCGCACGCACCGCGGCTTCGTCGGGTATCGCGGCGATCGCGACCGGCTGGAGCGGCTCATCCGCATCGAAACTGGCCGATGTCATGTCGAGCCGGGCCTCGGCATAGTAGACCTTGGCTTGATCCATCACGCGCTCGACCAGCTTGGTCGCCTTGCCCAGGCAAATCAACAGCACGCCCTCGGCGAGGGGATCGAGCGTGCCGGCGTGGCCGCTCTTGCGCTGCGGGATGAGCTTGCGCACGCGATAGACAGCTTTGGCGCTGGTCAGGCCAACAGGCTTGTAGAGGTTGATGATGCCGTCATGCACGTTGCGCACATGGTAGGCGCTCAGCGTCAGCGGTACAGGGCGCTTGCGCGTGCGATACAACTTGGCCGTCGGCATCCGGCCGGCTGTAAACAGATGGCGGCGCGCAAAGCGCTGACTGATCGCCGCGGTTTCACTCCGTGGACGCGACATTTCAACCGCTCGTGCTGAACGACCGTATCATGACATGCTCTGATCAAGCGCTTCCGGCTGGCGACCGCGGCGTCACCATCCGGATGCCCGCAAAGGAACGGTGACATATGACGTCCATCATCAGTGTCCATCCTGATTGCTCGCGGCGGCTGGGGCAGAGTGTCCTGCTCGGCTTGTGCATCGGCGCGCTGGCGCTGGCCGGCTGCCGCACGACCGGCAAATCTCAGCATGAAACCAGCGCGGCAACCGCCAATCCTCCCGCGGATCGCACCTCTGCCGCGAGTGACACGCTGGCCGGTTCCGACACGGAGCGCGCCATGCAGCGACTCGATGAACAGGCTCAATCGAACAGCGGCGGCGCGAAACGCCCGGCCGCGCCCAATCGCCCGGCCAACCGCGCGGTGGATCAGCCCCGCAACGTCGGCGTTCCGCGGCGCTGAGCGTCATCGATCCGAACCGAGCAAAGGCAGTATCCCGGCGGCCGGCCTCCCGCCGTCGCCCGCGCGAGCGGGCGTGGTATCATCGCGCGGCGGAGCGGCGCGGCAGTCAGTTACGGCGTAGCGGATTGTGTGGCGTATCCGCTCGGTGACGCCCGCCGCAGCCATATTGAGGAGAAAGCCCATGCGCAGACCCGTCCTGTTGATCACCGGCGCCAATGGCGAGATCGGCCATGGCCTGATTGAGCATTTCCGCAAATCGGGCGAGCACAGCATCGTCGCGCTGGATTTGCGGCCGATCGACGAACACCTGCGCCCGCACTGTGAGGCGGTGCTGGCCGGCGACATTCTCGATCAGAATCTGCTGCAGCGGCTGGTCAGTGAGTACGAAATCCACGCGATCTACCATCTCGCCGCGCTGCTCAGCACGCGCAGCGAATACACGCCCGACATAGCCCACAAGGTCAACGTCGAGGGCACGCTCAACCTGATCAAGCTCGCCCACGAGCAGGCCCGCTGGCACGGCACGCCCGTGAAGTTCCTTTTTCCCAGTTCGATCGCCGCGTATGGCCTGCCCAATCTGGTCGAAAAGACCCGCGCGGGGCGCGTGTGCGAGACCGATTTCAACTTCCCCACGACGATGTACGGCTGCAACAAGCTCTACTGCGAGCAGCTCGGTCGCTATTACGCGCTGCACTATCGGCAGCTCGCCGCGGATCGCGGCACGGGCAGCGGCGTCGATTTCCGCGCGATCCGCTTTCCGGGGCTGATCTCGGCCCTGACGCTGCCGACCGGCGGCACCAGCGACTTCGCGCCGGAGATGATCCACGCCGCCGCCCAGCGCAAGCCCTATGCCTGCTTCGTCTCGGCGGAGGCGCGGATTCCCTTCATGGCGATGCCGGATGGCGTGAAGGCGCTGGTTCAATTGGCCGCGGCGCCGGTCGAGCGCTTGACGCAGCGGGTCTACAACGTGG
Organism: uncultured Planctomycetales bacterium; assembly: GCA_964418235.1. Lineage (GTDB taxonomy): Bacteria > Planctomycetota > Phycisphaerae > UBA1845 > Fen-1342 > CAYQLG01. The sequence goes on from CAYQLG010000009.1 coordinate 2,458, forward strand.
GGAGCTTCAGCCCGACCGCGGCGCAGATCGCTGAACGGGTCACGCGCGCCTTCCCCGATGCCAAAATCGCGTTTGAACCCGACGCGCCGCGAGCCGCGATCATCGACTCCTGGCCGGCCGACGTCGACGACAGCGCCGCGCGGCGCGACTGGGGCTGGCAGCCCGACTATGACATGAACCGTACGTTTGACGAGTATCTGGTGCCGACGATCGCACGACGCTATCGCGGCTGATCCACGACATTCAGCCCCGCGACCGTCAGCAGAGCCGCCACCGTGAGCAGACCCGCGACCGTCAGCAGCCCCGCGACCGTAAGGAAGCGGTCTTCGAACCGAACCGCGCCCTCAAACCGAACCGCGCCCGTAAGGAAGCGATTCAGATTCCGCGGCAGCCTGAAATAACTGCGACGCAGCGACGAAGGGAAGTACCGCAGGCGCGGCGCGCGCCACAGCCGCGAGCAATCAGCATCGCCCGGCGTGATTCCAATCGCTCCCTCACGGTCGCGGCTCTGCTAAGCGGCTCTGCTATGCGGCGCTCGCCGAGCGATCCGGCCTGACGTATTCTGCTCATCTGCAATGCTCGACCCGCGCATGTCCGACGTGATTCGCCCGCTGAGCGGCGCACCCGCGCCGAACAGCTTTGTCTTGATCGGCTTTCCGCAAGACGAGGGCGTGCGCCGCAACGGCGGACGGACTGGGGCCGCCGCCGGGCCGGGCGAGATTCGTGCGCGGCTGGGCCGCTTCGTCATACAGCCGGAACAGGCGATCTGCGACGCCGGCGACATCGCCTGCACCGCCGACCTCGAGGCTTCGCAGGCCCGGCTTGGCGAGGCTGTCGCGGAAGTGCTGCGCGCCGGCGCGATCCCGATCGTTCTGGGCGGAGGCCACGAAGCGGCCTACGGCCACTTTCTCGGCTATCAGACCGCCGGCCGGCGGTGCGGCATCCTCAATCTCGACGCTCATCTTGATGTTCGACCGCTGAAGGGTGATCACGGCCATAGCGGCTCACCTTTTCGACAAGCGCTCGAGCATCCCGATTCGGTCTGTCTGCCCGGTGGCTATCTTTGCGTCGGCATGCAGCCGCAAGCCAATGCCGCTTTCGCCACGGCGTATGTCCAGTCGCGCGGGGCGGATTGGATCGATCTTCAGACGGTCCGTGAAACCGGCCTGAGCCGCTGCATCAACGACTTTCACAAGCGCCTCTCGGAGCAGCGCGCCGCGCTCATGCTCACCGTCGATCTCGATGCCATTCGCCAGGCCGATGCCCCCGGCGTCAGCGCGCCTTCGCCGATCGGCTTTACGGCGGAAGAGGCGCTCGAATTGGTCCGTCTCGCCGCAGCGCGCGGCGCCGCCAGCCTTGACGTGGTTGAGTTGAATCCCAGCCTCGATCGCGACGGTCAGACGGCGCGGCTGGCGGCGCTGATCGTGGATTCATTCATTCGCGCCTGGCGGCCGTGCGCCGACTGAGACTTCCCGCAGTCGATTGACATGAGTGGGAAGGTGGGCAAGTGGGAAGGTGGGAGATAGCCGCATTCTACTCTGCCGTTTGCCCGGCCGCGTCATCGCTCGAGTTCACACGATACGTGATTGTATTATGAGAACCTGCGCGTTTGCTGGCTGGATGGCGCTATCATCAATGGGATGAATTTGGCGCTCCCTGGCGCGAGGAGTCGGAAAACATGAAGCCCGCAACACTGCTGGTCGCGTTGGTGCTATTGGGGCCCCGTGTGAGTCTGGCCGTCGAGCGCATCACCATCCAGAAGCTCGACCTGTGGCAGCAAACCGCCGCCGAGCCGCCGATCGGGTCCAAATTCCACTCATTTGTAACGACCGTGCGGGCCAGTGGCGATTTTGAGATTTTCTCGGCGGAGCTGCGGTTCATCCGTCCGCCGGCGATCGTGCAGCCGCTGGTCGCCACGTCGTCGCGCACGTTTGCCTATCGCCCCGATTTTTTTGCGACCGAAGAGGAGCTTGATCAGGCTTTCCCGCAGACGACCTATCAGGTTGCGCTCGATCTCGGCGCCGGTCCTGTCACGACCGACATCATCCTCGACGAGCGCCTCTATCCCGAAGCCGTGCCGGCCTACACCGGCACAAGCTACGCCGACCTGCTTGAGTATGACTATCTCGAAGAGCAGGTGGTCACGATTAATGGCGCCGCCGCCCCCGGCGGGCGGCGGGCGACGCGCATCGACGTGACGCTGACCGCGCTCTTCGAGGTCGAGCCGACCTGGAGCGCCAGCTTCCCGCCGGAGACGACGGCGTTCACGATCCCCGCCCAAGTGCTCCAGCCGACGCTGCCCTATGCGATTCGGGTCATCTATGTCGGCGTCGAGAGCAGTTCCGCGCCGGCCTTTCCAGGGGCAACGGTTGAAGTGCATTATGGCCGGCAGACACAGGTCTATTTCAACACGCTGGACACGCCGACGCCGGGCGATATGAACTGCGACCGACGCATTGACTTCAACGACGTGGATGGCTTTGTGGCGGCGCTTGTCGGGCGCGCAGCGTATGAGGCCGCGTTTCCCGGCTGCCGCCGCTTCGCTGCCGATGTCAACGATGATCTCCGCGTTGATTTCGATGATATTCCGGCGTTTGTGGCGTGTCTGGTGGCGGGCGCTTGCGCGCGGTAGCGCGGGCTTTGTTGCTGGGGGCTTGGTTTCGCGTTGCGGGCTGATTGGGCTTGTCGCGAGGCGCTATCGTGGCATCGTCCAAACGTTGCGTCGTGGATTCACTGCCTTGTAGCGGGGGTGTTACGTTGTGGGTTTTGGCTTGTACGGAAGCTGAATCGCTTCCTCACGGGCGCGGTTCGGGATGCGGGCGCGGTTCGCCTAGGGCGGACGGTGCGAGCAGTGCGTCCCAGCTTTCGGCGCGCTGCCAGTGCTCAAGTCGGCGGCCATTCAGGAAGAGCGCCGGCATCGCCGAGAGCCCCAGCCGCGCGCCCAGTTCGATGTCGCTCGCGAGCCGCGTCGCGACCGCCGAATCCTTCAGTGCCAGCTCGAACGCGCCACGGTCGAGGCCGACCTCCGCCGCCCAATCCACGAAGCGGCGGGTGTCGAGTTGCGACTGGTTTTCATAGAGCGCCGTGGTCAGGCGCGCGGCGCTCTCGATCCCTCCCGCCGCAAACGCGGCCAGCACCGCCCGCGCAGCCTCGCACGCCGCCGGATGCCCCGGTCCGCGAAAGGTCGGGTTGCACGCGCGATCTTGCGGAAAGTGGCGATAGATGACGCGCAGCTCGTGCGGCCGGTTCTTGCGGACGGCGGCGATTTGATCACACGCCTGCTTACATGCCGGGCATTGAAAATCGACAAAGGCGACCAGCGTGTGCGGCGCGTTCTCCGGCCCCTGCGCGAGCGCGTCGGGCGGAGTCGGCAGATCAACGATCGGCTGCCGCTCATAACGCCAACGGATGAAGGCGGGGTCGCTGACGATCTCGGCATAGGCGGCCTGCACCCGAGCGTAACCGGCCCGTTCCATGGCGCTTTGCGTGACGGCGATGGGCAGATATCCGCCCAGCAGCGTGGCGAACAGCGTCGCCAGCACGTGGGCCCGCGCCGGCAAGACCGTCGGACCGGAGCGGAAGATCAGCGAGAGGATCACTCCGAGCAGCAGCAAGCCATTCATCGCGTGGGCCAACACGCAGCCGCCGCACCAGCGCTGCAAGACAAACGCGAGCGTATGCACCAGATCGACCGATATGCCCGCTCCGAACAGGAGCAAGACATAGAGCGGAAGATGCTGCCAGGATGTGCGCCGCGCCGGCGCGCCGAGCAGGCCGATCCAGATGACGATCATGCTGAAATACGCCAGGCCCAGCGCCGCCCACGGGAAGCGTCCACCCCGCTGGGCGGCGGGTTTTTCGGGTGCGCCGACGAAGGCAAATTCGGAAGTCAACACAACCAGGCACGGGCTGGCAGTGGCGCCGCCGGCGTCGCCCGTGGCCGACCTGCCGCGCGCGTCGCATTGAGCCGCGATAAGCGGATTGGTCGCCGCCCCGCCCGCCGAAATCCGCAACAGGTCAAAGCTCAGCCACCATCCCAGCAACGCCGGCGCCAAGAGCGCAAGCTGGGCGAACCAGCCGGCGCCGGCACGCCGCGGCGGTTCGACGGCGGACCTGGCGGCGACGGGCGCGGAAATGCCCGGAGCAGCAGGCGAAGCAGCGGCGGGACCGAACGGCGAAGTGCTCATGATTCGTGCGGCAGCATACCGCAAATCGCGCCTGTCGCCCTTCGCTCCGAGCGGTATCATGCCAGCCGGATAAAGGAGTATCCGTCATTCGACCGCTTGAATCGTTGTTGTTCTGGATTATGGCGCTGACCGGCGTGGCGACGATCGCGCCCGCGGTCATTCTGCCCGTGTGGTTTGAGTATCTCGCCGGGCGCGAGGCGCACGCCGCCGCCGTTGAGAAATTAGCCACGCTCGAGCAACGGCTCGAATCGATTCGGCGGCAATCGCATCATCTCAAGAACGACGCGGCGTACATCCTCCGCATGGCGCAGCAGGAATTGGGCGTCGGTCCGCTCGGCGCGCCATGGACCGCCGCGCCCGGCCCCACCAGCGTCGAGGCCGCCACGCCGGAAGGCGAAGAGTGGATTCCGGATTTATCCGCGTATGTCGATCAGACGTTGGCGCGCTTTCCACGGCTGCGCATTTTTGTGCGTGAGGACACTCGTCCGATCGTGCTGCTGCTGGGGGGCACTCTGCTCGCCGCGGCGCTGATCCTGCTGGGGCGCAACAGCGCTCCGCGTCCGACTAGAGCGGACGAAGGCACAGCGCCGGGCGGCTCGCTAGGGTGAGTCCAAAACATCGCCGAATCTCTACCCGACCGGCGGCGCGGTCGGATGGCGCTACGATTGGATTGCTTGCGGCGCGCAGCGCGACCGGGGCGATGCAGGAGCCAGGCATGAAATGTCCAAGCTGTAGCGGAGCCGATCTGTTAATCACCGATCGTCAGGGAATTGAGATTGACTACTGTCCGCGCTGTCGCGGGGTCTGGCTCGATCGCGGCGAGTTGGACAAACTCATTGAGCGGATGAGCACTTACCGTGTGCGTGACGATGACGACCGCGATGATGACGATGATGATGATGAGGGCGACCGTCGCCGCCGCCGCTCCGAAGATCGCTATCAGGCCCCGCCGCCGCGTGATGGCGGCGGCCAGCCCGCGCCGGGCTATCCGCCGCCGACGGAGCATCATCCGAAAAAGCGGAAGTCATTCTGGGGCGAGCTGTTTGATTTTGATTGATTGGTTGGCGTGCATGCTGCTCCCTGCTCCCGGCACAGCGGCGGGGCGCCGTGATGCGAAGGGCATGCGGGCATAAGCGTCGTGTGCGCGGAGCTCGCCCGTTCAACCCGGCGGGTCATCCTGATGGATTTCAACCAGCCATTGATTTGGTGGATCGGCTTCAATGCCTTCATCCTTGTGATGCTCGCGCTCGATCTGGGCGTTTTTCATCGCAAGGCCCACGAGGTGAAGTTCCGCGAGGCGATAACGTGGAGCATTGTCTGGATTTTTCTGGCGATGCTCTTCAATCTCGGCATCTGGCAGGGCTGGGTCGGCCCGTATGGACCCGCCGAGCGCGCCTTGGCCGCCAAGCAGTTTCTGGTCGGCTACATCGTCGAGAAGTCGCTGAGCGTCGACAACGTCTTCGTCTTTGCGATGATCTTCACCTATTTCGCCGTGCCGTCGCACTACAAGCACAAGGTGCTCTTCTACGGCATCATCGGCGCGCTGCTCTTTCGCGCGCTCTTTATCTTTGGCGGCGTGTGGCTCATTCAGAACTTCGAGTGGATTCTCTACGTCTTCGCGCTGTTTCTGATCGCCACTGGCATCAAGATGATCTGGTCCAAGGGCAAGCAGGCCGAGCCGGAGAAGAACCCGGTGATACGCCTCTTTCGGCGGCTGATGCCGGTGACGGACCGCTATCACGGCGAGAAGTGGTTTGTGCGAATCGACGGCCGCTGGATGGCGACGCCGATGTTCCTAGTCCTGCTCTTCATCGAGACGACGGACATCATCTTCGCGGTCGACTCCATCCCGGCCATTCTGATCATCACGCAGGACACTTTTATTGTGTATACGTCGAATGTCTTCGCCGTGCTGGGGTTGCGGGCGCTCTACTTTGCGCTGGCGGGCTTCATGAAGATGTTCTACTACCTGACGTATGGCCTGGCGCTGATCCTGATTTTCATCGGCGGCAAGATGTTCTATCAGGCCGCGGTCAAGGCGGTCTTCCAGCATGAGCAGGACGTGAAGACGCCCATTTCGCTCTCGCTCGGCGTGATCCTCGGGATTCTCACGATTTCGGTGATCGTGTCGATCATCTGGCCCAAAGAGCAGAAGCTGCCCGAGTCGGCGGCAAGCGGCGCTTGATCGGCGTTTTAGCTGGCGTCATGGCTCGTTTCGTAGGCGTTCCCCCCCCCCCTCCGCGGCGGAGTGGCGACAGCCGCCGCGCCACCGGCGCGGCGGCTCCGGCGGGCGCATTGTCGGTTCAACTGAAGCGCTGTTTGGAGCTGGATTTGGGCAGGTCTGAGCCGCGTGCCCCGACCGTTGCGGGCTTGCCACCGAGCGGCCAGTGGATCGTGAATCCAAACAGCCCATCACCATTTCCATCGCCGGAAAGGCTCAAGCGCCCCTTGAAACGCTGCACAATGGTCCGAGCGGCGCAAAGGCCGAATCCGGCCAACGGCATGCCGATCGGCGGGCAGCCCGGCGCGGACAGATCGGCCGGAGTGGTGGTATCGACATTGAGGAATTCGGTCAGCGCGGCGCGAGTCATACTTTGGCCGAGCGTCTGGAACGAACCTGCGATCACAATTTGGGCAAGATCTCCTAGGGCCGCGGCTCGAATCACGACGCGGCCCATTTCGGTCGAGTGCGGCTCGCGAAGATAGAGCACCAGATTTTGGATGACCTGGGCGAGGATCTCCGCGCCGCCAAGCGTGCGCAGCTCCGGCGGGACGAGAATGTCGAACTCGACGCGCGCTTTTTCGTAGGGCTGCCGAAAGCAACCGAGCGCCAAATCAACCGCTTCGGCGAGCGGCGCCGAATCCGTCGGCGGTACGCCGGTACGGGCATACTGCAAGAGGCGCGATGAGAACACGGTGGCGCGCTGCACCGAGTTGATGATGTGGTCCAGCGCCTTATGCACGCGCTCGCTGTCAGGATCCAGCGCGGCCTGTCCGCCGATCATCACCATCGGCGTCAGGATGTTGTTGATCTCATGAAAAACAATTGCGGCAAGATCCCCGATGCTGGCGTAGCGCTGACAGTCGAGGAATAATTGTTCGAGGCGCTCGCAACGAGCCTGCAATTCGTTGTAATCGGCCGCGGTAATGATGGGCGACCTGTCGGCGACCCGCGCTGCTGGCGGGCCTGCAGACTCGTTGGTGCTTCCTCGCTGAGCGGATGTCATCGCGACCTCCTGCGCAGCAAGCCAACCGGCCTACTCGTTCGGAACCCAGACCGTGCACATGCTAGGTATCATGCCCGTGATGGTCAAGATAAAATGTGGCCTTGGCTAGGATTTCTGTAATTTCTCGGGCGGCCTGCATGGCATAGCCCGCCCATCAGTCGAACAAATCAACAGGAGTGTGGTGAAAGAGCATCAGGGATGTCGGCATTTTCTGCGCTGCCGGGGCCGGCCGTCGACGCCTCGCTTTCCCATGCCAGCCGCGGCGCGTCGCCCCACAAGCCCTCCAGGTCGTAGAAATCGCGATGCTCGGCGTCGAACAGATGCACTACGACATCGACATAGTCGGCCAGCAGCCAGCGCGAATCGCGTGAATCCGCGATGCGAAAGGGGCGTCGATTTCGTTCCAGGGCCAGTTCCTCAATGTAAGCCAGCACGGCCCGCATCTGCCGATCGGACGAGCCGGTCCCAATGACGAAATAGTCGGCCACCGAGCTTAACCCGCGCAGATCGAGCACGAGTACATTTTCGATGCGGCTTTCGGCGGCGGTCTGGGCTGCCTGTCGTGCGAATTCGCGCGTCTCGGCCTGCTGGTCGGCGTAATGCGGCCGGGCCGGGGTGTTCGGGGTCTCCATGTCATCATTGTATCGCATTCATGCGCCGGGCGCGCCGGGCGGCCGTGGCGGGACGCGCGCCGAGCCGACCGCTACACTCGGCGACATGGTCGAGCCGCGGCGCATCCTGCTGATCAAGCCCAGCTCGCTGGGCGACATCGTTCACGCGCTGCCGGTGCTGGCGGCGCTGCGCGCGGCCTATCCGCAGGCGTACATTGCCTGGCTGATTGGCAGCGGCTTCGCCGACGTGCTGCACGACCATCCGCTGATTGATGAATTGATCCCCTTTGATCGCAAACGTTTCGGGCGAATCTGGCGCAGCCCGCGCGTCGCGTGGGAATTTCTCCAGTTTGTCCGCGCGATCCGCCGCCGGCGCTTTGATCTGGTGCTGGACCTGCAAGGGCTGATTCGCAGCGGGCTGGTCGCGTGGTTCAGCGGCGCGCGGCGGACGCTGGGCTTCGCCGACAGCCGTGAACTGGCGTGGATTTTCTATTCCCAGCGGGTGCGCGCCAGCGCGGGCCACGCGGTCGAGCGCAACTTGCAATTGGCGCGCGCCGCCGGGCTGAGCGTGGTTGAGCCGGACTTTCCGCTGGGACTGCGCGCGACGGAGCGGCTGGCGGCGCGACGGCGGATCGAGGCCGAATTCGGCCGGGCGCCCGGAATGATCGTCGCGGTCGCGCCGGGGGCGCGCTGGGACAGCAAGCGCTGGAACGTGCCCGCGCTCGTGGAGACCTTGACGGCGCTGACCGCCGACCCAGAGCGCGCGGTGCTGCTGCTCGGCGGTCCGGATGAGCGCGCCCTGACCGAGGAAATCCTGGCGCAGGTCAAGCCGGTCGCGACGGCGCCGATCAATCTCGTCGGCAAGACGCGGCTGCGCGAGATGGTTGCCATGCTGGCCGTCGCCGACCAGGTGTTGTGCTGCGATTCAGGGCCGATGCACATCGCCGCGGCGCTGGGGAAGCCGACTGTGGCGCTGTTTGGTCCGACCGATCCGGCCCGAACCGGGCCTTATTCGGCCGCCGCGCGCGTCTTGCGCGTGGCGCTGCCTTGCTCGCCATGTCTGCGACGAACTTGCCCGCTGGGGCATCATCGCTGCATGCAGGAGCTGCGCGCGGCGGAGGCTGTGCAGGCCTTGCGCGAATTGCCCGCCGGAAGCGCCGAACCGGCCCAGCCGACCGCCCAACTCAAGCCGCTTTCCATTCCATCCGACCCGATAAGAGCAGACCAGCGCTGACCGCGCCCGATTGCCGTGCGTGCTCGCGGCGCTGGCGAAAACTGCGCGGAGTATTCAGATGAGTCATCGCAGCTCGCGCCACCTCGGTGCGCGGCCGGTTTGGTTTGCTTTGATTTTCACCGGGCTATTGCTCACCGGCGCCATCGGTGTCGGCTGCACGGCCGATGCGCTCAGCCTCTTCTTTGGCGGCGGCAGCGGCGGCGGCGCGGGCAAGGGCGGCGGCAGCGGCGGCAACCCCTTCTCCGGCGGAAAGACCACCGGACCCTTTACCGCGAATCTGATTCAGGCCCGCACCTTCGTCAACGGCTCTTCCGTAACGACGCTGACCTATCTCAACGACGACCTGACGCGCACGCCGCGCGGCGTCGATTTCAACAACGATGGCCAGATCGACCCGGTCGTAGGCTACGGCCCGCCGGATGAACAAGCCGTGCCGCAGGCCGTGATTCAGATTCTCCTCAGCCGCGGCGAACAAGGAACGGTCAACCCGATCAGTCTGACGTTCGATGCCAAGCTCGACTGGTCGCCGCTTGCCGACGTGGCGGTCGGCGACATCGATGGCGACGGCAAGCTCGATCTGATCGCGGCGACGGGGCGCGGCGTTGTTTATCTGCACCACCCCAGCAATCAACCGACGACGCAGCTCGACGCCTGGGGCTCAGCCGAGGCGGAGCTGGAGCTGCTCGAAGGCAGCACCGTCAGGATCACCAATGACGAGCTGACGGCGATCCTGGCGCAGGCGCTCGGCCCCGGCGTCAATCTCGATAATTACGATGTCACCGTGACTCAAGGCTATGCCAACGTCGAAATCGGCGACATGGACAGCGACGGCGATGCCGACGTGGTCGCCTCGCGCCGGCTCAACATCACGCTGACGCCCAAGCCCGATACGAGCGTCCTGCCGATTCAGATCATCGACGGCGTCGTGCAGATTTTCGTGAACCCCGGACGGGCGCGCGACGGCGTCGGCTGGGCCATTGTGCCGGTTGGTGAGCACGAGCGCTTCACCCGGCTCGATCGCGACGGCGCCTCGGGCATTTTGCTCCATGACCTTGATCGTGATGGCGATCTCGACATCATCTCCGCCGCCCGCGACGACAACAACGTGCAGGTGACCTGGTTCGAGCATCCCGGCAACCCCGGCAGCACGATCAGCGCGGATGTGGCCTGGAAGTCATGGCGCATCGGCAGCATTCGCGACGCCTTCTCGCTCGACCTGGCCGATCTGACCGGCGACGGGCGCGTCGACGTGATCGCGGTCGGGCCGCTCCAGCGCCAGATGATGCTCTATGAACAGCCGGCCGCCGGCCCGAAGCGTTCGTACGACTGGGATACCTACGTCATCGCGACGTTTGAGGCGTTTGAGCCGCACGATGCGAAGGCCTTCGACGTTGATAACGACGGCACATATGAGATCGTCGTGGGCGGAACGGAAGGCGCGCTGCGCTACTTCGAGGCGGTCGGCGATCCGCGCAATACCTGGGAGCCGACCAAGATCGCTGATTTCACGCCGGCCGGCAAAGTCGGCCTGCTGGGCTATGGCGATCTGGATGGCGACGGCGACATCGACCTTGTCTGCGTGATCGACGACACCGAAACGCCATCCGAAAACGGCGACCAGACGGTTTGGGTCCGGAATGAAATCGTCCCCTGACCGTTGCGCCTGGGCGCTAGGCGGGCGCTTTATGCCTCCCGCGTGATTGGCCGAAGAGCAGGATGCAGCCTCGTGAGGAGCCGTCATGTACCGCGTCTGTGTATTTGATTCTTCGGGCGCCCCGCTCAAGCCGATCAAGGAAGCCTGCGCGACGATCACCGGCGTGCAGGTGGTCAGCGAAGTCTACTCCTGGAACGCGCTGCAAGAGGCGCTCACCGCGCGCGGCTTTGACGCCGTCCTGGTCAATCTTGACCCGGCCGATGATTCCGAGTGCATTCTCGTCCGCCGCATCTCCGAGGTCTCACCTGACGTGGGCATTATCGGTGTCAGCACCGACGCCAGCTCCGAGGCAATCATCGCGGCGATGCGCGGCGGCTGCCACCAGTTTGTGCGCTGGCCGATCGAACCGACCGACCTGACCCAGGCGCTCGAGAGCATCGGCAAGCGCCGTCCCGACAGCGAACGGGCCAAGTCCAACTGCATAGCCGTCATGGGTTCTTCGGGCGGGGCCGGCGCAACCACGATCGCCTGCAATCTTGCAATTGAGCTGGCCCAGCTCGCGCATCAGAGCGTCGCGGTCGTCGATCTCGATCTGCAGCTTGGCGACGTGGCCTGCGCCTTTGATTGCTCGCCGCAATTTTCGATCGCCGACGCGTGCAAGACGGGGATCGAGTCGGATGCGTCGGTCGTGGCGCGGATCGCGCATAAACTGCCGAACAACGTCTCGGTCGTGGCGCGGCCGGATCGCGTCGGAGATTGTGACGAGATCGCGCCCGCGGCCATCGAAAAGATGCTGCGAATGCTGGGCGAATCGTATCCGTTTGTCGTGCTCGATTTGCCGCGGTTTTTCTCGCCGCTGACACTGGCGGGGCTGGAAGCGGCCGATCGCGTCTTGGTGGTGACGCAGCTATCGGTGCCGTTCCTGCGAAACGCGACGCGCATCCGCAACCACCTGCGCGAAGCCGGCGCCAACGACTCCCACATCGAATTCATCATCAATCGCAGCAACGCGAACTTCGAGCGGATCACGATCAATGAGGCGTCGCAACATCTGGGCAAACCGATCTTTGGCAACGTGCCCAACGACTACCGGCGCGTCACCGCCGCCCGCGATCTTGGTCACCCGATCATGTCGAATTCGCCCAACAGCCCAGCCCGCCTGGCGATTCAGGACATTGCCCGCAAGCTCGTCTCGGCGGTACAGCCCGCCGACGAAGCTGCCGCCAGCTCGGGCGGAATTCTCGGATTTCTCCGCCGCAAGCCCAAAGCCAAGGTCGGCGTCTGAACCACACATCTGGCCGATACGTATTCTTGTTCAGACCGTGAGCGCCAGCCCGCGCAGCCGACCGCTGCCGGCCCAGGGCGGTCGTTGACCGACCCGCGGAAGCTTGGGCCGCTGCTCCGGCGCCGCCCAGATAGGCGGCCTGAGAACGCGCGTCAGCAGGCCCATGCCCCAGCGGCCCCGTTGGCGCGTCGCGTGCGGCTGAGAGTGCAAGCGGCTGCGATGGAGATTACGCTCCACCGTTCAGCGGGAGTGTGTTACTATCCGTCAGCGCGGGTGCGACCGGGCGGTCGCTCACCCTGGCTGCTGCTTCGGCGAGTGAGCTTTCATGGATCGTCCGTACGTAAAGCCCGGCGTCGCCGCTCTGCCTGCGCAACGCGTCTATGCGCCGGTGCGGCCGGCGGCGATTCCCACGGCCCAGGCCATCGCCAAGAACCCCCGTTTTCTCGAATCACTCCTGCCGCCCGTGAAGCACACCGACGGCAAACTGCTGCTTTTGTTGCTCCTGCCGGCAGGTCTGATGGCGGGCGCCCTGTATGCGAATGGCGCCAAAGAGGCCGCGATTGGATTGGGCGTGGGCGCCTTTCTGATCTCGCTCTTTATGTCGCCGGAAATCGGGTTCTATATCTACTGTGCGCTACAGCCCTTTGACCAGGCCTTCTTGCAGGAGCAGGAGGCGATCCTGACCCCCAGCAAGGTGCTCGCGCCGCTCGTCCTGCTTTCGTATGTCTGCCGGGCGCCGCGGGCACGGGCGCCGATGATCGTCAGCAGCAGCCATTTCAAGGCGATGATGGTCTATGGTTTATATGGCATCCTGAGTTCGGGCATCGCGATTGCGCCGCTGGCCGCGTTGCGCTTCGGCGGACAGGTCGTCGTGCAGGTCATGCTCGTCGCGGTTTGCCTGTTGCGATTGACCGACCGGCTTTTCATCCAGCGCGCCCTGCTCTTCACCGTCGCGGGCAGCCTGGCATCAGGCATTCTCGTCAGCCTCGGCATCGGCAGCTCATCGCGCATCGGCGGGCGCTCGACGCTGGGCGAATTCGCCAATCCCAACACTGTGGCGCTGTCGATCTGCCTCGGGCTGATCTGCATCCCGGCGGCGTGGGCCTATACGCGGAACAAATTCATTCAACTGGCGCTGCTGGCGTCGGTTCCGCCGATGCTGATGGGCATTCTGAAGACCGGCTCACGCACGGGGCTGCTTTCGGCGTTTGGGTCGGTGATGCTCGGGATGGTTTTTGCGCGCGGCTCGGGCTTTGTGCGGCGCATCATGATCCCGGGCGTGTTTTTGGTGACGGCGGCGGCCAGCGCCGTCGTCGTGCTCAACGCGCGCGTGCTGGAGCAGGGCAGTCAGGAGCGGCTCGAGGAGTTGCTGCGCGAGCGCAGCGCCGGCAAGGGCGAGGCGCGCCAGTTCATCTGGTCGACCGCGATCAACACCTACATCACGATGCCGCTGGGCTTCGGCTATGGCAATACGACGTTTACGCTCTCGGAGCGGCGCGGCCACTTCGTGGATATTCACAGCACTTATCTGGCCGCGCTGGTCGAGGGCGGACCGATCGGCTTTGTCAGCTTCATGTTGGGCATGTGGTTCCTCTTCCGCGCGGTCTGGGGGATTAATCAGGCCACGCCCGGCATCGGTGCGGCGATTATCTTCGGATTTGTCATCATCGAGGGCGCGGTGCACACACTGCAATACGCCAAGTGGTTCTGGATTCCGGTGACGCTTTGCCTGCTGCTCTGCGAGCAGACGCAGCGCGAGAAGAACGCCATTGCCCAGTATCAACAGCGTCTGCGGCTTCGCCAGGCCCATCCGCCGCAGCCTGGCCCGCATTGGGCCGCGCCGGCCGGGCCGCGCCGGCCGCCGATGCGGCCCGTCGTTCCGGGGCAGCCAACGGCGCAGCCGGCCCCGACGGCGTGAGCCTCGACGGCGCGGGCGAAATGACTCTCTCCCCATACTCGTAAGAAGCAGCCATGTGCGGAATCAGCGGCATCTTTAACTATCAGACGCGCGAGCCGGTCGAGCGCGAGCGCGTTGCGCGCCTGTGCGACGCCATGGCGCAGCGCGGCCCCGACGCGCGCGGCACATTCTTCCGTGATCAGCATGGCGTGGGCCTCGGGCACGTGCGGCTCTCGATCATCGATCTGGCCGGCGGTGATCAGCCGATCGCCAACGAAGATGGAACCATCTGGACCATCTTCAACGGCGAAATCTACAACTATCAGGAGCTTCGCGAACGGCTGACGGCGAAGGGGCACGTTTTCAAGACCCGCACCGACACCGAGGTGCTTGTCCATCTCTACGAAGAGAAGGGCGAGCGCCTCGTCGACGATTTGCTGGGCGACTTCGCATTCGCCATCTGGGATGATCGCGACGGTAGTCTGCTGATTGCACGCGATCGGCTGGGTGTCAAGCCGCTCTTCTATGCCGATTATGACGGTCAGCTCGCCTTCGGCAGCACGCTGCCGACGCTGCTCGCCGGCTCGCGCGCCCCGCGCGAATATGACCCCGCCGCGCTGCTTTCGTATCTGTCGTTTGGCATGATTCAGGGGCCGCTTTCGATCTATCAGCACATGCGCAAGCTGTTGCCGGGGCACCTCCTGACGGTGCGCGGCGGGCGCGTGACGATCCGGCCATACTGGGAGTATCAGCTTCGCCCGGATGAGTCGAGCTCGGAGCAGCAGTTCGTCGAAGAGCTGTACGCGCTCCTCAATGACGCGGTCAAGCGCCAGCTCATGGCCGACGTGCCGCTGGGGGCGTTTCTCTCCGGCGGCGTCGACTCAAGCGCCGTCGTCAAGCTCATGACGAAGCACAGCACCGGCGTCGTCAAGACCTTCAGCATCCGTTTCCCTGAATCCAAATATGACGAGTCGCGCTTCTTCCGATTGCTCGCGCAGGAGTTGGGCGTCGAGCATCACGAGTATCTCTTCGAGCCCCATCTGCTGCAGGATGTCGATCACGTCGTGCGGATGTTCGGCGAGCCGTGCGCGATTGCCTCGGCGTTTCCGCTCTATTCGCTCAGTCAGCTCGCGCGGCAGCACGTCAAAGTCGTCCTGACCGGCGACGGGCCCGACGAGATTTTCGCCGGCTATGACCTGCGCTACCGCTACTTTGAGCAGATGGTCAAGGCCCAGGGGCTTCTGCCGCGCCCGCTGATCCGCATGTGCAGCGGCGTGCTCAACTGGCCCTGGCCGCTGCGGACCACCTCGCGCGCGGGCAACACCCTGCGGCGAGCGCGCAAGTTCTTCGAGACGATCTCGCTGCCGCGTGAGGAGTGGTTCCCCTATCTGGCGGCCAAGGGGCTGACGCTTGAGAGCAGCCCACAGGCGTTGCTGCGCCCGCTCTTTGCGGGCGCGGGCGGCGCCGCGGTGGGCCGGGCCGCGCCAACCGCGGGGCTGCTGCCTTACGTCGCCGATTTTCGCCGCTCGGCCGGCGGCAACGGCGATTGGATGCGGCCGTTTCTCTATACCGACGTGAAATCGCTCTTGCCCGATGAGATGTTCGTGAAGGGCGATTGCATGACGATGGCCAACGGCGTCGAGGCGCGCGTGCCGCTGTGCGACCATCGCATCGTCGAGCTGGCCGCGCGCATGCCCAGCCGGATGAAGTACACGCGCGACGGCGTCGGCAAGGCGGTCCTGCGCAAAGCGATGGGCGACCACCTTCCGAAAGCCATCATGCAGCGCCCGAAGATGGGCTTCACCGTGCCGCTCGATGAGTGGTTCCGCGGCGAGCTGTATCCGCTGGCGCGCGATTACCTGACCGACGCCACCTTCCGCCAGGCCGGCGTCTTCGACCCCAGGATCGCCGAGCGATTGATCGAAGATCACCGCGCCGCGCGGGGCAACTACGGCTATCCGATCTGGTCGCTGGTCGCGTTCGAAATCTGGCGCCGCTCGATCGGCCGCACATAGCCGGCGGGCACGCTTGCGGCGGCAACGATCAAGCTCGTCGTCTGTCGCAGCAGATTTTTCGGGCTTGAAACGCGGGTAGCATGGGCCTCCGGCCCGTGCGTCCCACAACAAACAGCGGCACCTATTTCACCTCGTGACGTCGTAGCTCTTTTCCGCATGATGCGAAAATTCAAGCTTGACGGATCACTCATGCTCTTTCAGGGGCAGGTCTACTGACGTCCAGAGCAGATTTATGCCGCATTCATGTTTCTGTTGGCTCAGGGACGCACGGGCCAGAGGCCCATGCTACCCTCGGTTCCAACCCGTCAATTGAATAATGACGAAGCCGAAGCCCTGATCGTGGGAACGTGATCAACTGATTTCGTGATATCAACTCCGCCCGCCGCAGCGACTTTCATTCGTTCTTCGCTATTCGCAGTTCGAAATTCCGCCGACGCGGCAGCGTGCCGTCGGCGGCGCGGGCGTGCGCTACAGCCGGGCTGAATCCGCGCTAGAATATCGACATGAATGTGGATGCAACGATCCCGGCGCGATCGGGGCTGCAACTCCGCGGCTTTCTGGTGGTGCTGCTGATGTTGATCGCGCTGGTCTTGCTGATGGGGTTGGCGTGGGTCAGCGCGGTGCCGCGGGCGGGCTATTCCTTCCAGAACAGCGACAATTATTTCGTCAGCCTGCGCTGCTTCGCGCTCGCCGACCGCGACGACCGCGCACGCCAGGCCGTTCAGCTCCAGGCACGCGGCAAGAACGGGCACCATGTATCCCGTCTCGCGCTGGTCGTGTTTTCCGATCAGAACGGCAACAACCAGCCGGATGACGATGAGGTTCTTTTTGAATATGGCGACCCCGTCGGCGAAGGTAATGCCATCGCAAACTTCGGCCCCAAGACCGTGGAGTGGGATGCCGTGCGTGCGGCGCCGTGTCTGCGCTATGAAGTGACTCTCGACGATGGTTCGAAATACGGCCATTTCATGCGGCTGCGTTGAGGCGGCCGCGGCCATGTCGAAACTTCGTTGCACGCCATCGCCGCGCATATTGTGAAACTTTGAAGCGCCGTGTAACAAGCGCTCGAGCGGCCTGAAATATCGGCGGCTCGCGCGTCGCCGAGTTGAGTCCGTCCGTGCCGCCGACGCCCAGGAATGACCCGCATGCCAACTCCAGCCGCGCCGCAGTTCGGCGGAAACGCCGCGTCTGACTCCGCCGAAAGCGCCGCACCCATTGTGGGCGTCGATCTCGGCGGCGGCACGTTGCGCATGCAGGTCTTCGATGCCGCCGGCGTGCCGGTTTCGGCGCTGTTGCGCGTCGCGACGCCGCCGGAGGGTGAGCCGGTCGCGTTGGCCGGTGCTTTGCGGGCTGGTTGTGATGCGCTTCGTGCCGAGGGTGCGACATGGCTGTCGGCAGGGGTCGCCCTGCCGGGGCTGCTTGATCGAGCGGCGGGCGTGCTGCGGCGCGCGGTGAATCTGCCGCGGCTGGAGGGCGTGGAACTTGATCCGTTGTTTGCGGATGCGCTGGGCATGCGGCCGATATTCGATACCGATGTGATTGCCGCGGGCTGGGCACAGTTTCAGCGCCTTGCTCCCATGCCGCCACAGGCGGCACGACTGGCATACCTTTCGATCGGCACGGGCATCGGCGGGTGCGTTATGCTCGGTGGTCAGCTCGTGCGACATACGCGCGATGGCGCCGGGCAGCTTGGGCATCTGATTGTCGATTCCACGCCACAGGCGCCGCGGTGCCGGTGCGGCGGGCGCGGCTGTGTCGAGGCGGTGTGGCAAAGCCGCCCGGCGGCGGCCCCGGCGGCGCTGGCCCTGGCTTGCGTGCAGATCGCACGAGTCTATGCGCCCGATCGCATTGTGCTGGGCGGCGGCGCGGTCGATCACGGCGCGATCAATCCGGCCGCGGTGCAAGCTGCGTTCGACGCGCGGCGAGATTCACTGATGCCCGCTGACTTGCGGATCGAGGCGGCCCCGCTGACGAGCGACGAGGCCGGTGTTTGGGGGGCGGCGGCGCTGGCCCGCGCCGCGTTGCGGATTTGAAGCAAACTTCATCGAACGCTTACAAAATCGTTTGTTCATCGCTGCGAAAGTCGGTTCGATTGGCCCTACTATCTGCGCGTGGTGAAGATCCCGATCCATCCGACAGACCGCCCCGTTTCGGTGATCCTGACCGAGGTAGCCGGGGCGCTCCCGCCCGAGAGCGTCTCGCTGCGCGAGCTGCTCGAGCGCATCGGAGAGCAGGGGCTGCTGGTCGCATGCATTCTCATTTCCGCGCCGTTTCTGTTTCCGATTCCGCTGCCGCTTGCGAGCACGGTGCTAGGCATTCCGATCCTGCTCATCGGCATCGGCGTTGCGCTCAACCGTCTGCCCTATTTGCCGGCTTGGCTCGTCGATCGACGTCTGCCCAGCCCCAAACTGGCCGACGCACTGGGCCGCGCCGCCAAGCTCTTTGCCTGGGCCGAGCGCTTCACCTGCGCCCGTTTGCAGATCTTCAGCAGCGGGGTCGTGATTTCGGCGGTGAATGGCTTCCTGCTCTCGGTCGCGGCGCTGGTGCTGATGCTGCCGGCGCCGCCGTTGATTCCTTTTACCAACGCGATTCCGGCGGCGGCGATCATGACGCTGGCGTTTGGCATGCTTCAACGCGACGGGATTCTGATCCTCGCCGGTTATCTCTTTCTCGCGATCGGGTTGGTCTATTGGGGCGTGATCGTAGTGGGCATCGTCATGGCCAGTGACGGGCTGCTGAAATTCTTCAACGGCGGCTGAATGCGCATGGGCAAGGCCGCCCGGTAGCCGGCTCTGGCTGGCATGCGATTGCGGGGCTGTTGCCTGGCGCGGCACAGGTTATAACTGGCGTATGCGATGCTTCCGGTCCGCAGGCGCTGCTTGGGCACTGCCCATCCTCATGCTGTTGGCAAGGCTCGAAACCGGCTCAGCCCGCGCGGCGGATCATCCGCAGTTCCTGCTCTCGAGCAACGACCTCCCGCGTTTGCAGCACCTTTGCGGCGTGGCGCAGTCGCCGAATCAGCCGACGTGGGGGCGCTTCGGGGCGTTTGCCGGTGAATTCACGCAACTACGCCGGCGCACACTAACGCCTCCGGGCGAGTCGGTCTTGCCGGGCGAAATGATTGCGGCGGCATTTGTGCACCGCGTCGATCCCGCGGACCCCGCCAATCCGCGCCGCCTGGCGCTGGTTGATCTCGGCGTCCAGCGGGCCGCCGATCCGTCCATCGATCCGCTCGAGCGGGCCGTTGCGGCGGAGTGGTGCTGGCCCGCGCTCAATCCGGCCGCGCGAGAAGCCTATCTCGAGCACATCCGTGAGTCCGCGACCGGTTTGGCCGCCGGCGACAGCCCGCTAGAGCCACGCGGCTTTCGTGAGAAGCTCGCCTGGCTTGTCATGGCGATCTTCCTGGATGACGACGATGTGCCCGGCGCGGCGTGGGAAAGTCAGCGGCTGCGCTTGCGTGACGCCGCCCGGACCTATTTTGCGACGAGCTTCCCGAATGTCGTGAGTTGGCGCGGCTTCTCACCGACCGGGCCGGGCATGGCTGCCGACGAAGAGTTGCTGACGGCGCTGGCGATTGAGTTGAGCGGGGCGCTCGATCCGGCCCAGGGCTGGCAGCGCCATGCCCCGCCTTTGGCCCGCTGGCTCGAACACTACCTCTATGCGGCGGCGGTTGATCCGGCCCGGCCGCGACAGTTCGATCGCGACGATGGCGACTTGCTGCCCGGCACGCCTGCCGCCTACTGGAATCAGCTTCACCCGCTGACTGCGCACCTGATTGCGGCGCGCACCCAGGCCCCTGCCGCCATCGATGTCGCCCGCCTGGTCGAACTGACAGCTGTCCAAGATGCCGCCGGGGAGCTTTGGCGCTGGGTCTTCTTCGGATTTCCGCTGCCCCAGGGTCGCACCCCGCCGCGCGCGGCAGAGTTACCCTTGGCGCGGAACTTCGGCGGCGCGGTCTGCTTTTTACAGCCGCCATCGCCCCGTGGTTCCAGCGATCGCAAGGCCGTGGCCGGCAAGGCGATCGCGATCTGGATCGAGGCCGGTCAGCCCTTCCTGCGCCGTCGCCAGCACTTCGACGCCGGCCACTTCCTCATTCGTGCGGCCGGCTATCTGACGACGCGCGGCGGCGACAACGTAGCGCTCGAAGCGATCGCCAGTCGCGGCGGCAGCCAGCGGCACGGACGCGACGAAAAGCCCTTCTCTTTTGAGCAGTACTACACGGCGACGATTGCGCACAACGCACTCGTGGCGTATGACACCAGTCGGCTGCAAAGCTGGAATGGCGAGCCGTATCGCGCCGTCGGCGGCCAGCGCCCGATCGAGGAAACCTGCACCGACTGGCAGACGCCGCTCGAAACCCAAAAGCGCATCGTGGCGCGGCCGCGGGCCTATGGTCAGCGCGAATCACTCGCTTATCTCGCGCTCGATCTCGCGCCGGCCTACGACCCCCGTTCGCTTCGTGCGTATACGCGCGAGTTCATCTGGGTTGTTCCGCCTCAACCGGCTGCGGATAAAGAACTGCCCGCGGCCCGCGGCGAGCGGCGCAATCCGGCGGCGCTCGTGGTCGTAGATCGGGTGCAAATGGTCACGCCCCGCGTCACGCCGGTCTGGGTGTTGAACGTCCCGACGCGGCCGCTGGCGGATGAACAGGTGCTGCGACCGGCCGAACGCATCTTTGGCCCCGACAACGATGCCGGCGTTTGGCGCACCCCGGCCGTGGATGCATATTCATGGCGCGGCGGCACGTCGGCGGCGCGGCTGGTTCCGCTCCTGCCGGCGCCTCGTCGTGCCCGCATTACCGGCGGCCCAGCCCGACTGGAAGAAGTCGCGACCGGTTCCCACGCCGGTCGAAAATACGTCGGCGGCAGCGCCGAAAGCTTTGAGCGCCTGATCCTCCCGGCGGAAAGGCGCGACGCACACAATGTCTGGTACCGGCTGGGGCGCCCGGGCACGCTCGGCGCCGATTTCGGCGCCACGCCTCATTGGGGCCGAATCGAGCTTGAACCTGCCAGTGCCCGCGATCGCGCACTCTTTCTCAACGTGTTGTTGCTTGAGGGCAGCGGTCCCGGCCCTGAGCCGGCCCGCGCGGAGCTCATCCCCGGACCCAACGAAGACCCGACCACGCGCCTTGCGATCGAATTCTCGGGCCATCCCGAAATTCAGGTTGAGCTGCCACCCGAATGCTGCGGCGGAATCGTCACACTGGCTGAACGCGCGCCGATTTCCCTGCCGACTGCCGTTGAACCGGATGCTCCAATCGAATAACATGCGTCTGTTGAATGGTTTATGAAGAGCGGCGGCGTTTGACCTGCCGCGCAGCGGCTTGTTGGTGCTGGTTCGTAAAGGAAGCTTGCGAAAGCGCCGGTAGCCGTTGTCCCGACTGGCCGGTTCGGTTCAGCGACGCCCCGGCTATGGAAGCGCGGAACGCAAGGGCTTTCGGTGTTGCGGCCTAACTCATTACAGACAATGGAATTCCGCTTGATTGGCGCCGACGGTTCGGGTACGATCGCGACAATCATCAGAGACGTAGGTCTTCGTAACGGATTTATCAATCAGGTAGTTATCCAGCGGCCGCCGCGAGATTCGAGCGGCCCCGGGGAAAGCAATGAAAACCGTAACTAAAAAAGATCTGGTCGATCGGATTGCGGAACAGACCAACAACAAGCGCGTGGTGGTCAAGCGCGTCGTCCAGACCTTTCTTGATGAGATCATCCGCGAACTTGGCGAAGGCAACCGGCTCGAATTCCGCGACTTCGGAGTATTTGAGTTGCGCGCCCGGGCCGCCCGGATCGCTCAGAACCCCAAAACCATGGAGAAAGTGCGCGTCCCCGGTAAGCGCACCGTCAAGTTCAAGGTCGGCCGGCTGATGAAAGCCAAGCTGCTGAGCGCGGCCGCCCAGCACGCCGAAAACGCCGATCGATCGAGCCAAAACCATGAGCCGGCGCTGCTGGCGTCCGAAGGCGCCGGGGCGTAGTCGCCCTGCTCGCTGCGCAGATCGGGCGGCTGCAATTCTCGTTGCGCCATCGGGACAATGGGCAAGCGTCGCCCCACCGCACGCACTACTGCTTCGTCAAACTTGAATTTTCGGATGAAGCGAAAAGGAGCTCCGACGTCACGGCATGAGATTCGTGCCTATCTTTCTAGTGGGACGCACGGGCCGGAGGCCCATGCTACCCGCGTTTCGAACCCGCAAATTCTAGTGTGACGAAGGACTACCTTTTAGCTTTCAGCCGCGATGAGCGTCGTCGTGGGGGGCAGCTTGTTGACGCCGCACCACTGCCGGTCGGAGGTTGCCGTCCGCGACAGTGAGAACACAGTCAACGTAAGATATGCGCATGGTCACGGACATTGACACCTTTCGCGTCGAGTGTCCGGAGTGCGACCAGGTCTTTACCGCGCGCCGGCAGTGGGCGGGGCGCGAAGTGCTCTGCCCGCACTGCCGCGCGAATCTTCGCCTGACTGCGCCGCGGCGTGATGGTCCGGCTCGCGCCGCCGCCGCCATCCACACTGGGCGCGTTTTCAGCTTTGGCTGTCCGCGGTGCAGCGCGATGCTTGAGGCCTATACCGACCAGAGCGGCTCGACGGCGGCCTGTCCGGGCTGTGCGACGCGGTTTCAAATTCCCACCTATGAGTATGGTACGGCCCGCATTGGGCCGATCATCGTCGAATCCAAAGCCGAAGACCCGACGCCGGTCCATGCCTATGCGGCCAGCGGCGGAAATGCTCCGGCGATCGTAGGCCACGGCGATGATGCCCGCATACACTGTCCGCGGTGTCAGGCTGAAAATCCTATCGATGCCGCCGTCTGTGTGGCCTGCGCCACGCCGTTTGCCAGTGAAGCCGTCCCCAAAATGGCCGAAATACGCGCCCAGCAGGCTGCGACCGCGTCGTTTGTGGTCGCGCTGGTCTCACTGCCGCTGTGTGCGTTGATCTTTCCGGCGGCAGTCGCCGTCCTGCTGGGACTGGTCGCGATCTGGCGCGGGCAGTACTCCGGCCACATCCCGCCGCTGGCGATCGCCGGCACGGTGATGGGCGTGCTTTGCGGCGGGCTGGGCGTCGGCATGTTAATCTTCTAAAGCCACGTAGCGGAGCAGATGCGATGCATCCTGAGCCTGATCCTGCCCATTCGTCGCCGCCGACCGCGCCCGCCCCAGCCGCCGCGGCGCAAGCGCAGGCTGCTTTCGCGGCCGAGGTGCGCGCGAGCGCGCTGGGTCACGTCATCGTTGGCCTGATCAGCATGTTTCTGGGTACAAGCTGGCTGGTCGACGCGCCCGGCAGCGTGAGCAAAGAGGCGGCCCAAACCTGGTTTCTGATTGATCGCATCTTCGCGATTGCGTTGCAGTCGCTGGGCTATGCGTTTTTTGCAACCGCGGCCTGGGCCGCCACGGGACAGCGCGCCGCACTGCTTGGCGGCCTGGTGGTCGATCTGGCCAGCGCGCTGCTCTTTGCGGCGATCAGCGTGGAGTGGATCATCGAGGACGCTATGGATCAGCGTTTCAATTGGTTCGCTCTATTGCTTTTCGTCATAGCCTTTTTTGGCGCCGCCAGCGCCCGCAACGCCTGGCGTCTCTACCGTTCCGCCAGGGCGGCTGCGCCGCGCGACTAGCGGCGCGCGGGGGGCGCTTGGCAGCGGGGCAACGTGCAAGCAAAAGATACCCACCGCGAAGCAACTCGACTGACAATTCTGAAACTACAGTTTTGATCATGAGCATAAAGCGCTCACGATGTCCATAATTCATAGAAATGAAATCAAATGATCTTGACTTACTTCAGCTCGCTTACTACTTTTTTTCCCAATGGCGCGGACAGTCGTATGCCGCGCATCGATCCTATTCGGACAGCCGCCTGAATCGCAGCGCGATTCCCGGCGGGGGCGGCTGTTCCGGTTCGCACTCGCGGAGCCTCGCTCATGCGCATCACGCTGATTTCAACCTACACGCATCCCATCGCGCTCGGCATGCGCTTCGTCTCCTCGTATCTCAAGGCCTGTGGCCATGACGTGGAGATGATCTTCATGAGCTCGAAGCGCGACACGGCCAAACCCGACTGGAGCGCCGCCGCCGTCGAGCACATGCTGACGCGCCTGCGCGAGCGCGATCTGATCGGCCTGGGCCTGATGACCAACACATTTCATCGCTCCGTGTTTCTCACGGAAAAAATCCGCGCCGCCGGCATCAAAGCCCCGATCATCTGGGGCGGCACGCACCCGACCGTCGCCCCGCAGGAGTCGCTCGAAGTCGCCGACGCCATCTGTGTCGGCGAAGGCGAAGAGCCGCTGCTGCAACTCGTCGAAGCGCTTGAGGCCGGGCGCGACCCCACCGGGATCGGCAGCCTTGGCTTTCGCGGCGGCGGGGCGTTTGGCGTGAAAAGCACATTCCGCAACGAGGTGCGCCCGCTGGAGCGCGATCTGGATGATTATCCCTTCCCCGACTATGAGTTGGAGACGCACTGGGTGGCCGGCGCGGGCGGGCTTGAACCCGCGACGCCTTCCAATCTGCGCGGCACACTGCACCGCTTTCGCATCGAAACGACGCGCGGCTGCCCCTATCCCTGCACATTTTGCAACAACGCCGCCCTCCTGAAGGTCTACAAGGGCAAAGGCTCGTGGGTGCGACGCCGCTCGGCCGACAACGTCATCGCCGAAATCCAGCACGCGCGGCGGAGCTTTCCCTCGATTGAGGCGATCAACATCGTCGACGATCTCTTCTTTGTCCGCAGCGAGGAGGAAATCGAAGAATTTGCCGTGAAATATAAGCAGCAGGTCAACCTGCCGTTCGAGCTGGACGCCTTCCCCAACACCATCACCGAGAACAAAGTGCGCTCGCTCGCGCGCGTGCCGATCGCGCTGGTCAGCATGGGCGTGCAATCGGGCAGCGAGGACACCCTCAAAAACATCTACAAGCGCCCCACGCCGCTGGAGAAAATCAGCGCCGGCATCGACATCTTCCACCGCTACGGCATCAAGGCCGAGTATCACTACATCGTCAGCAACCCGTACGAACCCGAGCAAAACGTGATCGAGACGATGCGCTTCATCGCCGATCATCACCGCGGTCCGGCCGTGCTGCGCGTCTTTCCGCTGATGTTCTATCCCGGCACGCCGCTCTATGAGCGCGCCAGCGCCGACGGTCTTATTCACGGCCGCGATCACGCCGCCTATGACTACATGTACACGGGCAGCCTGCAATTCGCGAAGCATGACTATCTGGCGGCGTGGCTGCGCACGGTGCTCAGCCTGAAGAACGCCGGCGTCTCCAGCGCCATCTGCCACAAGCTGATCGACTTTGCGACCAGCCCGACGACGCGGAAATTTCTCGACAAGCGGTGGTTTGGCCCGGTCGCGTATGGCGCCTTTCAGTTCGGACGCAAGGTCGCCAAGAACCTGATCTATCAGCCGTTCATCAAGCCGTTTCGCTATCTGCGCCGCGCGCCGAAGTATCACGAGATGTTCCCCGAAGACGAGGCGACCCTGCCGCGCAACAACATGGGCGCCCAAGCACACGCCGACGCCATTCGCACGCGCCAGGCGCGCGAGCGGCTGTACGAACGTCTGACCCGCGCGGAGCGCAAGCGGTCGCTCGTGCGTCAACAAGCGGCGCAGCGCTGGACCGTGCCGGCCGTGAACAATCACGCCGAGCGCATGCGCTCGACCAAGCTGGTGGAACGCCCCGAGGACATTCTCGCGCGCGACGAGGCCGCGGCTGCGGCTCAGCCCGACGCGAATCGCGTCCTGCTGCCGCTTGCCGCGCGTTAGGCGAGACACCTCAGGAGTAAGCGAAGCCGGCCCCCCCGTTCCCGGCGCGGCCGCAGGCGCCACCCGTAGCGCGCACAAGGCTATACGCCACGAGCGGAAGCGTCAGCAGCGGCTCGCGCGCCATTGCGCAACAGGCCGCGCCGGGGGCGCTCGCGCGGCTTAGCCCGCGATGATCGCCGCGACAAACGGATCGATGTCCTCAAACGTCACGGCGCCGTCGCCGTCCATGTCGGCCTGGATCACGTCACAGCCGGGATAGACCGCGTCGAACGCGGCGGTCGACGAGAGCGCCAAGACAAAGGCATCGACGTCATCGAAATTCACGACGAAGTCGCAGTTGCCATCGCCGCGCGGGGCTGCGCCGACCGGAAACGCAACCAGATCGATACGATACTGTTCACAATTGTCCTGCCCAAAGAGCGTGCGGCGGAACTTGAGCGTGGCCGGGGCGCTTACAAAGCCGGTGCTGAACTCGACGACGCGATCACCCACCAGCAGGTCAAGCGTGAAGTTTGTCACAACCGGCGAGACCTCAGGATCGGGCCAGCCGCCCGAAACGACGAACGCGCCGGTCGGCGAGGCGGATTCGCGCGCCGTCAGCAGCAACGATTCAAGGCGGAATTGCGTCACTGGGCTGGATGAGAACCCCTCAAAGCCGAGGCCGACGCCGAGAGAAAACTCGCCGCTGACCTCATCCGTTTCGAGGAAGGGGCAGGGTGCGCAGGTCGCATCACACACGCGTGTGATGCGCGTGCCTTCGCGAATCAGAAAACGCGTGTCGGGGAGACCAGCCATGAGCGCCATCGGCGCCACGCTCAGGACGACACCTACGCTGCACCAGCGCACGGCGGACCGCGGGCAATTCAACAAACGATTCATCGGTTGCTCCTCTCAAGAGGCTTTCAGAATCCCGACGTAGACGGTCGCGCGAGCAAAGCCTGCCTTGCGGCGTAGCGCTCTCCGGGCGCCGCCTACGATCTGCCCTCGTTCGGCGGCGCGCTTTGCTCGCGCGGCGCTATAATAGAGCAATACCTCTATTCATGCAAGACCATCGGCGAAAGTGCCCGACTCTCGCGCGCCACGGCTGCTCGATCAATCGGCATTGCAAATCGGCCACCCGCCCAACAACCGGAAGGGATTTCGACGATACGCCTCCGTCCGGGCGACGGCGACGGGGTTTTCGTACGGCGTTGCTGCCTCAATAATTCATGCTTTCCGTGAAAATTCGGACAAACGCTCAGACCCCGCCGGCAGTCGTTGCGGCGTCGACTTCGGCTGTGAGCGCGAGCGCCCTCATGGCAAAAACGCATCGACGAGATGGTCGATGACCGGTTCGCCCTTTTCCGGAATCACCACTGTGACCACGTCAAACCGGGCCGCCCGCTCCTCCCACCCGCGCATTCGCAGAAACCACCTGGCCGCGCGAATCAGCCGCTGCCGCTTGCGGGGATGGACGCGCTCGCGCGGGTCTTGCAGCCGGTCGCTGGTGAGCGTCTTCACCTCGACAAAGACCACGCACGCGCGATCGCTCATAATCAGGTCAATTTCGCCCGCGCGCGTCGCGAAGCGCCGCGCGATCACGCGCAGCCCGCGCTGACGCAGATGCGACTCCGCCGCCGCCTCGCCGCGCAAGCCGAGCTGGTGCCGGGGATCGCGCGCCCTGTGCGGCGTGAACGCTGCGCCGGACAGCCAGCCGTAAACTTGCTTCCAGAGCCTTAGCCACATCGATGCCTCACGTGCTATGAATCGCAAGCTGGCGATTATCGTTCGTTTGTGTGGTGGCGGACGCACTGGGTGCGCGGTTTCGTGCGCTCGCAAGTCCGCCGTCGGCCGCGCACGTTGCGCAGGGCAGCCGCTACGGCGACGCGATACTGTAGCGTTGTGTCTCCTTACGCAACGACGGGTTGGTCTGCCGCCTTCTGCCACCCCCAAGTTGCTTCGGCCACGGAGGTCGGTCGTCGCAGCGTAAGCCGTTGGTCGGTCGCCCCCGCATTAGTGTTGCGTTAAGCTTGAATTTTCGGATGAAGCGGAAACAGGCTCCGGCGTCACGGCGTGAAATAAGTGCCTATGTTTGTTGTGGTACGCACGGGCCGAAGGCCGATGTTCCCCTCGTTTCGAACCCGCAAACTCAAGTGTGACAAAGCACTAGAAGCTGCCGTCTGAGTCGATCGGGCCGGCGGGGCTGCGGCGCGAGCGCTCCGTCTGGCTCTGATCGCGCAGCCAGCTAATCCAGGTGGCGAGATCGGGCTTGCGGACGGATTTCGTCTCGACGATGCGCTCCAGCTCATTCGCGAGATGGTCGAGTTGCTCGGTGTGGATCATCCGATCATCATCGATTTGTGCCTTCAAATTGTCGGCGATCTTCGAGAACTCGGCGGCCTCGCGGCGGCGCTCGCGCGCGCGGCGCTCGTCGGCCTTGCGGGCGGCCGATACCTGCTGATGCACCAAATAGCGACGCCGGCACTCCCATGCGAGCGAAGGAACCAGCAGCCCGGCGGCCAGCGCCCCCAAAGGGCCGAGAAACAGCCCTAGCAACAGGCCGGTCTGCCACCGCCCGCGCTCATAGCCGAGGAACGCCCCCAGCAGCAGCGAGCCAAGCCACGTCAACAACAATGCAAGCTGCCAAACCGGTTCCATGAAAGCCTCCGACCACACGAGAAGGGAGCCGCTATCGACCCATCTCATGCTAGGGATCTCATTTCGATCTGGTCAAGCGGTAAGACGAGCCGATTTGATCCGTGCATTGGGCCGGTAGGCTGAAAGGTTCGCGACCGCGGGTGGGGCTAGCCGTTCGCCTGCTGCTCGGAGGCCGGCAGCCTGCCCCCTTTTCTCTTCGGCGAGGGACGGCCAAGACGCAGCCCATTCGCGCTATCTGAGCCGCCCGCAAAGACCTAAGAAATCCATTGGTGCGAGCGAGCGCTAGTGTTTCGTCACACTTGAAATTGCGGGTTCGAAACGCGGGTAGCATGGGCCTCCGGCCCGTGCGTCCCACTAGAAAGATAGGCACGAATCTCATGCCGTGACGTCCGAGCTCCTTTCCGCTTCATCCGAAAATTCAAGTGTGACGAAGCACTAGTCTGGCTGGCGGCGGAGCGCGGCCGTTTGAGACCAAAACGCCACCAGCGAGGCCATAATCGCCGGATAGCCGGAGAAATCCGCCGGCTTGGTGAGCACCGCGTTGGCGTGGCGGTCATAGGCCTTCGAGACTTCGCTGGCAATGCGGGCCGTGCTCATCACGATGACGGGGACGGTCTTGAGGAGGGGGTCGGTTTTGGCGCGCTCGAGCACTTCGTGGCCGTCGAGGCGCGGCAGGTTGAGGTCGAGCAGCACCAGGTCGGGCCGGAGTTCCGCCGGCCCTTCGATCGCACGGTGGAGATACTCCAGCGCCTTGTCGCCGTCTTCAACGACGTCGATGCGTCCGGCCGGGCAGACCTGGAAGAACGCGTCGTGAAGGAATTTCACGTCATCGGGATTGTCTTCAACCAGGAGGAGCCGGAGCGGAAACTTCGTGGGCGTGAATTTCAAGTCAAGCATGTTGTCGTAGAGGAGGATTCGTACAAAGCCCGGTCGCGACGGGCGCGGCCTTTCTTTCCTGTTTCTCGCCGAACAAGCGCACGATTCAGCACTTACATCGCTGCCGACGGCGCTTCGACCGGCAGCGTGAAAAAAAACGTGCTGCCTGCGGCCGGTTGAGACTCGACCCAAATCCGACCGCCATGTTTATCGACAATTTTTCGGGCGATCGCAAGGCCCACACCCGTTCCCGGATATTCGCTGCGCGGATGCAGCCGGCGGAAAACCTGAAAAATCCGCTCGTGATATTCGGGCTTGATGCCCATGCCGTTGTCCCGCACGCCGAAGACCCACTCGCGATCTTTGCGCTCCGCGGAAATCACGATCTGCGGTTGCGCGTCGCCGCGATACTTGATGGCGTTGTCGATCAGGTTCTGGAAGAGCTGTCCGAGCAGCGACGGGTTCGCCGACACCGCGGGCAAGGCGTCGAACTTTACAGTCGCGCCGGCCTCGCGGATGCGCGCGTCGAGGTCGGCTACGACCCGCCCGACCACGCCGCTCACATCGGTTTCGTGCAGGCCGAGCGGCTCGGCGGAAATGCGCGTGATCCGCCGCAGATCGGTGATCATCTCCTGCAGGCGATCGGCGCCGGCGCTGATCCGGCCGAGAAACTCCGCGGCCTGCGCGTCGAGCTGCGCGCCGGACTGTGTGCGCAGCAGCTCGCTATAGCCCTTGATGGTTCGCAGCGGTTCCTGCAAATCGTGGACGGAAATCGTCGCCAGGCGCTCCAGATCTTCTTTGCTGCGCTTCAGCCGGGTGTTGGCCTCCGCCAGGGCGGCCGCGGTGCTGCGCAGCTCGCTCTCCGCGCGCAACATCGGCGTGATGTCGCGCCCGATCGCGGAGACGCCGACCATGCGTTCGTTCTCGACGATGGGCGAAAGTGTAATGAGCACTGTCAGCGGCTCCGGCCGGGCATCGGGACGCGACAGCTCGAATTGCACCACCCCGCCGCCCTGCGTCACGCGGGCAAAGGCCGTCTGCAGGTCGCGCCGGGAGTAGCCTTCGGCGAGGGTGGCGATCGGCTGGCCGAGCATCGCCTCGCGCGGCTTGCCGAAGAGCTGCGTCGCGGCCCGGTTCCAGCCGCTGATCGCGCCGCTCAACTCACACGCGACGATGGCGTCCGCCGAAGAATCGACCAGCGCCGCCAGCCGGAAACGCTCGGCTTGCACCAGCATCTGCTGGGTGATGTCTTCGTGTGAGATGACGACGCGGCGCGGCGGCGACTCGGGGAACGGTGCGACGCGCAATGTGAACCAGCGCTGCGTGGTGGGGCTATGGCAGGGATAGGTGTCTTCATAGCGATCGCGCTCGCCGCGAATGACCGCACGGATGCCCTCGAGGGTTTGACGCGGCTCGTCCGGATTGGGGGCCAGGTCGGGCCGCACGGCGCCGAAGTAGTTGTCACCCACGCACGCGTTGCCGGAGCGCAGGCTGTTTTCGGTGGCGAAGCGGCGCCAGGCCGCGTTCACGTGCAGGATTTCGCCGTCGGGCTTCAAGATGGCGATGTTCGCGGGCAGCGCGTCGAGCGAGGTGTAGAGGAACTCCTCATAGAGGGCGGCGGTTCGCTGCGATTGCTTCAACGCGGAGATGTCGATGAACGCCAGCACCGCGCCTTCGACGTGGTTTTCGACGGTGATGAACGGCCGCATGTGCAGCAGCAGCCAGCGCCCGTCGCGCGCGCGCACCTCGCGACTCTGCACGGCGCGCGACTCAATGATCTCGCGCAAGGCGGCGGCGAAATCGACGCCTTCGATGTTGTGCGTGAAGTGCTGGATCGGCCGGCCCAGATCGTGCTCCACCAGGTTGATGAAGCCCGTGGCCGCCGGCGTGAACCGCCGCACGCGCAGATCCGCATCGACGAAAACAATGCCGTCATCCGTGCTTCGCAGGAGATTTTCAAAGTCGTTGGTCAGCGCCAGCAGCTCGTTGATCTTGCTGAGATACTCCGAGTTGACGGTGTAAAGCTCCTCATTGACCGAGTGCAGCTCTTCATTGGTGCTTTGCAGCTCTTCGTTGGCGGCCAGGAGCTCTTCGTTGGTGGATTGCAGTTCCTCGTTTGAGGTCTCCAGCTCCTCGACCGTGGCCTGCAGCGATTCGCGGGTCTGCTGCAATTCCAGTTCAAGGTCGGAAATGCGCTGACGGGCCTGCACCGATTCGTCGAAAACCTCCGCCGAGATCGCCAGGGTATTGCCGCTTTCGCGCGCTTCAAAGAGCGCCAGATAAAACTTGCGCTCTCGCAGCGGGTCGCGCACCGGCTCGATGCACAGATCGACCGCGGTGTTTGTGTCGCCGCTCAGACGCAGGCCCTTGAACGCCGTGCTTTCATTGGCGCGGGCGGCCCGGTGCAGCGCCGTGGCAAAGCCGACCTGCAATTCCGGCACGGTCAGCCGCAGCGCCTCGGACGTGAAGGTGCCCTTGGGCATCTGCATGAACTTGCTGACGTCGCCGAAGGTGTGAACCACCTCGAATTGCTCATTGAGCAGCACACCCGCCGGCGCAAACCGCGACAGAATCAGATCGCGGGCGTGGTCGATCGGCGTGCGCTGTTCGGCCTCGCGCACGCGCCGGTCGGGCGCCAAGAGCGGCGCGCGCAAGCGCGTCGCCAGATCGATCGGCGGTGACGAGGTCAGCTCGCTGAGATAGGCGCCGGGGATTTTTTCGTAGATGCGCTGCGATTCGAACAGGGCGTGAAACGCGTGCGTGGCGTCGCCGACCGTTTCGCTCGCGCCCAGCAGCAGAACGCTCTTGGGCGTGAGCGCGAAGTGGAACAACGACAGCACGCGCCGCTGCATCACCGGCTTCAGATAAATCAGCAGATTGCGGCAACAGATCATGTCGACGCGCGTGAAGGGCGGATCGCGCAGCAGGTTGTGCTGCGCGAAGAGAATCGTCTCGCGCAGCTCGCGGCGCACCTCGAATGTCTCGCCGCGGCGCTGGAAGAAGCGGTTGGCCAGATCAGGCCCGACGTCCGAGATGATCGATTCGGGGAAAACGCCGGCGCTGGCGCGCTCGATCGCCGAAGGATCGACGTCGGTCGCGAAAATTTTGACCTCGCGCTCCTGTCCCGCCTGCTCCAGGCATTCCTGCACGACCATCGCCAGCGAGTAGGCTTCCTCGCCGCTGGCGCACGCGGCGCACCAGAGGCGCAGCGGCTGCGTCGGTGGGGTCGCGCTCAGCAGGCGCGGAATGACCTGCGTTCGAAGCTTGCGCCACACCTCGGTGTCACGGAAAAACTGCGTGACGCCGATCAGCAAATCGCGCAACAGCGCCCGCGACTCGGCCTCGTTGGCCTGCAACATCCGCAGGTATTC
Organism: uncultured Planctomycetales bacterium; assembly: GCA_964418235.1. Classification (GTDB taxonomy): domain Bacteria; phylum Planctomycetota; class Phycisphaerae; order UBA1845; family Fen-1342; genus CAYQLG01. The sequence continues at coordinate 35,206 of CAYQLG010000009.1, forward strand.
GTCGAGATCCTCCAGGTGATTGATGCCCATGCGACGCTCGATGCGGCGGCTGATCGTGTTGGGCTTGTAATACGTGAAGTCCATCCCGTGCGTGGTGCGCAGAATACGGATCACTTCGTCGAGCTTGGTGCTGCCGTCGGGCAGGAGCGGCGCTTCGATGCTGCCGCGCGCGAAGGGATGTTTGACGAAACGCTGGAGGTGCTCTGCCAGGCCGGCGGGCGAGAGCACGAAATCGACCAGGCCGGTCGCGATCGCGCTGCGCGGCATGCCGTCGAATTTCGCGGTTTCCGGGTCTTGCGCGAGCACCACGCCGCCGGCTTCCTTGACGGCGCGGGCGCCGCGGGTGCCGTCGCTGCCGGTGCCCGAGAGAATGATCGCGATCGAGCGCTCGCCGATTTCCTTGGCCAGCGACGTGAGGAATACGTCGATCGGCAGATTCAGGCCGGCGGCCGGGTCCAGTTCGACGAGCTGCAACTGACCATCCTGCAACACGACATTCTTGCGCGGCGGGTTGAGATAGACGCAGTTCGGCTCGATCGGCATCTGGGCTTCGATCCGATGGATCGGCATGCGCGTATAGCGGCCCAGCAGTTCGTCCATCAAGCTTCGAAAGTTGGGCGAGAGATGCTGCACCACGACAAAGGAGAGGCCGCTGTCGATCGGCAGCGCCTGAAAGAACTGCTCCAGTGCTTCAAGCCCGCCGGCGGAAGCGCCAACACCGACAATGTGGCCGATCGGACGGGCGGTGGCGTTAGGCTCGGCGGCGGCGGTCTCTTGACCATTCGACGCAGTGACCAGTTCCGATCCTTCCACGGCGGCGGGCTTTTCATCCATCATGATGCGGTTCCTGGCGATTTCCTGCGGGGCTTAATCAACAAATGCGAACGAGAAAAGCAGATGCCGCAGGCACTGTATACGTCGAAACGGACCGTTGGCGTAACCTACCCTTGCCAGGGATGGTGAACAAGTGGGGGTTTGCCCGCAATATGAATGCATGAATGCGAATCGTGTCGGGGCTATTTCACAAGGGAAATGACACGAGCGGCCGTTACGGCTCAGGCCTGATCAGGGGGCGGCTGATCCGGCGCAGGCCGGTCGTCGTGGGGGGCTTCGTCCGTCGATTCCGGGTGCTTGCCGCGGCCAGATTCCTGCAGCGCTTTTCGCAGGAGAAACTCGATCTGGCCATTCAGGCTGCGCAAATCGTCATCGGCCCAGCGTTGCAGGCGCGCGAGCAACTCCGGCGGCAGCCGCAACAGGAATGACTTTCGTGGCACCATCGGCGTTATCCGGGTCGATCATCCAGCAATGGCGGCGGGTGGCATGCTTTCGCGTACTCGCGTCAGCAGGCCGCAGGCTACAAAGTCTCACTCCCATCACGCGCTGCGCATGCTCACGCGGAGTATCGCGAGAGCATGCAGCGCCCGGCTGCGAGAGCATGCCACCCATCCGCAGCACGCCGCCGGCCACGCAGGGCCGACGCTACAGCATGCTCTCCTTCGGCGCCGCGGGGCTGACACGCTGTTGCAAGCCGCTACTGATAGATCGTGCCGGCATTCACGACCGGTTGCGCTTCGGTTTCACCGCACAGGACAACCAGCAAGTTTGAAACCATTGCCGCCTTGCGATCGTTATCCAGCTCGACAACCTGTTTCTGCGCGAGTTGCTCCAGCGCCATCTGCACCATCGTGACCGCGCCTTCGACGATCTTCGATCGGGCGGCGATGATCGCGCTGGCCTGCTGGCGCCGCAGCATGGCGGCGGCAATTTCCGGGGCGTAAGCCAGATGGCTCAGCCGGGCCTCGATCACTTCGACGCCGGCCTTGGCGAGGCGCTCATGCACCTCGGTCTTCAACTCTCCGGCGATTTCATTCGTGTTGCCGCGCAGCGAGAGTGAGTGATCGTCGTGCGCATCGTAGGGATAGCGGGTGGCGAGGTTGCGCACGGCCGACTCCGATTGCACGTGCACATAATTCTCGTAGTCATCCACTTCGAAGACCGCCTCCGCGGTATCGACCACGCGCCACACGACGACTGCGGCGATTTCGATCGGCGAGCCGTCGCGATCGTTCACCTTGAGCTTGTTCGACTCAAAGTTGCGGACGCGCACGGAGACCTGCCGCTTGGTATAGAACGGGTTGGCCCATTTCAGCCCCTCGTCGCGCACCGTGCCGACGTATTGCCCAAAGAGTTGCAGCACACGAGCCTCGTTGGGCGCCACGGCGAACAGGCCGCTGAGCACAAGCAACGAAGCCAGAATGACCAGCACCGCCAGCACGACCAGGGCCGGCAGTTTCGCATTGGCTGCGACGATCAGCAGTGCGATTCCGAGCAGCAGACCGATCACACCGACGGCGAGCATCGTAAAACCTTGTTGAACGGCTCGAAGTTGTTCCCGAATCATGTCGTCTCCTTCAATATCTATATGATATCATAAAAATATCATTATGCAAGTTGATTTCCGCCAGTGGATTTAGCTTGAGAATTTTATATGTAACTCAATTAATTTTAGCATGTTATGATCGATTGCCTAGTTCGTTGCTTGGTCGAATCATCTAAGAATGTGATGATTATTGTCAGCAGGCGGGCATGATCTGGTCGTGTAGCGAGCGAACATGTCGCGGGTTTGATCTGAATGGGGCAGATTATCAAGATTGATATTCGACAGGCTGGAAGCCTGTCCCACCCTGTGCTGGAAGCCTGTCCCACCCGGCTCGAAGCCACTCACCCGGGAGGGAAGCCTGAGCGCGGGTGACCAAATAGCTCAATAATCCAAAGCGATGGGGCCTTGGCAGTTTGTTAACAGCGGGTTATGATGAATGGCTCGACCCAATTCGTCCGAGAAGGCTCAAGGGCGAACGGATTGCAGAGAAGGTATTGCGCTCGCCGGTGAATGCACCGTCGCGGGCAAAGGCGGAGTGTCATATGGCGGTGAAGTTACGATTTAAGCGTACAGGGCGCACGCATGAAGCTGTCTTTCGTCTGGCAGCGGTCGATTCGCGCCGCCCGCGGGATGGCGCTGTGATCGAAGAGTTGGGCGTTTATGACCCCACCAACAAAGACGCGGGCAAGCAGATCATGCTCAATGCCGAGCGGATCCAGTATTGGCTCGGCGTCGGGGCGCAGCCGTCGGAGACGGTCGCGCGGATGATCAAGCGGCTCAAGATCGCCAAAGGCTCATGACGCAATCGCGGCGGCTGACAGGACGACATTGTGCGGATCGACGTAGTCAGTTTGTTTCCCGAGGTGTTGCGGCCCTATCTGGCGGCCAGCATTCTCGGCCGCGCCCAGGCCGGTGGCCTGGTTGAAATCGTCCTGCATCAACTCCGCGATTATTCCACCGACAGTCACCGCAAAGTAGACGATCGCCCGTTTGGCGGCGGGCCGGGCATGGTGTTGATGTGCCAGCCCGTTGTCGATGCCGTTCGCGCGATTGAACAACTCGATCCTCGCCCTGCCCTGCGAATCCTCACCAGTCCGCAGGGCACGGTCTTTTCCCAGGAACATGCGCGGCGGCTGGCGCGTGAACAGCGGTTGCTGATCATCTGCGGCCACTACGAGGGCTTTGATCAGCGCATCATCGATCTGTTGCAGCCCGTCGAGATCAGCCTGGGCGATTTTGTGCTGACCGGCGGCGAATTGCCGGCCCTGGCCATGATCGATGCGATCGTGCGGCTGCTGCCCGGGGCGCTGGGCAACGAGGAATCGTCGCAGAGCGAATCCTTCAGCGCTCATGAAGATGGCAGCCGGCTTGATTTTCCCCATTACACCCGCCCGCGCGAATATGCGGGCCAGAACGTTCCGGAAGTCCTGCTTTCGGGCAATCACGCGGAAATCGCCGCGTGGCGCCGGCAGCAGGCCGAAGACCATACTCGCCGGCGACGACCCGATCTGATCCAGGATCGGGTCGCGTCGTTTACTGAGACGACCGTCCGCGGCCCGCTGCGCGCGGATCGGTCGGCGCAAAAGCTTTGTACTTGCAGATAGAGAAAGAGAGGCGCAACGATGAGACATCCTCTGTTCAATGTGGTTGAGGCGAAATACCGTCGCCCGAGCGAATTGGAGTTTGAGATGGGCGACACGGTCGTCGTCACCCTCCGCATTGTCGAAGGCGACAAGGAGCGCCAGCAGGATTTTGAGGGCACCGTCATCAGCCGCAAGGGCAGCGGACTCGATCAGATGTTCACCGTGCGCAAGATCGTCGGGAACGAGGGCGTCGAGCGTGCCTTTCCGCTGCACTCGCCCAAGATCGTCGCGATCAAAACCGTGCGCAGCGGCCGCATCCGTCGCAGCAAGCTCTACTTCCTCCGCGATCGCGTCGGCAAGGCGCGCAAGTTGCGTGAGCGCCGCATCACGGCGGAGATGCGTCAGAAGGCCAATGATGCGCGCTCGTTGAAGGCGCGCGAAATGCTGGAGGCCCAGGAGGCCGTGGCCCGCGCGAAGGCGGCCCGCTCCGGGGAACTCGCCGGCGCGACGTCCTAGCATCGGCGCGGCTCAATAGCCCGGCGCCGTCGCCAGCCCCGGCATCAGCGCCTCACTCCGGTGCTCGTGGCATGCCGGGTTGACCGGTCGCTTGTTGAGGTTCGGCTCGTGGAGCTATTCGCGAAACCGGGGTGTTTGCCGGGCTGCCGGCCGGCCGGCCGCACTGCGGGCTAAGCGTCCCCCCCGCTTCAACGCGATTTCCAAAAAGCAGGCTGCGGCCTGCTTTTTTCATTCTTGAACTGCCGGCGGCGCGGTCAACATTGACGACAGGAGTGAATCCGAACGCGCCGTAGCGTCGGCCCTCCGTGGCCGACGGCGTTTTCTGATCGCACGAAACGCCCGCCCGATCCGGCGTCGGGGACAGAGCCGTCGACGCTACAGGTTACGCCGCCGTGGCCGACGAGTTTGCGCGGCCCGCTGCAAACGCGACGATTGTTTTTCAGCGAGATCGACCCTCCGCGCCGTTATCACCTTATCACGCTATCACTTTCTCACGCCTTCATCGTCGTCCCAAAGGATGAAAACAACCGCGGCCCGCGGCTTCTTGAGAGCCGCAGGCCTGCGGAGGAGCGTCGCCCGGTGACGCACGAGATCAAAAGGCCGCCCGCCTGTCGGTGGGCGGAGCGGCCCGGTGCAGCGTCGATGCGCTGGCTACGGCTGCACCGTAATGAGGTCCACCTTGTTGTCAGGCATGCTGGCAACCAGGAAGAGACGGCCGGCGCCATCGGTAGACAATCCGCGCCATGACACGGTCGTATCGGGCGTCGTAAAAGACTCGATCGCCTGCAGTGTGTCGATATTGACCCGCACGAGTGTCTGCGGTCCGAAGTCTGCGAGCACCCACAGATGCGTGCCGTCCCAGGCAATGTTGTTGCTGTTATAGGCAAACACACGATTGTCAATGAGCAAGTCCGGCTCGCCATTGGAGCTGACGCGCAGCAGGCGGGTGTCGTTGCTGGTGCGCGAGCGGCCGATCAGGAACAGCACGCCGCCGGCGAAATCAAAGGCGCCGCCGCGAACGCTGATTTCGCTTTGCAGATCGGTGCGCGTGTTGACCACATCCTGTTGTTGATTGGCTTGCGAGATGCGCACGGCCTCTTCCGATCCGCCGCAGGCGCAGTGCGTCCAAAGGTCCGTGCCCTGAGCCGCAAAGACCTTGTTGAAAGTGGTCAGCGTCAGCGGGGCATCGGCGGCGCCGGTTTCGGGGTTGACCGGAATGACTTGATCACGCGTGTTGGTGAAGAGCGCGCGATTTCCGTCAAAGGCGAGGCCGTCGAACCCGCGCAATTGCTGGTCGGCGATGGAGACGCGCTTGAGCACGGTGAGCGTTCGGCAGTTCTCGCCCGCGGGGATTTCCGACTGACGGTTGAGCACACCGACGTTGCCGAGGTCATCGGCAATGGCCAGCTGATTGGCGTCGAGCTGCGCAACGATCAGCAGGCGCGGCTCCTGCGTCTGAATTTGCAGGAGCATCGCGCCAGGCAGCTGCGCGAAACTCAGCTCGCCGCACTCAAGTTGGCCGGTGGCGGGGATGCGGCGGATGATGCGGCCGGCGCCCGTGGCGCGCAGTTCCAGGAAAGTCAGCGCGGCGTTGCCCCGTCGCAACAGGTCGCCGCCGGCATGCTGCCAGATGCCGGTCAATTCGCAGGCGTCACCGATGCCGTCGAAGTCGCTGTCGGCCTGGGCGCTGTTGGCGATCGCGGCGCAGTTGTCGCAGACATCGCCGATGCCGTCGCGATCAACATCGGCCTGATCGGCGTTGGCATTCGCGGGACAATTGTCGCTCACATCGGGCACGCCGTCCTTGTCAAGATCCGGCGGCGGCGACGGGTTGTTGGGTTGTGACGTGGGCGGATTCTGATCCGGCTGCTCGACGGGCGGCGGGTTCTGACCAGCATCATCATCCGGCGGCAATGGTTCAATGCAGCCCGTGAATGCAAGCGACAAGCTCGCGACGGCAAGCAACTTTCCAGACGAGCGCGCCAGGCGCGCAACAAGAACGCGGAACATCGCATCTCCTTCTATAACTTTTTATCGCGGGAAATAAATCTCTGGCCGTGCCCGGCGGCGCGGCAGCCCGTCTCTACTGCGGGTTTGGCAACCCGATTCTCCATGCCCGGCTGGTGGGTCAGCCGAGCGTCTTCACACCTTTCAAACCTGACCAAGGCCGGATTTATTCCGGCTGTTCAGTGAAAGCACACACGAGATTGGCCGGAAAGATCCTCAGCCGATTGGGAAATCCGGACGGCTCGGCCGGCTTCTTCACGCCGCAAATTCGCGGTTCGTCGCTATTCTGGGGCGTAGCGGCGGCGCGATGGCGACCCGCCTATTGTTACGATGAGCCTAAGCGCGAAAAGGAGGCTGGTGTGAAGCGAACGTATCGAGATGGACTAACCCTGTTGGCGGGCATGTGGCTGCTGACCGCGACGGCGGCGGCCCAATTTGCAATCGGGTCGGCCTTTACCTATCAGGGCCGCCTGCAGCAAGACGGCCAGCCGCTAAATGGCGCGGTCGATCTGCTCTTCACGCTCTGGGATAGCCAGGCCGACGGCAGCTCGGTCGGTTTCCCCGTGCAGCTCAGCAATGTGCCCGTGGTCAATGGTCTCTTCACCGTCACCCTCAATGAGAGCGGCGATTTTGGGCCGGCGTTTGGCTTCGATGCGTTTAACGGCACGCCGCGATATCTCGAAATCGGCGTGCGGCAACCGTCGATCGGTCCGGTTGAGGGCAAATTCACGGCGCTCGCGCCGCGCCACTCGCTCCTGCCGACACCCTATGCGCTGGCGCTGCCGGCGATGCACACGCGCGCATCATTCTTCGCCGATGAAACGCCGCAGGTGGTCGGCGGCTACAGCGGCAACGTGACCGAACTCTTCGCCTTTGGAACCGCGATCGGAGGCGGTGGCGAACTGGGATTGCCGAACAAGACCACGGACCACTTCGGCACGGTCGGCGGCGGCCTCGGCAACCTCGCCGGCGATGATGGCGGCGCCGCGGGCGATGCCCCCTGGGCCACCGTCGGCGGCGGCGTCCTCAACGAAGCGCGCGCCCCGGCGGCGACCGTCTCCGGCGGCGATAGCAATACCGCGAGCGGCTCACACAGCTATGTTGGCGGCGGCTATACGAATGAGGCCGGCGGTCGCTCAGCGGTTGTCCCGGGCGGCGAATTCAACCGCGCCGCGGGAGACCTCAGTTTTGCCGCCGGAGAATCCGCCGACGCCGCGCATGCCGGCGCGTTTGTCTGGTCAGACACCAGCGGCGCGGGGTTGACCTCCACCGCCGAGAATCAGTTCAGCGTTCGCGCCGCGGGCGGCGTGCGGATCTTCTCGGCAACCGACGAAACCGCCGGCGTCGTGCTGGCGCCAGGCGGCGGCGCGTGGTCTACGCTCAGCGATTGTCAGGCGAAGGAAAACTTCGAACCCGTCGCAGTGCAAGACGTTTTGCAACGTGTCGTAGCGTTGCCGCTATATACCTGGAATTACCGCGCTCAGGCCGACGCGATCCGCCACCTCGGCGTGACCGCTCAGGATTTTCATCAGGCCTTCTGTCTCGGCGAGGATGAGCGGCGCATCGCCACGGTTGACGTCGACGGCGTGGCGCTCGCCGCGATACAGGCGCTGCATCAGCAACTCAGCGCGCGTGACGCGGAGATTGAGCAACTGAAAAACCGCCTCGAGCGGCTTGAAGCAGCCCTGGCCGCGATGGCGAAGTGAACACAGCCGCGCGTTCGCCGGTCGCGCGGCTTTGGCTATCGGGCCGCCGCGCTTTCCGGATATCTCCCGGAGCAGCACCGCCGCCGGTAATTGCTGGGGTGAGACCGTCGAAATGCGGCACGTACGGGATACTTCGTAGTTGGTCGTGCAATTCGATCACCGCACCCACACACCATTCCGATACTTCACTTAGAAGCAATGGGTGGTTCGGCGGCTCGACCGGTTCGAGCGTAATCGCCCGTTGCGCCGCGGAGATTTCATCATGTCACTGAGCCATCTCCTTTACGTCAGCAGATCCCTCGGCATGGCCTCGCCGGAAGTTCTCATCGCGATCCAGGACAAGGCGATCCGCAACAACACCTCGGCGGGGATTACGGGCGTGCTCTTCTATAGCGCTGGAAATTTCATCCAGTTGCTCGAAGGCGACAGCCAGATTGTCTATGACCTGTATGACCGCATTCGGCGCGATCCGCGCCACAATGAAGTGACGCTGTTGCTCTATCGGCAGGCGCAGGAGCGGATTTTTCCATCCTGGAGCATGGGCGTCTTCAATCTCGATGAGATCAAGTCGCTCGATCTCAAGGAGCTGCATGACGCGCTCGAAGACGTGATCCAAAGCCCGGGCGGCGAGGAGCGCTACGAGCGCGTGCTCGACCTCTTCGAGACCTTCCGCAACAAGCTCGAAAATCACCAGCCCGCTGGGCGCTGAACGACACTAGTGCTTCGTCACACTTGAATTTGCGGGTTCGAAACGAGGGTAGCATGGGCCTCCGGCCCGTGCGTCCCACGACAAAGATAGGCACGAATCTCATGCCGTGACGTCGGAGCTCCTTTCCGCTTCATCCGAAAATTCAAGTTTGACGATGCACTAGCTGCCGAAACGGCGTCAGACTTGCACGTAACGAGTAAGGAATCTCTGCATCCAACGCGGGGCTGCCATGACGGACGGCGTCGTCCGAAGCGGCCGGTGAAAAGCGTTGGAGTCATGGATCATGAGTGGGATCGCGGAGGCCGCGCCGGTGAGGGTTGCGCCGGCGTTGATCGGGGTGCGCTGGGTTTTGCAGATCATTGTCGCGCTGATCCTGGCGCAGACGTTGTTTTTCAAGTTCACCGCCGCGCCAGAATCGGTCTATATCTTCAGCACGCTGGGAATCGAGCCGTGGGGGCGGCTGGCGACGGCGGTCGCGGAACTGGTCGCGGTCGGGTTGCTGCTGCCGCCGGCGCTGACGCGCTATGGAGCGCTCTTCAGCATCGCGATCATCAGCGGCGCGCTGTTCAGCCATCTGACAAAGCTGGGCATCGTGATCAAGGATGATGGCGGACTGCTGTTTGCGCTGGCTGTGGGGGTATTCATCGGCAGCATCGGCATTGTCTTGATCGAAGCGCTGCGCGGCGGCACGTGGTTTGGCTATCGCCTGCCGACCCGCCAAACCGAACCGCGCCCGTAAGGAAGCGATTCGAAGCGCGCACGATTGCAGCCATGTGCAGACAAGGGAATCACGCGAAGCCGGCACGCGACATTCCGGCAAGCCCTGCGCAGCAGTTGGGGGATTGCAGTTCTACACGGTTGCACAATGGACTGACCCGACGGCGAGAGAAACGCGCGTCGGCGTGCCTGCGTTGATTGGGGCCGGCACGGTTTCGAACCACTCCCTTACGGGCGCGGCTCGGCTTGGGCGCGGCTCGGCTTGGGCGAACGGCCGGCGCGCCGGCATAATCCGGCATGGCCATTCGACGCGATTCGGTGTTGCCCAGCATGTCGCCGGACGAGGCGACCGTGCCGCCATGCGTGGTGCACGCGAAGCGCATCCACACGCTCAACCCGGACCAGCCCAGCGCAGCGGCACTCCTGATCGAGGCAGGCCGTGTGCGTGCGGCCGGCACGGCGCGACAGATGCGACGCATGGCGCCGCGCGGTTCGCGCGTGCTGGATTGCCGCGATGCCGTGCTGACGCCGGGATTGGTCGATTCACACACCCACTTTTTCTATTGGGCGCTGCAGCGACACTTGGTTCTCGATCTAGGCGCTTGCCGCACGCGCGCGGCGCTCACAGAGCGCCTTGCAGGGCCTGAAGCACAACGTCGCCTGGGCGGTTGGCTGGTCGGACGCAGCCTGAACTGGTCGGCGTGGGGTGACACCCTGCCGAGCGCCGCGGATCTGGATGCCTTGCTGCCGCGCGGCGGGGCCGAGAGCGCCACACCGCCGGCGCTACTGATGGCGGCCGACGGACATGCGGCCTGGGTCAATCATGCGGCGCTGGAGCTGGCGCGGATCGGACCACAAACGCCCGACCCGCCGGGCGGGCGCATCGAGCGCGACGGCGACGGGCGGCCGACCGGCATCATCCGCGAGACGGCGCTGCATCTGCTTCCCAACCCGTTGCGCGCGCTGGCCGACGATGCGTCGCCGGCGGCGCTGCGACTCGTTGATCAGGCCCTGGCGGACGCCACGCGCGCGGCACATCGCTTTGGACTGGTCGGCGTGCACACGATGGATGACGCGGGTTCGCTTCGTCATTTGCTGCGGCAGCGGCAGGTCGGGGCGTTGCGTCTGCGCGTCGTGCATGCGATTCCGCTCGCGGACTTTCCCGCGGCTGCGCGGCTGGGGCTGCGCTGCGGTCTTGGTGACGCCTGGCTGCGCATCGGCGGCGTGAAGATTTTTGCCGATGGCACGCTCGGGTCGAAGACAGCGTACATGTTCGATGAATATCCGGGGCGGCCCGGCGATCGGGGCGTGCCGGTGGTCGCCGGCGCTGAATTGGCTGAGCACGTCGCCGCGCTCGCACAGGCGGGATTTCCGGCGTGGGTGCATGCGATCGGCGATCGTGCGGCGCATGACGTGATTGCGGCGGTGGCGGCCCTATCCAAACGGCGAAGTCGGGCCGGGGAGCTTGCCGGTGCGCGCGCCGCTGCTATGAAGCGCGCGCCAAATTCGCGTATGACGGGGGCGGCGCGCGGCGGATCAACAAGCAGCGCGCGGGGCGTGGGCGATGCGTCATTGGCCATGCCGCATCGCATCGAACATGCGCAGTGTGTGCGGCCAGACGACATTCGCCGCATGGCGCGGCTGGGCATTGTGGCGTCAGTTCAGCCGTGTCACCTGCCGGGCGATATTGACAATGCCGAGCGCGATTGGCCTGCGGCGCGGCGGCATGCGTATCCGCTGCGACGCATGTTGAGCGCGGGCGTGACGTTGGCGTGCGGCTCGGATGTGCCGATCGTCTCGCTGGACCCACGGCTGAGCTTCTTTGGCGCGCTGGCGCGGGCAAGGTGGGATGGCACGCCGGGCGCAGGCTGGCAGCCGCGCGAGCGAATCACGGCCGATGACGTGCTGTCAGGCTTCACCCGCGGGGCGGCGGCCGCCGCCGGTGAGCCGTGGCCGGCGGGAACGCTTGCGCCCGGAGCGGCGGCGGACATCACGATCTGGGGGGCCGACCCGCTGCGCGCGGCGACGGATGAATGGCTCGATTTTCCGCTGCGCGGCTGCATCGTCGGCGGCATCCCCATGGTGTCGTGACTTGTTGTCGCCGAGCGGCTGGTGCGATGGCGCGGGTGTGAGCTTAGCCGCGACGATGAGCAGAGCCGCGACGTAACCGAACCGCGACCGTAAGGGAGCGATTCGAGACCAAGCCGCCCTTGATCGACGCTGGCGCAGTGACAAGCGGTTATGCCTGCGTGGGGCGAAGCGAACGCGGCGAACAGCGAGCAGCCCAACAGCGAACAGCGAGCAGCGAGTAACCCAACAGTCGCCCCTACTGCTTCGTCACACTTGAATTTGCGGGTTCGAAACGAGGGTAGCATGGGCCTCCGGCCCGTGCGTCCCAAGACAAAGATAGGCATTGATCACATGCCGTGACGTCGGAGCTCTTTCCCGCTTCATCCGAAAATTCAAGTTTGACGTAGCACTACGCTTGCTGATATGTCCGGCGACGGCTCTCGCGACTCCCCTGACTTCGCAAAACTGCAGTCGTGCGCGCTTCGAATCGCTTCCTTACGGGCGCGGCTCGGCTTGGGCGCGGTTCGGATTGCAAACATGACCCTCGAGGAAAATTCGCGAGCGGATCGAAAGCACGCCGGTCGGCTATCCCTTCTTCAACTTATCCGCGTGAGGTGTGTTGGCTGCTGGACGCGGCGGCGCCGCGTCGTGAAGCAGGTTCGGGTTACGGCACACAGCGTGCTCGCGCTCCCAGTGATGGCTTCGTGGTCATCCGCGCGTATCGCGCTACACAGCGGAAACGTACTCCCAAGGAGCAGTCGTATGCCACGCAGAAGCTCAGAAGCCTACAGTAACTTGGACGACGCACTCGATCAGGACAGCGCCATCTGGTCGGATGGCGGTGAAGCGGTCATTGTCGACGATGCGCAGGACGATAGCGGCGAAGCCGGAGGCGATGCCGGCTTGCCCGGCATCGAGCCGGTGACCGAGTACATCCCAATCTCCAACCGCGAGACGATCAACGCTGTCGATGAAGGGGACTTTTCAGGCGAAGAGGTCACGGTGGATGCCGATTACGCCGACGAGCCGGAGCTTTTCGGCAAGATCGTCCGGACGATCGGCCGCGGCGTGAAGGCGGTTGTTACGAATCCTGTTGTGCGGACCGCCGTCAAGACGTTTCTGGCGGCGAAGGGGATGCACATGGAGAGCGATCGCGCCGAGGGCGGCGCGTCCGCGACGGTGCTCGAGGTTGTGATCGGCGCCGATGATCGCGTGCGCATCACCGCCACCACAGCGACGCCCTGGAGCGGCATCTGCCATCTCTCCATCACGGCGCGGAACGGTCAGCGCTTTCTGGGCACGGGCTGGCTGATCGCGCCGCGCTGCATCATCACCGCCGGGCACTGCGTCCATATTCGCAGCGCCGGCGGGTGGGCTTCGCACGTCGATGTGACGGCGGGCCGGAATGGCGCGACCGCGCCGTTCGGCACCATCCGCTCGGCGCGGCTCTCGGCGCTGCCGCGCTGGGTTTCGCATCAGGACCGCAATTTCGACTGCGGCTGCATCATCCTGCCGCGGCCCTTCCGCAGCCCCAGCGGCGCGACGCCGTTCAACTTCCGCTATGCCGCCAAGAGCGACGCGGCGATCCGCGCGCGGGCCCTCAACATTGCGGGCTATCCCGGTGATCTGCCGCGCACGCCTCCGCCGGCGACCGGGACGACCATGTGGTTTCACGCTCGCGGCGCCAAAGCCGTTTCGCCGACGGTGATCACGTATGACATCGATACGGCCGGCGGTCAGAGCGGCTCGCCGGTGTGGCATCTTGAGAGCAACGTGCGAACGGCGGTCGGCATTCACACCAACGGCTCGCCGCTGGGCAACTCGGCGACGCGCATCACGCCGGCCATCAAGGCCCAGCTCGACGCGTGGCGTGCGCTCGGCTCGCCGTAGTTGTTGACGGTCGGCTCGCGCCGATCGCTGGTTCGATGACGATGTAACCCGGTCATGCCCGGCCCGAAGCGAATGTGTGGCGATAGCTCGCATTTGCCAAGGCCGGGCGCGACGGGGGGCGTCACGCCGGCGCGTGCAGCGATCCGACGATTTCGCGCTTGATCCAGGTTGGGACAGTCCGTGGATAGGATGACGTCATGCACAGCGAATGCGCGATCGCCGGGGTTTTCGTGGATGCGTCCGGTCAGCCGATCGCGGATGCCGCCGTGATGGTTGAGACCAGCGACCAGCCGCACCCGGACATCGCGGCGTTGACCAACGAGCGTGGCGCTTTTCGGCTTGGCGGCTTGCGGGCGGGAAGCTACGTCGTGGTTGCCTATGGTCCCAGCGGCGCAGCGGCCCGCGTCCGGCTGCAACTGACCCGGGGAGAGGCTAAGTCGGTGCGGCTGCAGATCGACGAGTAAATCATGCTCAGCAGGCTTGAATCAACAAGTGCCCAGAGTGCATTCTTTGAACTGTCGCGCGCATCCGTTCATTGGATGGTTGATGAACGCACGGGCCGCAGACCGCCCATGCCGCCCTTGTTTCGAACCGCTCAGATGAACACGACGGAACACGTGTCATCCGCACGGCGTGACCCCGCCTGAGCGCTGTTGCGCGCTTCAGCCCGAAGTCTTGCGATAGCGATCAGCGGCCTTTCGCACCAGTTCGCGCACGCGGTTCACTTCGTCGGCCTTGAGCTTGTCGTTGGCCTTGTCCCACCAGCGCGCCTCTTTCATGTTTTTAATCCCGCAGATTTTGCACGCCGCCTTGTAGACCTCGAAGCGGAACGCGGCGGCGTCGGGCTTGACCATCTCCATCATGTGCTCGGCCCCAAGGGCGTTGCATGATTCGAGCGCCTTCGCGGCCTTCGCGTCTTTGTCGGCGGCGTCGGCCAGCTTCTCAATCGCCGGCTTGGTCGACATCACCGCGAGCGCCTCATACGCCTCTGCCGCGACCGCCGGGTCGAGTTTCTCACGGGAGAGCAGCGCGATCACGCTGCGATCGGCCTCGCTGATTTCGAACTCGATCACGCCGCGCAGGGCGGTCTTCAGCTCGGCCGTCTTGGTGTCGGCTTTTTCGAGCACCGGGCGGATGTCGCTCTCATAGACGAGTCGGCGATGCTCCTTGAAGACCATGTCGAGCTTTTGCAGGAGCGTGTCGGGGTTGGAGAGACCTGACTGGCTGACGTCACCGATCTTCTCCCCCTTCGCCGCTGCCAAGCGGATAAACGACGCCTCCATGTTGGCCGCCGGAGAGAAGCCGAAATCGGCCAGCACGTTGCGATGCTGGCTGCGCGAAAGTCGCAGCAGCACGAAGCGACTCGCCGAGCGCACCACCGCCGGATCGGCCAGCGTCTTACGCTGGGCGGCTTCGACGTCGTCGTCGCGATCACGCGTGGCGGCGAGCACGTAGGCGAAGATCGGGCGATTGGTCTTGCGGGCCTGCTGCACGGCCGCCTGCGGATCGGTCAGCCATTGCAACTGCGCCGCGCCGGGCTGCGCTCCGTACTGGGCCTGGGCCGCCGGGACAAGCCACCCGCCCAGCAAGAGCGCCAGCCCGACCAGCCCCGCCCGCCGCAGCGTGCCACCCGGAAACGCCCTATCGACCGAATGTATCATGGTGTTCATGCCTTCATGATATCGCGACGGGGCGGGATCGTTCCCACTCGCCCCCAATCGCCAGATAAATCAGAATGGACGCGCGGCGATAGCAGCCGTGGCGCGCGGTGGGACCGGGGTGGCGGGTGGCCCGGTTGGGAGCGGCGTGCCACTGTTTGTAGAGCGGTTTTCGCGCGGCGGGCGCCGGGGACGCAATCGGCCGCGAACGGCCGCACTTCGCAACGCTCCCCTTTCCTACAAACCAACAAGGAGGTTCATGTCGCAATCGGCCGCGAACGGCCGCACTTCGCAACGCTCCCCTTTCCTACAAACCAACAAGGAGGTTCATGTCGCAATCGGCCGCGAACGGCCGCACTTCGCAACCGGACTGGCGTTGATCATCTTCTGGACGATCGCGGAGTCGCAACCGGCCGCGAACGGCCGCACTTCGCAACCCCGCTGGAAGCGCCAGAATGAGGGTGCGATACAACGACTTGTCAGAAAACGAGTTGCGAAGGCGGCCGTCGAGGCCGAACAGCCATTCAACCAAGGGACTCTCCGCCAGCCCTGGTTGCCGTTTGGCGGCAACCACCGCCGGTTGTAGGTCATGCTCCCGAGCCGCCTACTTTCTCGGCCGTCGCTCGTCGGCACGCACCCAAAGAAACCCATGTTTTTCTCTGCTCCGCCGGCCGCGCAAACTGTGGCGCTGACGCCTGAGCGAGGCATTGAACGAATTATACCGCTGCCGCCGCCGTGTCAATCACGTCCGTGCCCATCCGCGGCGGCGGCGCGGAGCGCCCCGCCAGGCGCGCAACTTAGAGCGGCTCGGTCGCGGATCGGTCCTGCCAGATCCAGTTCAGCAGTGAGCCGAGCAGTGCGCCGACCACGCCCTGCGCAACTGTGCCGAGCAGCAGCCGGGCGGCCACGATCGGCCACCCCAATCCCGAGCACACTCCGCTCAACCCGGGCGCGACGAGATTCGTCCGCGGGGATTGGTTGTCAATCATGGTCAGCGCGCCATCGCTCCAGCCGCCGGCGGTCGCCAGCAACACCGTGAGCGGCAGCGACCAGAGGATGCCAATGCCCAGGAACCGGCCGAACAACCGGAACACTCGGGAGCGCGCATGCGTGCGACCCTCGACGATCAAACCGTGGTTGCGCTTGTACACATCAATGTCGGCGATGAGCCAGATCATCCCCGCGGCAGCCGCTGCAACCGGCAGGACAAGGAACCAAGGCCCGCCGAAGAGAAACGCCTGAACGGAATCCACCCCGATGACGGCGAACAGGCCGACCAGCACGAGGGCGTGGATGCGCGGCTGCCAGCGCAGCCCGCGACCGGCCTGGTGCGCGGGGAGATCAAAGTTGGCGGGTTCGGGGGCGGCGACAGCGCTGGGCGCGCTCATCTCCGTGCCGCGCCGGTGTGTCTTGCGAAGCTGCGTGTGCAGCTTGCGCGCCTGGCGGAGCAGCCGCAGCAGCGTCCAGGCGTACCGCCGCAGGGCGAAGGCCTCGACCTGGGCCAGCACATGCGGAAAGAACTCCAGCCAGAGGGCGAAACGCGGCGCTCCGCAGTCCTTGGGCTGGACGTCCCACGTGAACAGGACGAGCGCGATTTCGAACTCCAGGATCGTCATGGCCGACGCGTCGCGGCCGAGCCAGGGAAGCTGGTCTTGCCATCCGTTTTGCCGCTGGCTCCGGGGCCGCGGTTGAAGCGTGGCGAAGTCGTAGAACACTTCGTCACGGGCGCGGATTCGTGCCGCGAAGGCCGCGGCGTGCGGACTGTTGAGCAGAAAATCCAGCCACTCTCTGCAAGGCCGTGCGGCGGCGTGCCTCATAGTGAGCGAGTGATTGAACTGGCCTCCGTTCAGCGCAAAGGCGCGCAACACTTCAAGGCGGAGCGCCTCAGCGCTCCAATCGGGCGGCGCATCGGATGGTGCTTCCAAGAGCTTCTGATCAAAAGAGCTGCTCGAACTCGAATAGAAAGTCGGTGCCTCGGTTTGGACGAACGGGTTGCCGGCGCTAATGCGAAGGAGGCTTTCGGCGTTAGTGGTCCATTCCTGTAGCGTTTGGGGAGCCGCCATATTAATCCCGGTAAGCGCGTGGATCGCCGCCTTCGATTGGAATAGTGATTAGCCCATGCCTTACCTGATTGATATCCGCCTTTTCATGCAAAAAGTAGATAGAAGTCGTGGAACTGTACTTACCGAGCCGGACGGCGAGATCGATGACGACCGCCTTGTAGCCGCCTGTAAGTACAAAAGACGCGCGTGGTTGGGGTGACGTGAGATGTGTGCCGTTGCTAAACTCAGATCGCCAAAGCTTTTCCATGACGCCGTCGAAGCCGGCATTGAGCGGGTCCCAATTGCCGACATCGGCCACGCTGATCTTGCTCGTGGGGAAGTGCCCGCTGCCCGACATCTGTCGCAGAATGGCTGCGCACAATGCAGCCTCCGGACGATTGGTTTCGCCCATGAGCAGCACGATTTCGTCACCTGGACCGATGATGCTCAACGTCGTCATGGTCACAAGCGTCGCCAGTTCCGCCGGCAGCGATCTGCGACGATTCAGGTTCCAGCACTCGGGGTCGAAATACCGGGCGACAACGCCATCTGCATTCGAGTGGTATGGGGTGGAATTCCCCGGATCCCAAGTTGGGATAGCGGCCCGCTCACTGACGTGGACGCGGCGTTCTCTCAGTTGCTTCAGGACCGACAGATTGCCCGATTCCAGCAGATCCTCGAGCGT
Source organism: uncultured Planctomycetales bacterium (assembly GCA_964418235.1). Lineage (GTDB taxonomy): Bacteria > Planctomycetota > Phycisphaerae > UBA1845 > Fen-1342 > CAYQLG01. Next base: position 53,169 of record CAYQLG010000009.1, read on the forward strand.
CTTGTCATCGTAGGACCTGACGCTGCGTCGCGCGGGAGCTGTGTTAATCTCATTTTCGCTATACCAGCAGCGTGATGATTCAGTCAGCGACGTGCCAGTGGTGACGAAGTACTTCATGGCATAACTCCTCTCGGGATTCATGGCAAAACTCCTCTCGGGATAGCGCCCGATCGGGTCAGCTTCGGCGCTTCGGCTGCCTTCCGCGCGTGGCCGTTCCGCCGGAGGCGGAGGATGCTCGGCCGGGGGCCGGGTCTTTGACGTGCATGCGTCCGTACCCGGCGCCGGTCTTCGCGCCGACACCCCACTCCGCGAGCGCCAATCGCAGCAGCTGCGCAGTTAGTAATAGGCACAGCTGCTGCTGAGGGCGTGGCAAGCGCCGGCCGGAGCCGGTGATCGCGAGCGGAATGTTGAATCGGACGCCAGGGCGCAGCGTCAGAAAATGGACGGGATTGGGGCCTTCAGTGCTCGTGGCGGAATTCGCAGTTCCGTCATAGTAGGCTGGGTGATGGACGGTCAGCACGTCCACGTCGAACCAGAATGCTTCCGGTGAAAGCGTTGACACGCCGCCGCCAGGTTGGGCCCTGGGGCGCGGCGCGTCGGTTGGAACCGGCCAGCCGTCGTGAAATGCGACCACGCCTTCGCCGTATGGCTCATTGTCCTCCAGTGTGTCGTCGGAGGCGTCGTCATCTGAGTCATTCGCGTCGCGCTCGGGACTGCGCTTGCCAGCGGATCGTCCAAAAATCAACTCGGCCAGTTCCTCGGTGGGGCATAGCGTGCCAAGCTGTGCAAGCAGCTCGCCCGGGACGCCGGCGGGTTCGTGGATGAATTGCTGCTCGAAGTAGTGCCGGGTGAGGCCCTTGAGGCCCGAGCCGGGAAGAATCGGAAAGCCGTACGTGTGATGCCACGAAGCGCCGCTGTTCTCGAACGTGGCGGAATTGCCGAGGCCCACGGCCGCGCGCCAGTGATTGACGGCTTCCAGCTCGGTGTACAGATCGCTCGACGCGAATCGCAGCGCGGTGCGACGCCGCTCCGCAAGCTGCGCGAGAAGGCTATTGGGGCCAACGGCGATCTGATGCTGAAAAAATTTTCCGGCGGTAGCGACGAACCAAGAGAGGGCGCCATAGCCGGCCCAGTGTTTCAACACCTTGTCAACGTCTTTCACGCTTGTGTCCGCGCTCAAGCCTGACCTAAGAGGTGGGACATCAACGCCGAAGTCGCCGGGCTGACTCTCCTCCCGGCGTTCGTGCGCCGGCATGTATCGCTGCCAGAGCAGAAAGGCATTTGGTGATGCGCAGAGCACTTTGGGAACAGGAGGCTTAACCGACTGCGCGAAATAAACGGTCTTGCCATTCCTATCAATTCTTGAGGAGCGCTCAGCAAAATCTAACTGGATGCGCGGGAAGTCAGACGGCGCGATTACACGTGTCGTGGCGTTCATTCGTCCTGGCTCCGGGTTTCATCAGGCGTTGGCGTTTCTCCCGGCGGGGATTTCGGAAGCGACTGGTGCAGCCCTTCCGTGAGACGGCTCAGCCAATCCAGCAACGCTGCGGCGTCGGCTTCGAGGATCGCGATCTCAGTCGATGTCCGCTGCAACAGCGGAGCAACGACTGCATAGTTCACGCCCTGAACTGCATCGCGCGCGGCGACAGCGGGTTGGCTGCCTTGTGCCGACTGAGCCGATCTCGCCGAACAGATGCTTCGGGTGTGGTCCGGGCCGGTCTCAAGCCAGTACATCAATTGATTTGCCACGTTGCACTCCTCGCCCTTCTTCGAGAGCCAGAAGGCCAGCGCCTGGAGCAGGCCGACCTGCCGCACATAGAGCGCCGCGCCGCGCAGCACCGTCCGGTGTCTCTTCAGACATTGCTGACTGCGCGGGTTTATTACAAGACGGCTTAAAGCCTCATTCGCCGCCTTCGCCCGAAGATGGTCCAGCGTATGGAAACTCATGGCGTGCCCGCCTTGGTTACGATTCCCCGCACGATTCCGCGGCCCTTGCTCTCATCCGCGCCGAACTGAAGCGCCGCACCGGCCGGAACCGAATCATCCAGTAGTGTTTCCACATCCGCCATGCTCACGGGGGCCCCTGCGCCGGCCGCCAACGGAGGCAGGATCGTCGTGAGGCTGACCATCACCGTCTCCGTGGGCAGGTACTCCGTGTACCGTAATGAACCCGTCTTGGTGACACCGGTTTTCCCAATACGAATGTTGGCTTCCACCTGCATGGCGTGATGAACGAGGTGGGTGAAGTCGTCGTCGTGCAACAGCAGCAGCCGTTCACCGAGTTGATCCCGCCAGAACTGGTCCTCCTCACGAGGGAACAGCGCCCGGCCGAGCCACGTAGCGACCTTAGCGAGCTGGGTCGCTGCGGGGTCGAAGCCGGAGTTCGTGTTTAGGACCAGACCCTCGATGCAGTAGGGTCCAGTACGGTCCACGCGAATGACGCTGTCCTTGTCCTTGCAGCCAACGGCGGCGCCGCGGCCGCCTGGACAAACTTCATTCAAGAGGTCTATTAGTGCGGTGCGGCCAGAGGCGCTGACAGTCTGGTTACCAGCCGTCCAAGTCGTCACATGATCGCCGCCGATCTCCAGCCACCGCAACAATCGGGCCAGCGGCAATTGGGACGTCACCCATACGAACGTGCCGACCAACGATCGCACCGGCAGCAGGAGCAGCTGCGCGTCCGTGAAGATCAGACAACCCTGGTTGCCGTCCGTTTCGCCTTTGCCAAACGCCGCGCGCAGGATCGAATCCTGTTTGTCTACATCTTCCGGCGTTCGGGCGGGGCGACCAACGTTGCCTTCCGAACCTTTGATCTCCGGAGCGAGCACGTCAATCGCTCTCGGACGCATGGCGCCCTTCAGCGTGGAACTCTGAATGAAAGGGTAGCCCGTCGTCGCTTCGCGAATGATCGGCCGATCGATCGACCCCAGCCCCTCCCCCGCCCCGTTATGCAACGGCGTCAGTGCGTGGAGCCACAATAACGCATGCTTTCTATCAGCCATCACGACGACTCCTTCTCCATGACCTTCCAACAGCCGAAGAGCGCCAAACCGTAGCCCGCATATCCATGACTCCCGCAGATGGACTCATTGAGGTGATGTTGTTCGATCAGCGCGACCGCCTTTTCCGCAGCGGTCACCTCGTAGAAGTAGGTTCCCCCGGCGGGCACGGCGCGCTGCGGCGATTTGGGTCTCCGCCGGGCATAGTCCCACCCACTGACGACGCGCGGCTTGTCGACGGCGGCCGCGATGAGCCGCACCCCGTGATGTTCTTCATGGAACGGGGGCTTCCAGCCATTTTCGAATATCGCGGGAGTCGCCAGATAGAGGCGAATGATGTCGCCGCACTTCAAACCCGCCGTTACTTTCGGTTTCAGATTCGCGGCGGCTCGGAGCTCCGTGGTCGCCTCGACAATGCGCAGCCGCGCGAGGTGCCCGTCGCCCCCCAGGCGCACGACATATTCCCCCTGGTCGATCAGATCATCCGCGCCACCCAGCAACCCGACGAACCCCACCGACCGCCGGACCCCGTCCGAAGGCTTCTCTTCAATCAATCGAACGCAGGCGCGGCTGAACAACCCACCCTCAGCGACGACACCGCTGGCCGCGCGGACGTGGCCATGACGCCGTTCGCCACGGAATAACTCTTTCGCCGCCAGCGACCAGAAATGACCGGGAACCTCTTCGCCTGCGGTACCGGCCATCAGTTCGTACAGGCCGGCCTGCTCCCCTTGTACGCCGCCCACAGGCGAGTACGCGATAAGCGGCTCGGCCTCACGGCAATCGCATCGAAGCGGCCTCATCTCATCGGCGAGACCCTCGTCACTCAGATCGCCCAAGCCCAACTCTGGCGCGAGCACATGCCAACCATGGTATTCGCAGCCCAGGACGCAGCGGGGCAGCGGCCACAGGATTCGTTCATCACCCGGCGGGGTCATGAGCGGAGCGGCGAAGCGAAAAGTCACACTCGCCGCGTCGGGCAGCATACCCCGGCTGTCCGGCACGCCGAGTCGCGCGCCGACCTGCTTCGGTGCGACGCCGCGAGGGCCGGCGTGATCCGGCTGCCGCTCGCGTGGTGTTCCGAATACGTACCCGTTCTTCTCGAGAATCAAGGTGCGCAGCGCCCCGGCAAACGCCGCCGGTGCGATTTCACCCTCGTGGCCCCAGCCGCCTTGGTCGAGCCGTCGAGCATCGGCCGCAGCGAACACGTCCAGCGGCTCGAACAAGCATTTCAGCCAATTCATCATACGACTGCCTCAGCAGGCTCCGAGGTTTGAGCGGCGTGCTCTCCGTGTTTCCAATCCAGGCAACGCGCCAGAAAGGCGGTAACAAGGAGGGCGCTTTCGACGGCGCGACGATCCTGCATCGCGTGCGGGAATCCATGAACTGCGCGGGAAAGGAGCCACACGATCAGCCCGCTCCACGGCTTGTTCGCGAGTTGACCGCCTTCTCCCTGATCCACGATGCGCAGCAGATCGCGCTCCAGCAGAGCGTGATCGAAGAGCCGCTCATATCCGCCGGCCCTCTCGGCGGGACAAAACAAGCCGTCGAGCGATTCCAATATGGAATAGGGCAAGCGTGCCGGCAAAACTGCGCCGTCGCTTGCCGGACCACGCTCGCCGGGGCGCCAGTTGCAAAAGAGTGCAATTGCTGCTTTCAAGCGCCCGACTTCATCCCATCGCGCCAACATCCGCGTGGGCGAGCCGCTGCCAGGCGCCACGAGGATCGAGACGCAATCGCGGTCGGCTTCGCGCTTGGCGGATTCAAGCTGCTCCTGCGCCTCACGCACGAGCGGCTGCAATGGCGCCTTCTCATGAACGATGCTGGCGTGAAGTGAAAGCGTCGGACCGCTCCCGGGGACGACTCCATTGCTGACGACACTCTTGCGGACTTCCTGCCAGGCGTCCTGCACAAGGTCAATGAAGGGAAACAACGCGTCGAGCGAACAAAGCGCCATGGCATCGTCGCCGCCGGCGTAGATCAAGTGCGCTCCTGCGTCTTGACTGCCGTCGCGCAATCGCGATGCGAACTGGACCAAGGCTGTCGACAACGTGCCGACGAACTCGCTGAACTTTTCACCGTGAACGTCAACTTTCTGGCCGGAAAACCACTTACCCATTTGATCGCCATCGAGGACGACAATGGCGTAGTAAGGCGAGAGCTTGCCGATGTACTCGTATGCTTCTGCGTTCTGCTTCAGCAACTTGAAGGCGGGCAGCAGCGCGAGAAGCTTCTTGGAATCGACGGGCGCCGCCGGCGTCGCTGCCTCCGAGTGATCTCCAGCCTGATCCTGGGTGGAACAGGCAAGTTCGCTCAAGTCATCCAGATGGTCGATCACCGCTTCGCAGCCGCTCCCTTGCAGCCCGTCGGCGGGAACTTTCCGGGCGATCTCCTTACGGAGTTCTTCAAACCGAGACTCGCGCAGAAAACGGCTCTTGCATAGGCGATGAGTGGAGGGAACGTACTCGACATTGTCTTTCTCGAGCGACCACCAGCGCCGCGCCGCGCAGAGGACGCACAACTGCTCACCCTTCCGCACGAGCACGCGGCTCGCCGGCCAGGCTTGCTCTTGTCCGCGCGGTCGCGGCGGCTGCAAGACCGCCGGCCGTTGCCCACACAACGAGCACGTCCACGGCTCCGCCCGCTCGAATTGCGGGATCTGCACGAATGTCCGGGTGTGTCGCCGGTCGTCGAAGAGGTGCAAGAGACGCTGAAAGCACTCTCGCTCGTCTGCCGACTTGATCGGCACAGCTGCCCAGTAGGCTTCGAGCGCGGCGTCAACGTGCCTGCGGACGGCGTCTTCGTCGAGAACCCAACTGCCGTTTTCCTTATTCTTGACCTCGGGCACGAGGTTGGCCGCATCTTGTGCATACAATTCGCGAAATGGCTCACAAAATGCATTGAACCAACTCTCGCGCACTTTCGACATGAGCTTCTTGCCGAAATTGTTGACGTCATCGTGGCCCATGTCAGCGAGCCGGAACACCAGTTGATGCGGACAGGACTGCGGAGGAATTTTGCGGGGAAGAAACAACTCGGCTTTTTTTTCACTCGCGAAATTCGCGGCGTCTGCCGCAATGCGCGAAATGAGCTTCGAACCGGCCGCCAGGTCGCGGGTCTTGCGGCTGTGTGAGATGAACTCCTGCACACTGCCCAGACCGAATTTGAGGAGCCAATCGGACATCATTCCCCCGCCTCTAGAGTGCGCTCGCATTGAGTGTCCTGATTAACCCATCAACTATGCGTCGCGATGGCATCGGATTGAGCCCGGTCGCGCGCGGGGAATACGTAATCACCGGAACGAAGCCATTGGTCGTGCGATAAAGCCGAATCCAGCACGGCGAAGCCCTTCGCGGTTTCTCAGAACCCATCTGGTTGGCGTAACCGTTTGTCGAGTGATTTAGCGAGCACCACTCCATCACCTTGATCATTGCGCCATCACCCAATGACTGAAAGCTTTCTCTGATTTCCTGGCCGATCCAAACCTCTTCGATTTGGAAGAACTCGTCGCTGCTGGACTTACCGTCTAGCTTCTCCGAGTTAAGCCATTGCTGGACTGCCCCCCGTGCCTGGTCCAACCCGGTACACAATTCGGACTTGAGGTTCGCTGCGGTGGGTGGCATTTGGAATACCGGCAACTCATAACCGTCGAGTTGCGGAGCGCCCTCCGCGGCACAGATCGTCAGCGAGCCATAGCCACGCCTACTGCGTTGACCGAGACTTCCAAGCGCGAAGGCCGTCCACACCACGCCCCAAAAGGCAGGGAAGAAATGCGCATAGCCTTGGCTCATGCGTCCAAAACACAAGTCTGGTCGCAGTCGGAACTCCAAATCGCGGTGCCTTGATGCATCCGGTTCAGGCATGACCGGTATTCTCAAATTCCCCGTCCTGAGTGGCGCGCTCATGTCGATCCCCTCCGCGGCGGGATGCCCTAGACGTTCTCCCTTATCCTCGCGTCTGCCGCTCGAATCGCGATAACCGGGCGGTTTGTGCGGGCAATTAGGATACTGTGTCGGATCAGCCAGCAGCGCCCCAGACACATCACACACCCGAAACGTCGGCGCCCCCGCCGCATCTTCGCCTTCATCCCCCGACCACCCCAGCAGCCGCTTCTCCGCCTCTCTCGTACTCTTGGGATCGCCATTGAGTAATGGGCCGATCAGTGCCCGCGCCATCGTGTGCACCAACCCACGCACAGAGGGGCCACGCAACCGATTTGACGGATCGCACGTCCCCGAAACCGGCCCGCCCTGCAGAAGCGGCGTGTCGAGTCGCAACGTCAGCGTAAACACGCCAGCCATCATGAACTCCCTCTGCAATTCGAAGATATACAGCGAAACCCTGACCAAATCTTGCCGGCTGCAGCGTTTCCACTTCGAAGACCGAGCTTTAGGTCAATGGGCTGTGCCGGGCAAAGTTATCACCAGATTGAAGTGGACGCAAGTGGGGCGCCGACATTCGCAGGGGCGATCGTGTTCTTAGCCGATGAATACTACTCCGACACTGAATATATGAACACCTTGTACGCCTTGTTCGTATAGACCTGCATGAGAATGAAGCAGGATGCGCGCAGTCTGGATCTGTCCGGCAAGTCTGATCTTCGTCGTCGTACGGTTCGGGCCGTGGTGGAAGAGGGCCTCAGCAAGGCGGAGGCGGCGCGGGTGCTGGGCGTTTCGCGCACGAGCGTCCAAGGTCAGCGACGAGGAACTGGCGCGGCTGCGCCTGACACCGGCCGAGTTCCATGCCGACTGGAATTATGCGATCGCGCCGCGCACAAATTGACCAAGTTATTTATGAGCGCACCCTGAACGAGTTGGGGGCTCAAACGCTGGAAGAGAACCCGGATTTTTCGAGAATTTGAGAATGTGATCGTCGCGGACCTTGACTCTGCGTTGTGAGATTATGTTTCTCTGCCGTGGGGCTTTCCCAGCGGTTGCGGGGAAAAGTTCGGCTCCTCGCTGTTTCGTATGGGTCGAAGCTGAACGAAACGTCCTTCAGACCACCCTTTGATTTTTCGCTTTCTGTCCGTAAGCAGGCTGGGGTAGATCAGCGTGGAGAGAACGGCCGGCCTTCGTCGTCGAGACTGCGCGCCAGCCGCAGGGTTTCTGAGTCGGTGCTCGGGTAGGGAGCCGCACAGTTCGAAGATCTACCTGATCGCCGGAAGCTCGACTTCAAGCCCCCCCCGGTGCTGGCACAGGCTACCCACGCGAAATAGGCAGGCGGCACAAATCATTCTTCTCCTGCGACTGTTTTCGATACTCGTTGTGAGCCGGGCTAGTAGGCGATAACCGACGGTTAGAACGAGACTTGTGTCAGGATATATCCCCCGTGCCGTTTTTATCGGCTTTTTCATTGACGGCATCGAGTTGGTTGATATACTGCGAGCTCAAGTTCAAAGCCCCATTGAAGGGAATATCTCTGCCAGCTCCGTTCGGCGTATCGTGCGGATCGCGGCGTTCCGGGGCTGGGTTTGTGGCGTTCGTTTGGGTTCATCAGGAGAAATCCTTCGCAGTCGAATCGCCGGGGTCAGCGGGCGCGTTTTGCGTTTTCCGAGAACGGCGTGGGAGGCATGTCATGATCGCCAGGCAATGGATTCTGTCCGGGGTGTTTGTGGTCGCGGCCGGGGCGGCAGCGTTCACGCTGCTTGCTCAATCGCCGCCCGGAGGCTCGGGGACGCCGCCGATTGTGCCGATGGGGACGCCGGCCGGCGCTCAACCGGCGGGCACTACCGCCACCTCACCGCCCGCCGCTCCAGCGGGGCAGCCGGGCGCACCCGCGCCCGATGGGCCGGCGGACTATCTCGACCCG
>CAYQLG010000010.1:0-58155 GCA_964418235.1 uncultured Planctomycetales bacterium
ACGAATCTCATGCCGTGACGTCGGAGCTCCTTTCCGCTTCATCCGAAAATTCAAGTTTGACGAAGCACTAGGCATGATGCCACGGCTCATGCGGCCTGTTTACTTCTATCACATGTTCGACGCACTCAACGTGACGACGACACCAGCCGGCGTTGAGTTTCCGGTCAAGGTCGTCCCGCGCGCCGCGCGCACCGCACTGGTCGGTCTGCTGGGCGACGCACTGAAAATCGCCGTCGCGGCGCCGCCTCACGCGGGCCAGGCCAACGCCGCGGTAGTGCAGGCGCTTGCCGAGGCTCTATCGCTCCGCTTGGCGGACGTGCAACTGATCAGCGGTCATGCTCAGCCGCGCAAGCGCATCCGCATCGCTTCGCTGAGCGCCGACGAATTGCGCCGCCGACTGACGAGCGCCACACAACGCTAGCCGTATCGTTTCGCAGTGCCGATGTGCGGGGCGTGGGAATGTGGGAATGTGGGAATGTGGGAAGGTGGGAATGTCGGCAGACAAGCGACGGTAGTTGTTGGCGCGCGATCCGAAGATCGCGCGCTGTAGCGTTGGGGCTCCGTACCCAACGCCGCGTCGGGCGCGCGCTTCATGCCGGCGAAATTCGCCGTCGGCCACAGAGGGCCGTCGCTACAGCGCGCTCGTCGTCCGCCAACATTACGCTATGCACTGCGCGGCGATCTACAGCCCGGCCCGCACGAGATCCATCAACCGTAACACGCCGATCGGACGCTGCTCCGGATCGATGACGATCAGACTGGTAATCTGCGCATCGCGCATGAATTGGAGGCAATCAACCGCCGGCGTCTGCGCCGCGACTGTCGACGTGGTCACGGGCGGCGCGTCGAGCGCCCGGCGGCTGCGCGCATAGGCCGTGCGTGCGTCCAGACCGCGCGGATCGGCGACGCGCTCAAAAATCCGCCGTAGATCGCCGTCGGTGAAGACGCCGATGAGGCGCTGATCGGCGTGCACGATCAAGGCAAGGCCAAGCTGCTTGCGGTTCATTTCCAGGATGAGATGTTCAAAGGAAGCGTCATCGCGCACGCATGGCAGTTGCTCGCCGGCGTGCATGAGATGCTCAGCGCGCAGCAGCAGCCGCCGGCCGAGCGAGCCTTCGGGGTGAAAATTGGCGAAATCGCTCGGCTGAAAGCCGCGCTGCTCAAGCAGCGCCATGGCCAGCGCGTCACCCCAGGCCAGCATCATGATGCAACTGGTCGTCGGGGCCAGCCCATGCGGACCGGCCTCCGGCAGGTCGGGCAACAGCACGCGACACTGAGCCAACTCCGCCAGGCGCGAGGATGCGCCGCAGGTGACGCCGACCACCGGACCGCCCAGCCGCCGGAAGTGTTGCACAAACCGCACGATCTCATCGGTGTTGCCGCTGCGTGAGAAGGCGATCAGGCAATGCCGGTCGGTCACGATGCCGAGGTCGCCGTGCAGCGCCTCAACCGGATGCATCGTGACGGCGGGCGTGCCGGTGCTGGTCAGCGACGATGCGATCTTGGCCGCGATTTGGCCGCTCTTGCCCAGCCCGCTGAGGATCACCGGCGAAGCGGATCGCTGCACGAGCGCGAGCACGTCGTCAAAGCCGGAATCGAGCGCTGCGGCCAATTGCTCGAGCGCGCGGGCTTCTTCACGAATCACCTGTTGTGCGATCTCTCGTGGTGCTGTCATGGTCATGGGGCGATCGTGGGACGCGGGTATTTTTCTCCTGCGCCCGCTGGCTTCGAATCGGCGTAGCCGACGGCGATGGACAGCCGCATGCGGCGCCTCACTGATACGCCGTCGGGCACGGAGTCCCGACGCTACAGCGCGTGCAGCGAACGCGACGGGCTACTTCGGCTCATCCGCCGGTTGCGACGCGGCGATCTCGGCGCCTAGCGGCGCGGTTGCCACTGGCGTACCGGCATCGAGCGCGGCGAGCTTGGCCCGCACCGTCTCCGCCGTCTGATCGAGCGGCGGCACCTGCGGCTGCGCCCGCAGCCGGGCCTTGTCGGTGAGGCGCAGCGCTTCGTTCCACGCCGCGCGGGCCGCGTCGATATTCTTCAGCCGGTACTCCACGTCACCGAGATGATCGTACACGACCGGGTCCTGCCCTTCGATCATGCGGGCAGAGCGTTGCACAAACTTCCGGGCCTCTTCGAGCTTGCCGAGCTTGTAGTGGACCCAGCCCAGGCTGTCGAGATACGCGGCGTTACGCGGCTCCTGCCCAACCGCAAAGCGAATCAGCTCCAGGCAGCGCGGCAGATGCCTGCCCGCGTCGGCCCAGGTGTAGCCGAGGTCGTTGCAGATTTCGTCGTTGTGCGGGTTTTTGGCGAGCAACTCTTCGGCGATTGTGCTGGCCGCGTCATCATCGCCGCTGAAGCGCAGAATGCTGCGCTTCATGTCGAGCAGCTCCAGCCGGCTGCTGTCGTCGCCGGGGGGCAGCGCTGCGAGCCACGCGTCGCAGCGTTTTTTGGCCGCCGCGAAGCCGCGATATTGCATCAGAATGCGCGTGATCCAGTTGCGCACCTCGAAGGTCGAGAGCGGGTTGTTCCGTACAAACCCCTCGGCGAGCAGCTCGTCAAGCTCCTGAATCGCCAGCGACAGATCGTTGATCGCGCGGGCCTCGGCGCGCATCCGATAGAGCGTGAGCAGCTCCTGCCCTTGCGGCCCAGGGCGCAGCTTGCTGAGCAACTCCAGCGCGTCGCTCCCGCGCTTTTGTCGCACGAGCAGTTCGTGCAGCCGCTCGGCGGTGTTGAAATCGTCGGGGTTCTTCTCACAGTGTTCGCGGAGGACCGGCTCGGCCCGTTGGGGTTGCTGGGCGTCGAGCGCGGCGACCGCCAGCAGCGCCAGCGCCTCGGCGTACTCCGGAGATTTCGGATTGGCGGCGCGGAGGGCCTGCTCGCGCGCCTCGATGAGCTGCAACGCCTCGTCGTGGCGCTCGGCGTCGACCAATGTCAGCACGCGCGAGCGCAGCAGGCCGCCTTCCGGCGCGCCGGCCGACTGCCATTCGTCGAGATAGCGCAGCGCCCCGTCGAAATCGCGATACTGGTGATAGCTCAAAAAGAGCAGATAGCGGAGTTGCTCGACAAGCGGACCCTCTTTCTTGTCGGCCTCCAGCATGCCGCGCACGCGGGCGCGGGCTTCATCGAGCCGGAAGTCGGCCAGTTCCAACTCGATCAGCGCAAGCGCCAGCGACGGCCGATTCGGATAGCGCTGCGCCAGCCGCGCCATGATGGCGATCGCCGCGTCAAACTCCAGCACGCGGGCATGGACGCTCGCCGCGGCGAAGAGCGCTTCGTCATCCTCCGGACGAAGCTTGAGCACCTGCGCAAGCACGTCGCGGGCCTCGCCGTATTCGGCGACGACATACAACCCGGAAGCCAGCCGCAAGCCGGTGATCGCATCGTCGGGATGGCCGGCCCATTGGGCGCGCAGCTCGCGCAGATGATCGGGGCGATAGTACTGGGTCGCGAAGCGGAGAACGGTCTGCGTGCGCCGCAGGGCATCCTCGGGCGCGTCGTGCTCTTCGGCCAGGCGCAGTTGCTCGCGCGCGATGTCGAGCTTGCCGCTGTTGCGATACGAATCAACGAGATCTTCCAGGGCCACGCCGTTGGAGGGATCGTCCGTTAGAGCCTGCTGAAAGTAGCGCTGTGCCGCCAGCATGTTGCCCGTGCGCCGGTAGAAGCGCGCCAACGCCAGCACCACGTCGATGCCGCTGTCACGATCCTTGGCGGCGTCGAGATAGGCCGCCTCGGCCGCTTCGGTTTCATCCAGGCCGTCCAGTGCGGTCGCCAGCGCCAGCGCCGCCGCGGGCGGACGCGGCGTATGCTCTAACACGGGGGCGATCGCCTCCCGCGCCGCCCCCCAGCGATATCGGTGCGACTCCACCAGGCTCCACACCGCGCGCGGCAGCACCGATTCCGACGACTTCTGCGCCGCGGCCGTGAAGCGTGCGGCGGCTTGCGCTTCGTTTCGGCATGCGGACGCCAGCAGCGCCAACGCCAGCTCCGCCGCAAAATCTGGCTCTGCGCCAACTTGCAGCAGCACGGCGCGGCCGCGCTCAAACTCGCTCGCGTCGCGCCCGGCGGAAAACCACGTGCGCAGCCGCTCGACCGGTACATGCTGTGAGGCCGGGTTGGCCCGCACAAATTCGGCCAGCGTGGTGACGGCCCGTTCGGGCGCGCCGGAGAGCATGGCCAGCGTCGCCGTCGCCCAGGCCGCCCGGCCGGACATGGGCCGACGCTCGCGCGCCGCGTCCCAGACGCGCACCGCCTCAGGCGCTTTCTCCGCCGCCTCCAGCCGCAGCGCGAGCGCGATGAGGAAATCCGTTCCGTCGTCGCCGGCCTCCACGTTCAGGATTTCGTCGACCATTTCGGTCAACTTAGCGGCGGCGGCAGCCGACTTGACCAGCAAGGACATGTAAGGCGAGCGCTGCGCCGCCCGCGGGTCGCGCGGCAGCCGTGCGCGGCAATGCTCGAAAGCCTCAGCCGCACGATTTGCATCGAGCAGGGCCCGTACATACAGCCGGGCAAAGAGCGGCTCGGCGGGCTTGCGCTCGGCCGCGGTGCGAGCCGCATCGAGCAATTCATCCAAGCGCCCCAGCCGGCGGAGCAGATCAAGGCGCCGTTCCAGCAGACCCAGCGGATGGCGTTTCACAATCAGCGCGACCTCCGGATCGTCGCGATGCTCGGGGTGGGTTTCGGCCAGCTTGTCATCGAAGCGCGTAAAGACCTCGACGGCGGCGGCGAGACAGCCGCGCTCTTCAAGACACAGCCCCAGCTCAAACAGGGCCGACGTGCTGCGCGGATTGTCGAGTTGCTCTTCCGGCGCGCGGATCGCGGCGTGGAAATGACGAATCGCCGACTCCCACTGCTTCTGCATCCGATAGATGCGCCCCAACAGCACGTGCAGATCGACGTCTTGCGCACGGAAGAGCCAGGCGTATTCTGCCGAAGCCCGCGCATCGCCGTAGCGCTGGCAGCGGAACTTCGCCAGTGCCATGGCATAGTACAGTTCGAAGTAGTCGCCGCCGGCAGTGTTGATCGAGCGGTCGAGCACGTCGATCGCTTTCGCGCATTGTCCTTCCTCGCTCAGGTCGAGCGCGTTTTCATAGGCTTTGCGCAGCTCCGGCGCCTCTGCCAGCCGCTTCGCGGGTCGCGTCGGCGGCGCCTCGGCGACGGGCAACTCCTTCAAAGGCAGCGTAGCGCACTCCGAACTGGGAGCGCTGGCGGGTGCGGCCTGCGCAGCGCCGGCCATGTGGTCGGCCGGCGGACCATCCGGTGAATCGGGCAAGGCCCAAGCTGCCCCGCTAAGCAACAGCAATAACGCAGTCTGGTACGTTCTCATCGGTCGAATCGTGCGCGTTGCCGCCGCGTGCCGACGGGCATTCACGTGTGCCCCATTCGAACGCAAGCGCCCGTGCCCATGCTGATGACGGATCATGCTGATAGCTTCGCCGGAGCCGCCGACGCCGTCCAGCACGATGCGCCCCAAGCCGCGCCATGCCGAACCGCGCCCGTCAGGAAGCGATTCGATGTCGATGGCGCCTGAACCAGCTACTGTGCCCAATTTCGCGATCTGCGCTGTTCCATATTCATTCGATTCATCGCGGGCTTTATTCGAGCTGGCGGATCGCAACGCTGTCCAGCGCGCAGCGAAGCGAGGAACTTCACATCCGCACGCCACTCGACTCCAATCGCTTCCTTACGAGGCTGTCGAAAAACTCCGGCGACGGCGCGCCGAATGCTTGGCGCAGCATCAGACCTGGGGTTTGGATGCCAAGCCAGGCGATCGGCGGGCTGTCGAGCTTGATTTTGACAAGTATTTCGACAGCCTCGTCAGGAAGCGATTCGATGTCGATGGCGCCTGAACCAGCTACTGTGCCCAATTTCGCGATCTGCGCTGTTCCATATTCATTCGATTCATCGCGGGCTTTATTCGAGCTGGCGGATCGCAACGCTGTCCAGCGCGCAGCGAAGCGAGGAACTTCACATCCGCACGCCACTCGACTCCAATCGCTTCCTTACGGGCGCGGTTCGGTTTGATGGCTGTTCGCAAAACGAAGCCAATCGCAAGTTGCTTGCCCACCGGTTACGTCGCAAGTTGCCCGCTCACAGGTTACGCTGATGATGCGAGCTTTCAGCCGCGAACCGCCGGCCGTGCGCAGGGCTTGAACCGCGGCCGGGTTTGTGTTCGAACACGCCCCGATGCAGACGGCGTGGCGACGCGGCGGCGCGCGGCGAACCAGTGGAGCCAACGATGCAACATGCACGCGCGGCGCAACGGCAAGCGGCGGGATTCACGTTGATCGAATTGCTGGTGGTCGTCGCGATTCTGGCGGTGCTGGTGGCGATCCTGATCCCGACGCTTGGGGCGGCGCGCGGCGCGGCGCGCTTCACGATCTGCGGCACGAATCTGCGCGAGGTCGGCACGGCGCTCCAGCTCTATGCCCAGGAAAACGCCGGCCTGCTGCCGCGCGGGCCCGATGCGGTCCACCCGTTCGATTTCGCGTCCGCGCGCTTTGCCACCAACCAGCTCTGGGTCGGCTACTATAGCGGGCTGCACGCCGGCGAATACACCAGCCTCGGGCGGCTGATCCCGCGCTATGCGCCGCGGCCCAAAATTCTCTATTGCCCGGCGGACGATCTATTCAACCAGGGCGTCGAATTGCCGCGCATCCAGAGCGCACGCGATGCGTTCGGCTCATATGCTTATCGCCAGCTCGATTTTCTGCCGCCGGAAGCCGCCCAGGGACGCCTCGACGCACTGGGGGCCAACGTGATCGACGGCGTGCCGGTGCCGGTTGAGGCGCTGGCCCTCGACATCAACAGCCTTGGCGACGGGCCGTACTTCCACACCAATCATCAGGCCCGCCGCGTGAACGTGCTCTATCGCGACGGGGCGGTCCGCGGCTATGACAACCGCACGCAAGCGCTGGCCATTCCCAAGGCGGCCTATCAGGTCTTCTCACGGCTGCCGACGGCCATCGACCAGCTTCTGGCGAATGCGGATTATGGGTATCGCTTCAAGAATCCGGCGGATGCGCCGCGCCTGCCTGTGCCATGAAGCGACCGGCCTAATCTGAACGGGCCGGCGCGTGTCCGCGCAACGAATGCCGCAACCATCGCGCTGGAATTGAAAGCCCACGCGCGGCGCAGCGCTATTATTTTCCGATTGTGTAATCGACGGCTATTCTGTTTCATGCACGAATCAGCGCGGTTGGCCGCGAGCCGTCGGCCTTCTTCGCGCGAGGAGCAGTGCGAGAAAACATGCCCCCGCAACCCTTCACGATCATGATCGATGGCGACTGCCCGCTTTGCCGCAAGGAGGGCGCGTTCCTCATGCGGCTCGACCGGGGCCGCGGGCGTCTTGCGATCATCGACATCGCCGCGCCGGATTTTGAACCGGCCCGGCTGGGCGTTACACACGATCAGGTAATGGGGCAGATTCACGGCATTCTTCCTAACGGACGGCTCATTCAGGGGATGGAAGTTTTTCGCCAGGCCTATGGTGCGGTCGGTTGGGGCTGGTTGCTAGCCCCGACGGCGTGGCCCCTGCTGCGACCGCTGTCCGACGCCGCCTATCGCTGGTTTGCCCGCAATCGCCTGCGGCTGACCGGGCGCACGGACTGTGCGGGCGGGCGCTGCCGCGTGGTCGAAACGAAATAGGCAGCCCCGCTCGAGCAAAACGATCGACAGCGCCGCGCAGACATCCCCCGCACACGGCTGCGCCCTTTACAAAACCTCCATATCTCTGGGCTATAGTCACGAATATGACGACGCTCGACGTGGAACAGCAGCCGGTCACGGTCACGATCCGGCGGCGCGTGCGCCCCGGCGCAGAGCGCGCCTTCGAATCGGCCTTGAAGGAGTTCATTCCCAGTTCGCTCGGCTATCCCGGCCATCTGGGCGTACATGTGCATGCGCCGGATGCCGAACAAGGCGGTCAATACATCGTCGTGCTGAAGTTCTCAAGCCGGAAGGCGTGGCGCTCGTTCCAGAGTTGGCCGGATTACGTGCGTTGGCGCGGGGCGCTACGCGGCCTGCTGGAAGACGACCCACAGGTGGAAGAATCGTGCGGCCTGGAGAGCTGGTTCAAGCTGCCTGGCGAGCGCTGCATGCAATCGCTGCCGCGCTACAAGATGGCGCTGGTGACGTGGCTGGGGGTCTTTCCGACCACGATGCTTCTCGCGCCCACCGTCGGGCCTTATCTGGAGCCGCTGCCTTTTGCGGCGCGACACATGCTCTTCGGCGCGATGATCGTCGCGGCCCTGACGTGGGTGGTGATGCCGGTGCTGACGCGGCTGCTGCGATCGTGGTTGCATCCCGAACTGCGTATCGTGCAAATCTCACGCTCTGGGCGCACGGACGCGAACATCCGGTCAGGGTAAGCTACCATCTCGGCGGCGCACAAGCAAACCGCGCCGCACGAGCAGAGCCGCGACCGTCAGAGGCTGTTGAAATAGATGTAAAAAATCAAACTCGACAGCCCGCCGATCACCCAGCATCGCATCGAAACCCCAGATCTGATGCTGCGCCAAGCATTCGGCGCGCCGTCGCCGGAGTAATTCGACAGTCTCGTAAGGAAGCGATTTGCGTCCGGTCGCGCCCGAATGAACCGCGCGTGCGAAGCAGGCGGCCCGCGTGCCCCCGATGCCCAAATCATCACCATGGCTCTAGTGCTTCGTCAAACTTGAATCTTCGGATGAAGTGGAAAGCAGCTCCGACGTCACGGCATGAGTTTAGTGCCTATCTTTGTAGTGGGACGCACGGGCCGGAGGCCCATGCTACCCTCGTTTCGAACCCGCAAATTCAAGTGTGACGAAGCACTAGCCAACACACAGCGCGCATCTCGGCAGCGTCGCCGGGCCATGTGCGGATCGATTCCAATCGCTACCTGACGAGGCTGTCGAAAAACTCCGGCGACGGCGCGCCGAATGCTTGGCGCAGCATCAGACCTGGGGTTTGGATGCCAAGCCAGGCGATCGGCGGGCTGTCGAGCTTGATTTTGACAAGTATTTCGACAGCCTCTTACGGGCGCGGTTCGGTTTGATGCTATCGCGCGCGTTGTAAACTCAAGCGCCAGCCGGCGCCGATCACTTCCGAGGGGGCAGTTGCGCCTCCCACTGTACAAGATAGGGCTGCCGCAGGCCGATGCCGTTCAGCGTGACAAGTTGGTCGGGCTCGATTTTCTCGAGGACCAGTCCCACCTCATCGAGCGTATTCACGGGAACGCCGTCGATGCTGTAGATCACGTCGTCGGGCTGGATCGTCAAGACATCGCCGCGGAAGTCGAGCTGGACTTTGGCTGCGGGGCCGGCGGGGTCGACCGCGGCGACCATCAGGCCAAACCGGTTGTCCAGGCTGTATTGCCGCCGCAGGGCCGGGGAGACCGGGCGCAGCTTCAAACCCAGGATGTCTTGGGCGAGCTTGGCGCCATCCGGAAAAGGAATCGACTCGAGCGGCGCATCGACATTGAGTGAGCGCCCGTCGCGCTCGACTTGCAGACGGATTTTGCTGTCGGGCTTCTGCGAGAGCAACTGCACGTAATAGTCGATTGTGTTGTGGATCGGCTCATTCGCAAAGCGCAAGACCCGATCTCCCGTGCGCAAGCCGGCGTGAGCCGCGGGGCTGTTCGGGCGGACGGCCACGACGCGCGCATCCGGACCGGCCACCTGCAGGCCGAAGCGCACGCGCGTTTTGCGCTCGATGTCGAGCATGCGCGGCAGCATGTCCCAAAGCTTGTCAACGGGAATGGCGAAACCGATGTTCTGGGCGTCACCGCGGATCGCGGTGTTAATGCCGATCAACTCGGCCTCGACGTTGAGCAGCGGCCCGCCGGAGTTGCCCGGGTTGATCGGCGCGTCGGTCTGGATCAGATTTTTGTAGACGACTTCGCGGCTGAAGCGCAGCTCGCGATCGACGGCGCTGACGATGCCGGTGGTGACCGTGTGCTTGAGGCCGACCGGGTTGCCGATGGCGACGACGGTTTCGCCAACCATCAAATCATCGCTGCGGCCAAGCCGAACGGTGGGGAAGGTGCGACTGGAATGGATGCGGATGACGGCGAGATCGTGGCCGGCGTCCATCGCGATGAGGTCCGCCGGAAGGCTGCTGCCGTCGGCGAAGGTGACCTTGATGTCGGTGGCCTGGCCGATCACGTGGGCATTAGTCACCACATAGCCGTTGGGATGAATGATCGCGCCGGAGCCGACGCTGTGGGCGCCAAACTCGGGCGGCGTTGGATCGGTGTTGAATAATTCATGGAGGAGCGACCGGCCGCGCATGCCCTGGTCCATGCGGCGCGAGGTGCTGATGTTCACGACGGCGTCGCGACACTTCTCGAAGACCTCGACGACGGGCGTACGACGGCGCGCGCGGGCGGCGTCGTCCGCCGCAGTCGGCGCGGCGACGCCCCAGATACCTGCCAGAACCATGCAACCGGTGGCTACGCGAGTCATGCGTGAATACATGCCGTGGTTCTCCTATGACACCATCAAGCGTTTTCTCACCGTATGTTATTGTGGCTGGGCGGGGAGTGTTCGTGAGAATTTGCACGGCGGGACGGCGCTATGACTGTCTGGCGGAGCCGCGACCGTGTGGGAGTGGTCGGGCGTTGCCAGATGCTGGGCTGATTAGCAGAGCCGCGACCGTGAGGGAGTGGTCAGGCTTTTCGTGTTACTCCGCTTCCTGACGGTCGCGGCTCTGCCAGAAAGTCCAGGCTCCGTTTCCTGACGGTCGCGGCTCTGCTAAGAGGGGTGGCTCTGCTGAGAGGCGCGGCTCCGTTATGGGCGCGGCCGGCCGATCGGTCACTACGGCTACGGCTTCGTGGCTTCGCCACTCTTCTTTTCCGACTTGGTCGGCGTGCGACCGCCGGTGTTGTCGGTCGCTTCGTCGCCAGTTGATTCTTTAGTGCCGGCGGTCTTGGTCGATCCGGTCTTGCCGGTTTCCGGCTTCGAGCCATCCGTTTTGTCGGAGGTCTTGATGTTGCCGGTGCTGTCAGTGTTCGCGCTGGGCTTTTCGGCGCTTTTCGTCGCGCCGGCGGCGGCGGTCTTCTTGGGCGCTGGTTTCTTCAGGGCATCTTCGACGGCTTCATCCAGGTCGGTTCCGCGGACGCCGCTGGCCGCGACGCGTCCGTCGCGCCCGATGACATACATCATGGGAATGCCCTCGACGCCGAAATCCTGGGCAATCGCGCCGCCCTTGTCGAAAATGTGATGCCAGGTGAGTTTCTCACGCTCGACGTAGCTTTTGAGTTTTTCCTCTTGGCGATCGAGCGAGATGCCGAGAATTTCGAGGCCATCCTTATGCTTGGCCTCATAGAGCTTTTTGACGTTGGGGATCTCTTTGCGGCACGGGCCACACCAGGTCGCCCAGAAGTCGACGACGATCACTTTGCCTTTGAGGTCGTCGGTCGAGATCGGCTTGCCGGTGATGGCGTCGGTCCCGCTGATCTTGGGGAACTTCTTGCCGACCGGTATCTCTTGAGCGACGGCCCCGGTCGTCAACATTCCAAGGCCCAGAACAAACGCCATGATCATCGTGCCTCGCATCGAGCGCTCCCAGGTTGTTATCGTCCGTCTTTTTGGCCGTCGCGAAACCTTCGCGGATCGGCCGAACACTTCCTGCATCCGTGATTGAACACCGGTTTGGATGCCATGTCGGTCCGCATGAGATCGTACCACAAGAATCGACAATCCCATCCGCCAGCTTCAGCCCCCGCCGGTCGCGAAACGCTGCTTGGCGAATTCGCGCGTGACGCTTTGCCAAGCGGCGGGCGGTTCGGCTAGGATGCGGGGCTTGGATTGAAACTACGACCTTGAGGTCTATGGGAGATGTCGATCATGGCTGGGCGCGGAAACTACTGGGTGTTGAGCGCGGTGCTGAGCACGGCAATGCTGGTTCTGACCGCGTGCGAAAATGAGGGCAACGGCCCCGGCGGCAAGTCTGCGACCGAGGCTGCGAAGACCAGTGCGACGACGGCACAGAAAGCGGCCGAAGCCGTCAGTGGCGCGGCGCAGTCCGCCGCCGACGCGGTGGGCGCCGCGGCCAAAGAGACCGCCAAAGTCGTCGACAAGACGGCACAGACAGTCGAGCGCAAGACCGCCGAGGCTGCCGACGCGACCAAGGCCGCTGTGCAGCAAACGGCCGAAAAGGCGGCTGAAAAGGGACACGCCGCGGTCGATGCCACCAAGGAAGCGGTCAAGCAGACGGCTGAAACCACGGCCGAGGCGGCCAAAAAGTTGGTCGACCAAAGCCACGCGGCGGTTGGCGAGGCCTCCAAGCCCGCCGGTGAAGCCGCCAAGCCCGTGGCCGATGCGGCCAAGCAAATGATTGATGGCGCGAAGGTTCCCGCGGAAGCGGCCAAGCCGGTTGCGGAGGCCGCTCAGCCCGCGGCTCCGACCAAACCCGCCGCCGATGCTCCGAAGTCGCCTGACAAGCCCGTCGCCGAAGCGGCCACCAAGCCGACCGCCGAAGCCCGATCGAGCGAGGCCGGCGCCGCGACGATTGCATCGGCGGATACGGCGGTCGCGAATGCCCGAACCGAGCATGAATCGTTCAAGGCCGTGAAGCCGAACGTCAAAACTGAAATGGCGGCGATTTTCGATGTCATGGCCACGACATTTGAGAAGCAAATCAACGAAGCAGCGGACCAGGTCGAGCAGGCCCGCGCCGGCAGCGCCGAGATGTTCAATCGTCTTAAGCCGGAGATCATCCCCAAACTCGAAGCCTTGACGGCGAAGATGAAGGAATATGGCCAGCGATTCGCCGAAGGGAAGTAGGCTTGGCGGTCGGCGAGTTGGCTTGTCGGCATGTGCGGGTTGGCCGTTTCTTCTCGCGTCTACTATCGAGTGATGCGGCCCGCGGGCTGATTGGCGGCAGACGGCGCGGTTGCGAGTCGGTGCGGCTTAGATGAGCTGCCTGCTGCGGGCTGGGCATTCCGGCGCAGCGGCGGGGCGAGTGGGTCAGGCGCGGCCTGAATCGAATCGCTTCCTTGCGATCGCGGCTCGGTTAGTGCGCGCGGTTCGGTTGGTGGGGCTTCGCGCGGCGAGTGTCTGCCATATCTGGCCCCTGATCATCGCGCAGCACTCCGCCTGACACAACTGGAATGCTCTTTCCCTTGCCCAAACACACCCGACCTTGATATCATGAATATCCACGGTGACTTCAATGGGAGTGCCAACCGTGGGTCGTCCCGCCGACGCCAAACATCGTGAAGCGGTCTTTCAGCGACTTTCCTCACTCATCCTGCGCGAAGGCAGCGACATGGCCCGGCTCGATGCCGTCGCCAATCGGGCGTTGCACGATCGCGAAGTGGCGGAAGATCCTCAATTGGGCGCGATGTTGCGCAGCCTGATCGCGGATCGCCGTCAAACGCTGGCTCGCGAGCAACTCCGGCTGCACCCCGAATTGGCCGAGCGTTCTGAGCTGCGCAGCGGGTTTCAACATCTTGAGAAGTTCCCCACGCGCGAGCGCATCCTCTCCGACCTCTTGCATCACGAGCGCGAGTTCCTGACGCATCTCCACGCCTTTGACGTCGCCGCGGCGCAGGGTGATCTGGAGCGGATGCGGGGGCTGCAAACGCGCTTCCCGGTACATGTGACGAGCGAGTGCATCGAGCGCCACGCCGTCGCGCTGCAGGAGATGCAGCGCCGCGCCGAAGACTTTCGCCGCTCGATCGATGAACTGGCCGATCGGGGCGCGCTGGCAGCCCAGGTGGGCAATCAGAAAGTGGCGGCGTGGGTAATCAAGCGGCTACAGGCGGTGCATGCACTGCGGCCGCGGCTATTGTCCGAGGCGTGCGTGAAGCGTCAGATCACCGCCATCATGGACGCCGCCCGCGAAAACGACCGGATCGACGCTGTGGAGGAACTGCGGGCGCGCGAGAAAGCGGTCGCGGATGAGATTCGGCGCATCAGCGCGGCGATTCACGCGTTCCACGCGATCGCGCGTACGCATGCGCCGGACTCGGGCGAGTTCCGCGCCGCCGAGCAGGAGTATCAGACCGCCGTCCGACAGGTCCAGCGGATGGATTCCGACTGGTTGGCCGACCTGATTGTCGAGCTGGAGTCAGTGATTGAGGACTTGCATGCGCCGACCGACCCGGTTCGGCTGCAACTGGATCAATTCATTACGAGCGTTCGGCGGGCCCTGTCACAGATCGTGGGGGAAATCCGGGAGATTCAGAGCGGCCAGCGATAGACCCGCGGGGCGCCGGCATCGTGGGCGCGCCGGCGTGGCGGCTGCTGCGGCGCGTCCATCAAAAACCACCACGATTGGGGGCGTATACGGTGGCGCGCGGCTATCATTGCATGCGTTGACGGATCGCCGGAAGATGTTGCCCAACATGATGGAGATGGAACAGGCCACCGATCGCATGCCATCCGCGCCCCGCCCCGGAGCGCGTGAGGTTTCGGCCGCGCTGCGTGCCGCGGATCAATCCATCGCGGCGGAGGCGAAAAAGATCGGCTGGTGGTCGCGCTTCAAGTTTGGCGTGGTGCGTGGGTTTCTGTGGGGGTTGGCTCGGATTTTCAGCCTGAAGGGGCTGTATCTGTTCGGGCGTTTTTTTGGAACGTGCGAGTATCTGATCAACTTCAAGCGCCGCTCGCGCTATGCGACTGAGCTGCGCCGCATTTTTCCCGAGGGGCTGTCGACGCGTCGTCGGAACAAGATCATCCGCGAGTATTTTCTGCGCACCCGCTGCGACCGGATGTTCTATTTGATCTTCGACCGGCTGCCGCGTGAAAAGATCATGCGCCGCATCCGCTTCCACGGACGCGCGCATCTGGATGAAGCGCTGGCGCGCGGCAACGGCGTCTATGTCATGCTTAGCCACACCGGCTCGCATCACGTCGCGGGGCTGCTGATGGCGTTGCTGGGTTATCGTTGCGCCGGCGTGCGTGATCGCAACGAGGGGCCGCTGCGCGTCTATATTCAGGATCGTTACACGCGCACTTTCCCGGAATACGCCGCCATCCGCGTGCTCTATGCCGACAGCTTTCCGCGCGAAATCTATCGCTGTTTTCGCGACAATCAGGTGGTCGGCAGCGCGCTTGACGTCTCGCGCGTGCGCGGCTTGACGCTGAAGACCTGTCCGGTCAGCATCTTCGGCGAAACGCGCGAATTCCTGACGGGCACATTGCAAGTCGCGCTGCGCTGCGAGGCGACCGTCGTACAGGCGTTCGTCGTCTCACGCCGGAATTTTTATTACCGGCTCGTGGTCAACCCGCCGATCCACGTGCCGCGGCCCGGCGAAGGCGCGGCCGAAAGCCCCGAGTTGATCGCGTCGATCATGCAGCAATACGCCGACGGCATCGCCGCCCATGTGCGCGATTATCCTGATCATCTCAGCCGCGTATAACCCGATAGAATCGAAGCGGTTGGCGAAAACGCCCGGCGAATGGAGCGCGGGGCGAAGCCAGCCGCTTAGCCGTGAGAGAATGGCCAGCCATGAAGACAAACATTCGTCGCTTGAGCAACAGCTTTGAACGCGGGCAGCCGGCAGTGATACGCGGCGCACGCAGGGACCATTTCGATGCGGCGCGCCGGACTGCGCGTTGGCCATGCGCGCGCCGGGCTGGCGGGCGGTTGCTGCTGGCCGGCCTTTGCGCCGCGCTGATCGCCGGAGGCGCGGCGGCCGCCGGCATGGGCAAGCCCATCCCCACCGGGCAGCTCTTTCCAAACATCACAGGGAATGACGCCATCACCGGCCGGCCCGTTGCACTCCATGATCTGCACGGCAAAGTCGTGATCATTTATTTCTGGGCGACCTGGTGCGGGCCTTGCAAAGTCGAATCACCCCGGCTCAAGGCTCTCTATGACAAACACAAAGACGACGGCCTGGCCGTCTTGGCCGTCTCCAACGACCGCCAAGTCGATGCGCTGAAACGCTACGTCGAGCAGCACAAGCTGCCCTGGCCGCAGATACACGATGCCAAGGGCGAACTGCTCGGGCGTTTTGGCGTAACCGGAATTCCGATGTTCTACATTCTCGGCCGCGACGGCAAAGTGCTCGCCGGCGGTCACCAGCTTGCGCCGATCCAGGGCATTGTTCCCTGGGCGCTCAAGCAGCCCGCGCCGGCTTCGCAGCCGGCCGGCGAACCGTCGAGCGATGCGAAGAGCAATCCCGCAGGGCCGGCGCCATCCGCGGCGACTCAACCCGCCGCCGCGCCGGCCGCGTCCTCATCCGCTTCGCCGTCACCATCGGCGCCGACATCGCAGCCTGCCGCGCCACGGGGTTCACCCGTTGCTCCGTGATGGCTTCGGCAGCGTAGAGCCGGAGTTTGCGTCTTGTCCGGACGTGGTCGGCGATGCCGTCCCCCGCTGCGCATCGAGTTCGACGCGCCATGAGGTTGCCTCACGATCGCGCCCCCAGCGGTCATATAGCAGAATGAGCCGCTCACAATTCATCTGATATGCAGCCTGAAACGCGGGGTCACGCTTGCGCGCAAGGCCTTGATAGTGCTGCGCCGCCGAGAGCAGAAGCCGCTCCGATGTTTCGAACTCTTCCTGAGCGATCAGCAGCTCTCCTAGCAATGAAAGTGATTGGATCGTTTGAGCATGCGTCGGGCCGAAACGCTGCCGGCGAATCCGCAGGGACTCGCGCGCCGCCGCGACGGCCTCCTCACTGCGACACTGTCGTTGCAGCACCGCAGCCAGCCGATAGAGCACGTTCGCGACGCCGGGATGATCGGGGCTAAGCCGCGCCTGGCGGATCGCGACGGCTTTTCGAAGGAGCGCCTCCGCTTTTGGATACTGCTGCCGCTGTTCAGCGAGCGCCCCCAGATTGAAATAGCCGGTGGCCAGCTCGGGGTGATCCGGTCCAAGCCTTTGCCGATTGATCTCCTGCACCTCGTTGTACGCGGCTTCCGCTTCATCATAACGCTGAGATTCGTGCAGAATCGCGCCATACTGGCCCAGAGCCGATGCGAACATCGGATCATGTAAGGTCTCCCCGCAGCGAAGCGCGTCGATGCCCTGGGCAGCCGACTCGAGCGCCTCGGCATAGCGCCGCTGATGACGCAACGAGGCTCCGAGTCCGACCAGTAGATGAGCGATCTCCGGATGCCCATCCGGCAGGTGTTGCCGCTTCGACGCCAGCGCGACGCGCTGCTGGGCTTCGGCTTCGACGTGACGGCCCAGATCGGTCAGCGTGATGGCCAGGTTGCCGTGACAACTCGCCGTCGTGAGGTGATCGGGGCCGAGCGTCACGAGGTATCCGGCGAGCGCCTCGCGCTGCGCCGCGAGCGCTTCCTGAAAGCGCCCCTGCGCCCGCAACACGAGCGCCAGCGTGTTTTGAGCCGAGGCATATTCGCTCGACAGAATCGAACCTGCTGCCGCATGCTCAGCGAGCGCGGCGAGCGCATGCCTTTCCGCCACGTCGAGGTTGGCACGACGCAGCTCGACCATCGCGGTGTCCTTATGGGCGTCCGCCAGCATCAGCGCGGGAGTCTGATGCAATGCTCCGCGCAGCTCGAGGGCGCGATACACGTGCGGCGCGGCTTGTTCCGGCAAACCTAGCGCCAGATAGCCGCGCCCCAGTGACGAGTGCAGCGCCGACTCGATCGCGGCCTGGCCGGGCGGCTCGCGCTCCATCCGCGCGGACGTGCGGTCGAGCAGCTCACGCACGGTCACTTCGCGGCCGGCAAACTCACGCGACGAAGTCGATTCGAGCATTTCCTGCAAGAAGCGCGTAATCGCCCGCGCCTCGGCGGCGCTGCGCTCCGCCTGCTCGCGCAGCCGAAATTGCTCATGCTCGGCGGCCAGCGCTCGGTCGCGCTGCTGCGCGGTCTGCTCGCGCTGCTGGAATTGCTGGTTCTCCGCGGCGAGCGCCCGATCACGCTGCTGCTTGGTCTGGTTCAGCAGGTGCAGCGTCACCCCCAGCGACACCAGCAGCAGCGCCACAAATCCGCCCGCGATGATGACCGGCACGCGATGGCGCCAGAGCTGCTTGCGAATGACATACACGGTCGAGTCACGCCGCGCCTCGATCGGGCGGCCGCCGAGATAGTCGCGGATGTCGCGGGCCAGGTCGCCCGCGCTGGCATAGCGCCGCTCGCGCTCCTTTTGCAGGCACTTGAGCACAATCGTCTCGACCTCGGCGTCGATGGCGCGCTCCACGCTGCCGGGCCGCGGCGGCGGGGTGTGCAGGATGCGCTCGGTCACGTCGCGCAAGCTGCCGGCGACGTCATAGGGATAGCGCCCCGTCAGGGCGTGATAGAGCAAGACGCCGAGCGAGTAGATATCCGTGCGGATGTCGATCTCGTTGGGGTTGGCCTCAAGCTGCTCCGGGCTGGCATAGGCGAGCGTGCCGACGAATTGCCCCGTCTGGGTGACGGTCACGGTGCTGGCCGGTGCGTTGATCGATTCCACCTTGGCCAGGCCGAAATCGAGCACGTGCGGCGCGCCCGCCGCGTCAACCAAGACGTTGCCCGGCTTCAGGTCGCGATGCAGCACGCCGCGCTGATGCGCCACTTGCACCGCGTCGCAGATCTGCGCGAATAACTCGAGCGTCTCGCGAATAAAGCCGCGCAATGCGGCGGGATCACGCGCCTTGCCGTGCGCGGCGCCGTTGGCGGCGGCGCGGCGGGGAGCCAGATATTCATCGAGCGGCTGCCCCTCGATGTAATCCATTACGTAATAGAAAGCCCCGTCGCGGCTGCCGCTTTCGTGGATCGTGACGATGCTCGGATGCCGTAGCGCCGCGAGCACCTGTATCTCGCGCTCAAACCGGGCCAGCTCGCTGCGTGAGATGAATGGCCCGCCGTGCAGGCTCTTGACCGCAACCTGCCGCTGCGTGCCGCGCTGGACGGCGAGATAGACCGTGCCCTGCCCGCCGCGATGCAGCTCGCGGACGAGGTCGTACCCGCCAAAGCGCGTCGCGAGGTCTTTCTCGACGGCCCGCCAACGGCTGCGCGTCTGGCTGAGCGAGCCGCCGTGCGACGCCGCCCGCTCGACCTGGCGGAGGGCCAGTTGGATGAGCTGGGAGTCGCGCTCATTTCCGCCGGCGGAACGTGGTTCTTGTGGGTCGGGCATGGGGTCCATTCATTCTACGTTACCGCACGGCTCGTTCTGCGTGACCGCGCGACACGTTCTGCTTATCGGTGCGGCTCATCCTGTGTGACCGCACGGCTTATTCTGCGTGACTGCGGCTTGTATTGCGTGACCGCAGGGCGGCGGATTATCGGCATCAGTGCCGCCGCCAACAGGCTGCTGAGGGACACATTGTCGTCAAATCTGACGCATACGGCGACGTTTAAGCGTCAGCCTGGTCTGACGAATCGCCGCCGAGGGTGCGATGATCCGATGCGACCTCCATTGATCAAGCGAAATGAACGCCCCGCCGCTCACGCTCACGCAACGGGCGTCTTTGATAGCTAGCGCCGGGGGTTTCCCGACAATTGACAAGCATGGAAACACGCTACGAGCGTCTTTGAGAGCTAGCGCCAGAGCGCCGGGCGATCCGCCTCGAACGGGCATTGATGATGCAGTTAGACTCCGGAGGCCGGGTTCCATGCCGACGGCACTCGGCGGCATGAGATTGCGCGGCGGCGGCAGCTTTTGGTGAGACGGTCATATCGACATTCGCCACGGACGATGAGACCGTGGCGTAGACCAGGCACGCGGCAGCTTCTGATGGAGCGAAAAAATCGACACTCTTGGGGTGATTCTGGGCCGGTTCTGCTGCACAGCCGCCCAACCACGGCGGCGGAATCTTCGAGTGAATGTCCAATAACGTGCGGCTTGTTTAACGTGCGGCTTGTTTACGGTTGAAGGCATGCCGACGAAAAAAGCCGTCGGCATGGGACCAGGCAATGTTCAGCACCATGCGTTCTCCTGTCTCTCGCGCCCTTGCAAAGCGTTATCCACGTCGTCCGGTTCGCGTGGGCGTCTGGACCGCAGTAGGCCGACGGTCGGCAGGAACCTCAAGCCGAGTTTCGCCGGAATCTGCCGCGTTTTTCTGGGTGGAATGTGCGTCCCGTCCGTCAACCGCGCTGCTGTCTCGCAGCTCGAAGTGACGGATGACGCCGGCGGCCAGGATGGTCGCCAGCTCGGCGCGGCGTTGCTCGGATGTCATCGCGGCGGGCTGGGTGGGGTCGATGGTGATGCGGCGCGAGGCCATCGGCATCTCTCCGAAGAGTCGATGCCGACGACGTCCTTCGCTTCGCGGCTGGTGCGTCGTCCGGCGGGTTGGCGGCTCGCGCACGCGAGCCGCTATCAGTTACATACGCGAAGCGTTAACCGGATGGTGGATTGGGTGCGCGCGACGTGGACGAATTGCATACGCAGGCACATGATGGCGGACGCAAACAGGTGGAGTTGCGACCGTGGCGAAACGTGGACGACCGAGCGAGCAGTTGAAAAGGGAAACGTCACTGGGGCGGGTGTGGACCATCGTTTCGAAATTGCGGGTCAGCGGTGATTTCGGCAGGCCGATTCGCGACATTGCGCGATTGAGCCGTTGTTCGGTCGGCGCAGTCGCCAAGACCGAGATCTGGAAGGTGTACCTAAAAGAGAGGAAGGCCGCGGCCTCACGGCGAGGCATTTCCCGACGCGCTGAGACCAGACGACCACGACGAGCCGAGAGCGTCGAGGGTCGGGTGTATCAAATAGTCAGGGAGGCCAGACGCGACTACTCGCTCACGGTTCGGAGGATCGCGGAAACGATCGGGTGCTCCAGCGCGGCGGTTGGCAAGACGCAGGCTTGGAAGGGCTACGTCCGAGCGCGCGAAGAAGACAAGGAGGCTACGCGGAGTCGCCGCAAGGGGGAGAGAATTAGGTGAACAACGCCCGGCACGGCGTCGAATTCGTAACTCATTTATTCAAAAGTAATTACGTTCATTTCACGGCCGCCGATTGGCCTGCCCTAGTAGACGCGATCAGATTGTGTGCGGGCCTGCGACGCACCACGCTGCGTGAATCGCTCGGCTCGCAATCCCCGTACTAGATGAATAGAGTCGGTGGCCGTGGCTTAGCGTGCTATCGCGCAGCGTTCCAGCTTGCGCAGTGTGGCCGTGATCCAACGCCGGCTAGCGCGCGCGACTGGCGTAGCTGCCTTCCGCCGCGAGTTCTTTCTGTTCCGATCTCCGAGCTGATCGCCTAACCCGCTGCTTATGAGCGCGGCGTTTGCGTGCGCGCAGTCCCGCGGCGCACCCTGGCATTAGCTAGCGTCTGAGCACCGTCCTCGCGCTTCGCCGAGCGAACAGCCCGCTCGACGGGTGCGAGCTTCGTGATCGAGAACTGATCCGACTTTGCGCAGACGGAGCGCTTTGCGCGCCAAGTTCTGCGATCACGATCTCTAACTCTTTGCTGAACCTCGAAGCCCGGACGTGCCATCGATGTGGCACGACCGGGCTTCGCTCTATTTCTGGAGGATCATCCATGCGACAGACCTACCACCATTTGTCCGTGCTGGACTGCTTCGCGCTATGTCACGGGGATACCGCGCGCCAATGCCTGAGACGGGCGGCCTTGTGCAGTCGCTTGGCCAAGATTGCTCGGGGCTCCGTGCGGAAGAAGTTGTATCGCTTGAAGAACGTGAACATCCGCGCTGCCCTTCGATGTTCGCCTGGGCTCGTTGAGATTCGGGCTGACCGCGATCGCTACTTCGGCCTGCTCTCGGTGCGCCTAGACGGCGCTGACGGCGTGCGAGTGCATACGCACGAAAACTGGATCGATGCAGCCTAAGCACACAGAACAGACCTTCAACGAAAGGAGATTCTCAATGCGAAACCGTGATCTGAAGAAGGCGGACAGGATGCGATGGGGACACAACTCGACTACTGCAACGGAAACCCCCACGCGTGGCTACCTGAAGCGATGCCGGTCCTGCGGCGAACGGATTTACGTGAAACCCGATTACGATGGGCAGTGGCGTCCGTACGAGTCGTACCTCGACGGAAAGGTCGAGGAGGGAGAATGGAGGCTCCACGACTGTACCGGTTGAGGTGGAGGACGCTAGCCGAGCTTCCGCATAATCTCGATCACCTTCGCGCGGTCGCGCTCCGCGTAGATCGCGTCCGTGATCTGGGCATTCGAGCGGCCAGCGCGGGTTGCGCCGCCTCGAGGCCGAACGCTTTCCGCAGCTCTGGCGCGGCGTTTGTGGCGGAGCTGATGCGGATGGGAGCGCTGAGGTCGCACGAACGGTGGTTGCCCTCGGGGCCGAGAGCAACCCTATGCGCTAACTGGATGGGGTCTGTTAACGAGAGAAAGAGAGAACTCTGGGCCCGACGCGGGCGGTCGGCGGCCGGCGTGGTCGATTCGGCGCTCGCGCGAGCGCTCTCTCGGCCCGCCGCCGAGAGTCGAAACGCGCATAAACCCTTGCGGATACTCGTAGAAACGAACGAACCCCGGAAGATCGCTCTCCCGGGGTTCACCGTTAACTCGTCGGTCGCGTCGTTCCGCGACCGGAATATTAGCTCCCGGAGTAGGATTCGAACCTACAACCAGCCGGTTAACAGCCGGCTGCTCTACCATTGAGCTATCCGGGAATTGTGCCCAGTCGGGCCGGGCGGCGGTATCGATCTCGCCGGCTGCGGTGCCGAGCCATGTAATATAGCGAAATCTGGCTCGGTGTCAAAGCGGGCGTCGAAGCTCTCGGGCAAGGGGCTGGGCGGCAAGGCGACAAGGCGGCTAGGGGTCAAGCGGCAAGGGAGGCTGTCGAAGTACTTGTCAAAATCAAGCTCGACAGCCCGCCGATCACTTGGCGTCGCATCGAAACCCCAGGTCTGATGCCGCGTCAGGCGTTCGGCGCGCCGTCGCCGAAATTTTTCGACAGCCTCAAGGGGGCACAGGGTCAAGGGGGCAAGGGGGCAAGGGTGCAAGGGCAGGTCAACCACAAGCTCGAGTTTGTCGCCTTGAAGCCAGGGTGGGGTAGGCGTCTTGCCTGTCCGGAACCGGCTGGAAGCCCTTTCCCGCCCTGAACAGCGAGCAGTGAGAACGAGATAGCGGTTGCTCTGGGGCAAGGTGGCAAGGCGAAAGGGGGCCAAGGCTGGTAAGCGGGCATAAGCAAAGGGCACGGCACTTGGGCCAAGGCGGGTAAGCGGGCATGAGCAAGGGGGCAGGCGCAACCGGCAAGCGCAGGCAGCGGGCAAGAGCAAGGGGGATCGGGCATGAGGCATGGGGCAGCGGGTAAGGGGCACGGGGCTCGGGGCACGGGGCTCGGGGTTCGGCGGCATGGCGTCACGCTGCCGCGCGCGTGGCGTCACGCTGCCGCGCGCGTGGCGTATCGCGTTCGGCGGCGAAACCGCCGACGCGCCAATCACGAAGCTGACGACGATCGAGATCAACCCTGATTTTCCTCCTGCTTCATTCGAGCAGCCAAAGCGATAGTCTTTCCACTCCATGCGAACATCCATAGGGGTTGGTTCCATGCTCGGCGTTTGATGAGACGCTGAATGGCACGACGACGCCGCAGACGCGGACACGGAATGGCGTGAATGAATATCTGACGCTTGATCCGGATGGGGGTGGGACAGGCTTCCAGCCTGTCGCGTTTACGAACGACGCAGCCGGGAACCTGACGGTCAACCCGCTCGCGCGGAACATCGGCGACGGCAGCGGCGGGATTCCGTCGCCGTCGGGGCAGACGTATGAATACGACGAGGAAAATCGGCTCAAGGCGGTCAAGCGCGGCAGCGATTTGGCTACACTGTTATCCATGAAGTACGACGCGCTGGGCCGGCGGGTGGAGTCGACCGATCACACCGCCGCCAGTGATCCATGTGATGGGACTTATCAACCTGTCCGAACGCGGCATGTGGCAGCGGGGATCGAGACGCTTGCCGAATTCATTGAATGTTCAACTGGCTGGGTAAAGGCCCGCGAGTTCGTCTGGGGCGCGGCGTTCCCCGAGCCGCTGGCGATGATCGACTGGACCGAAGCCGGCGCGACCGCCTCCGGCACGGCGGAAGCGCTGCATTACGTCCATAAATACCTCGGCAGCCCGGCGGCGCTGACCAACGCAAGTCGTGAGGCGGTCGAACGTTACACGTATGATCCCTATGGCCGCACAACGATCGAAAACGCCGCCGGCACGCGGCTGGCCGCCTCCGCCTTCGGCAATCCGTTTGCCTGGACCGGCCAGCGCTACGACGCGGGTGTCAAACTCTACCACTTCCTCTTCAGGAGCTATTCGCCGGAATTGGGGAGGTGGATGCAGCGGGATCCGGCGGAGTATGTGGATGGGGTTAGTCTTTATCAAGGAATGAAATCCGCTCCACATCGATTAATTGACCCATTGGGTTGCGACGTCTGGCTTGCGGAAGTTGGATTCCACATGAAAGTATGCGTCGGAGATCCGCTTGGTGAATATTTTTGCTATACGTTCTGGAAGGATACGCCGTGGTGGTGGGGTTGGGGCGATACCGGTGTAGTCGACGAAGATAATCCTGGCGGAAAAATCGTCCCCGGCCATTACAAGAGGACCTCGAGAGAGCAAGACCAAGTTACAATGAGGCAACTTGAGGATATGCTGGGTAGTCGCAGTCATTACTGCGTAGCGAATAACTGCCGTACATTCTCGCGGATGGTCTGGAAGTACATTGTATTGGCGGGTACGGATTCGGCACCTCCTCCGGGCTATAATCCGAATCCCGGGAATACACCCCGAGGAAGCAGCTGTTTCAGCGGCTCCGGCAGCAGCAGCGATTCATCAAGTGATGGTTCGACAAGCTCAAGCGAGAGCAGTAGCAGTAGTGTTAATTGAGCTAATTGCATTTCAAAGGGTCTTTCTGCAGACGGCATATAGATATGCATAATGCGCTTCTTATATTATTCTACACTGTGATACTAGCCTGCAATATCTTTCGCGTCATGATGTTGGACAGCGTTAACCCGCAACCTATTTATGAGCGGTTAGACATATACAGATGCCTTACATATATCGGCGTCGTAGTCTCCGTGGTGCAAGTATTGTCATGTGGCTTTTCTTGGATTGCGGCAAAGTCGCTTGCGTGGATAGCAATCGTCACGGTATGCGCGTTTGCTTCAGGTTTCATTGGATTTGTGCTTGCGGGTATTGCCTTTCATTCTGGTGGTTCACCGTTCGGGTTGGCAGACACGCTGATCGGGCACACTAATCTTGGTGTATTTGGTGCCGTTCCAATGGCATTCCTCGGCATTCATTTGATGAGAATGTT
Source organism: uncultured Planctomycetales bacterium (assembly GCA_964418235.1). GTDB lineage: Bacteria > Planctomycetota > Phycisphaerae > UBA1845 > Fen-1342 > CAYQLG01. Next base: position 25,125 of record CAYQLG010000010.1, read on the forward strand.
GCGTAGCTCGCGTTGTCGGTTGGAGCCGTACCGCAGCAGATACGGGCGTCGTGGAACAGTTGACTGAACTGCTGCTACGAATTTGCGCGACTGTTCTGGGAACGGCGTCTTACGGATGCGCTATCTCGTGACCGAATACTGACCCTGGACCCCGACGCCGCCAACTCGACCTTGGCGGTGTCCTTGACGAACGACGCCGCCGGGAACCTGACGATAAATCCGCTGGCACGGAACATCGGCGACGGCAGCGGCGGGATTCCGTCGCCGTCGGGGCAGACGTATGAATACGACGAGGAAAATCGGCTCAAGGCGGTCAAGCGCGGCAGCGATTTGGCTACACTGTTATCCATGAAGTACGACGCGCTGGGCCGGCGGGTGGAGTCGACCGATCACACCGCCGCCAGTGATCCATGTGATGGGACTTATCAACCTGTCCGAACGCGGCATGTGGCAGCGGGGATCGAGACGCTGGCCGAGTTCATCGAGTGCCCGACCGGCTCGCCGCCGGCGACGGCGTGGGTGAAGGCCCGCGAATTCGTCTGGGGCGCGGCGTTCCCCGAGCCGCTCGCCATGATCGATTGGACCGAGGCCGGCGCAGCCGCCTCCGGCACGGCGGAAGCGCTGCACTATGTCCACCAACACCTCGGCAGCCCGGCGGCGCTGACGAATGCAAGTCGTGAGGCGGTCGAACGTTACACGTACGATCCCTATGGCCGCACCACGATCGAAAACGCCGCCGGCACGCGGCTGACGGCGTCGGCCTTCGGAAATCCGTTTGCCTGGACGGGCCAGCGCTACGACGCGGGCGTCAAGCTCTACCATTTCCTCTTCCGCAGCTATTCGCCGGAATTGGGGAGGTGGATGCAGAGGGATCCGCTGGGGTACGCCGACTCGGTTAGTCTATACAATTATGGTTCTGGAACACCGCTCCTTAGCACCGATCCTTTTGGCCTACTTCTGCGTGATCGTGAGGGCAATATCATCGTGATTCCGAATGGGCAACCGGTGAAAGCGGCGCATCCCAGTGGTGATACTGCCATCCTGCAACCGGTGACTGTATTCGCTAACGACGGTACAGCGGTGCGGGCATACCAGTGCGTCCAGGGTGGCGCTGGATGGATCACAGACTGCCACGGAACAACCTTTGCTGATAAAGAATTGTGGATCAATGACGATCAGGTATTGCGAATCCTATCGGGCGATGGTTATGTACCTGTTCCTACAGGACATGCCCAACCTGGCGATGTAGTTGTAATGGTGAACACAAGAGGGCAGATTGTCCATTCCGTAACAGTCGCACTTGTTAATCCGTTCACTGGCGAAATATTAGCGGTCTTTGGACAAGGAGGTTTGGAGGAGTTCTCGCATTTCACCTCCCTTAGCGGCGCATGGACAGGGGGAGTAAGTCATTTTATTCTTCGGAGCAAAGAGAATTACGTACAATCGAAGCTAAGGGAGCTTATCGAATTGGTGAACACATTCTGGAAGGAGCTTTGGGACCAACATGTAGCAAAAGACTGCGGCGGTGCTCAGTGAAAGCAAAATATAGATTCAACGTAACCCGGTTGGCTCCGTATTTATTGACATTACTATTTCTCGGGTGCATGTTGCGCACAGCGACCGAACCCAACCGATGCGACGATGATAAATCTCCATACTTGCCAGGCATGTTGGCGAGCGAGATTCCTGGCATAGAGCAGGCGCCAGTGGTTTGGATTCTTACTTCTCCAGGGTCAATTTCTCAGGCTAAATCATTTTCGCGACCGGACGGAATGAGCGCGAATATCGTAATCGAGAATGGGATGGTATCCGTAGTTCAGTTGCTGTCCGGTAATTGTTCTATTGGTCCAGGAATACAGATAAATACGACTTACAGTGAACTCTGTAACGCCATCCCCTCAGCTTCAGCATCCATGCTTAACCTGCGAGGATATGCTCGACTAGTTGAAGTGTGCCCAAACAAATATGCAGCTTTTGCTCCCGGAACCGGCCCACCAATGTCCACTGATCGAGTACAGTGGCTTGAATTGCGGGTGCAGCCCCTTTACTAATCCGAACCATGTTTGTTGGAGGTCTGGATTATTCGAAGCGGTACATTGGCGATTGCTTGGGTGGCGTGCCCTCGCCGTCGGGACAGAAGTTCGAGTATGATGAAGGGAACCGCCTTAAGACTGTGAGGCGGGCGAGTGATGATGCCGTGCTTTTGAACATTCGAATTGACGCTTTGGACCGGCAGGTGGAGTCGGCCGATCACACCGCCGTGAGCGATCCGTGCTATTTCGCGGGCGGCTCCGGCTCGGGTGGGGCAGGCTTCCAGCCTGTCCGAACGCGGCATGTGGCGGCGGGGATTGAAACATTGGCCGAGTTCATCGAGTGCCCGAGCGGCTCGCCGCCGGCGACGGCGTGGGTGAAGGCCCGCGAATTCGTCTGGGGCGCGGCGTTCCCCGAGCCGCTCGCCATGATCGATTGGACCGAGGCCGGCGCAGCCGCCTCCGGCACGGCGGAAGCGCTGCATTACGTCCATCAACACCTCGGCAGCCCGGCGGCGCTGACCAACGCCGGCAACCCGGGCGCGGCCCCGCCATTGCCCGGCGAAGTCGTCGAGCGTTACACGTACGATCCCTATGGCCGGACAACGATCGAAAACCTCGCCGGCACGCGGCTGACCTCAGGTGGAGTAGTGATCGTGACTCCTATTTCTCTGCTTCCCTGCGGAGTATCGCTTGCGCCCATACGCGGGCTTGGATGGATCTTTGGCGGAAGCGCCGCAACAGTTGGCGGAGTAGTGGCGTATGACTAATGCACAGAGATTGCTGAGTATTCTCGGACACCAAACATAACCACTTTAGTTAAATGAGACTTATTATTCTGGATATCACTGTTCTCTATACAGCTAGCGACGATGCCATAGGTCAACGATGCGCAGTCAAGTCTTAGACCAGTTGAAGATTGCATTTGGCATGTTCAGCGCTAATGATCACAAAGGCGCGTACTCGCTGCTTTCCAGAACTCTTGCTCATGTGCCGCGCAACGCTCGGTTATTGCCGTTTTACATGATGGCTAGTACAAGTGCTGCGAATATTCATTTAACCAAGCAGGCGATTGCATTTGCGAAGATCGCTATTCGCCTCAATCCAAATAGCGCACGAGCGATTGCTACTGCGGCAGATGCCTGTGTTGAAGCTGGTCGCCATCGAGAAGCGATAAGATACTACAGAAAGAGTATTGCGATTGAGGCAAGAGTGACAACATTGTGTCGGTTTGCGGGCTTACTCATTCATCATGGATACCTTCGTCGTGCGGAGGCGATATGTCGTCAGGCGATTGCTCGAGAACCTGATTGGGATGAAGCGAGTTTCCTTCTGGGGCAATCGATGATTCTCAAAGATCCGCAGCAGGCAGCCGCGTATTGCGAGCAGTCCTGGAATGTCGACAAATCGCACTTTCCATACCAGCGCAATAGCGCAATCGCCCTTGCGCTGGCTGGAAATTACCATCAAGCCCACGAACGAATGCAATCGTGCCGATTAGCCAGGCCAATGGATGCGCTGGTGTTGTTGTTTGGCGCAGCAATTGAGTTGCTTGTCAACAGAGGCCGCTTTAGCAGTGAGCAGATGTTGCGAAGTGTTCTGGTGGACATCGATAGCATAGCGAAGCGCGTTGCTAGCATCAATATTTCAAGTCAGTTTAGGAATATCCTTCGGGGAGAGTTTACGCTATTTTATAGATATTGTCTCGCGATGCTTTTTCTGCAGGGCGGTTATCGGCTAGAGTCTATGCTGTGCTTGCGACTGTGTACATCAGGACAGCCCGGTTCGGAGATTGTTCAGGATGCACGCGCAAGGGTAAAAACTGCTCGCATAGTACGTGACAAGCGTGTGGGATTATGACGTGAACGATCGGCTGCGGAGCATTCGGCATGCGGGTCAGGTTGGCGGGTTGGCGGGCTATTTGCTCGATTTGGAGTATGACTATTCGCCCTCCGGCGTGCGGCTCTACACGGCCAACAACCTGACGCCGGGGCGGAGCGAACTCTACACGCATGACCCGCGGCAGCGGCTGCGCGGTTTTGATCGCGGCACGCTGAACACGGCTCGGACGGCGATCGCGACGCCGCTGAATGACGCGGTGCTGCCGTCGGAGCAGAATTGGAGCGACTTGGATCGCCGCGGAAACTGGCTGGCGTTTGATGAGACGCTCAACGGCACGACCACGCCGCAGACGCGGACGCGGAATGGCGTGAATGAATACTTAACGCTTGATCCGGATGCGGGTGGGTCGGCGTCGCCGGTTTCGTTCACGAACGACGCCGCCGGGAATCTGACGGTCAACCCGCTGGCACGGAACATCGGCGACGGCAGCGGCGGGATTCCGTCGCCGTCGGGGCAGACGTATGAATACGACGAGGAAAATCGGCTCAAGGCGGTCAAGCGCGGCAGCGATTTGGCTACACTGTTATCCATGAAGTACGACGCGCTGGGCCGGCGGGTGGAGTCGACCGATCACACCGCCGCCAGTGATCCATGTGATGGGACTTATCAACCTGTCCGAACGCGGCATGTGGCAGCGGGGATCGAGACGCTGGCCGAGTTCATCGAGTGCCCGACCGGCTCGCCGCCGGCGACGGCGTGGGTGAAGGCCCGCGAATTCGTCTGGGGCGCGGCGTTTCCCGAGCCGCTGGCCATGATCGATTGGACCGAAGCCGGCGCAGCCGCCTCCGGCACGGCGGAAGTGCTGCACTACGTCCATCAACACCTCGGCAGCCCGGCGGCGCTGACGAACGCAAGTCGCGAAGCCGTCGAGCGTTACACGTATGACCCCTATGGCCGCACAACGATCGAAAACGCCGCCGGCACGCGGCTGGCAGCGTCGGCCTTCGGCAATCCGTTTGCCTGGACCGGCCAGCGCTACGACGCGGGTGTCAAACTCTACCACTTCCTCTTCAGGAGCTATTCGCCGGAAATCGGACGGTGGATGCAGCGGGATCCTCTTGGGTATGTCAACGGAGCGAATCTTCTTCAATACTGCGCAAGCGCTGCATTAACCTTCCTGGACCCCTTTGGACTTAATGCAATCATACGAGTTCACGTGGATAATGGCGACGAAGATCCAGGATCATACGGCTGGGGGCATGTGTGGATTACAATTACGACGGCGGATCAAAAAGTGTGCGTGGGTTTTTGGCCAACGGTCAGTGTAAATTGGCTGTATGCACTATTGGGCCTAGAATATTTTGGCATGTTCCAAGATGATACGGCTAACGGCCACTCACAGACTGGCAATTTCAGGCTGTGGGTTTCCGACGAACAAGGCGAGGCGGCAATACAAGCCATCAGACATATACAGGCAATCAATCCGAATTGGTCGCTTGATTTCAATTGTACTAGCTTTGTACTCGCGATTCTGGAGGCTGCTGGAATCACATTCCCCAAAGGAGTCGTGCAGTGGGGTGGGTGGGACGATCCGGGCAAGTTTGAAGAGGCCATGAGACTCTTCGAGCAAGAAATGGCAGCAACAGAGGAGGCAAGAAAAGCAATTGAGAAGGCTAACCATGATTGGGAAGTGGTGTTTGGAGAAGAAAATGGACATGTAGAAGATGATCATTACATCGACACACAAAATGGCGGCTGTAACAGTCCGAGCAGAGGGAAATTTGACTAACACTATACCGAAATCGAATAGACGAAGGGTGGTTGGTGTAATTTTGTTCGTAACCATTGCCCTTTGCTTTCTTGCGATAAAAGGCAATTGGATGATGGGCGCCATAGGATCGGATCGTTCCTACGATGATTCTATTGAAGCGAAAGCACAACTTATTCGTGGGAAGGAACTGGCTCAGCAGTTGGGGCTTAAGGACTTGTCGATTAGCAGTCGTTCAGTTTATGTCATTTGCGTTCTTAAGAACAATTCGGGAAGAACTGCTTACGTAACTTTCACGGTATCGGTTAACAATGGTAATTGGATTCATAGCAACACTTATGATGTCAGCGTTTTCGCGCCAAACGACAAAGCGCGCATCGCAATAAACTTGTTTGACTACGCTGCACCAGAAGAGGTCCCAAATTTTGAATCAATCGTTCCTTCTGTGCGTATTCGAAAGCTCACTCTGAAATGAAGCAAGCATGGTCGATGACGCCAGCCGGATTAATCTGTATCCAACAGCGTCTTATTACTCCGGCCACTATTGGCTAGACAATCCACCGTTACGTTTTGAGGCGCATTTGCTTACAGTCTGCCGACAGAATGTTCAATGAATCGTGGCCGGAGTAATAAGACGCTGTTGCAGTTGCCAGATTGTGGAGCACAGGTCCGAGATGATCTCGACACTGGCGGAGTTCATAGAATGCCCGACCGGCTCGCCGCCGGCGACGGCGTGGGTCAAGGCCCGCGAATTCGTCTGGCGCGCGGCGTTCCCAGAGCCGTTGGCCATGATCGACAGGACCGAGGCCGGCGCGACCGCCTCCGGCACGGCGGAAGTGCTGCATTACGTCCATCAACACCTGGTAGCCCGGCGGCACTGACGAACGCCGGCAACCCGGCGCGGCCCCGCCCATCATCATTGATCCGCCAACGGCGACGCGTGGCGGCGGCGGAATCAGGCGTTAACAAGCACTATCCTGAACACATGCGAGATTCAACTGCGATAACTTGTTATCCTCACTCAAAGCCGCGACCGTGTTTGTCGGGTCGCATGCGGCGGCGCAATCCACGACACCTGTGGTTTGCTGTCGCGCGCAGCGAACGTTCGGGCGCTCTGTCAGCGCGATGCCTCTAGGATCCTGGAATGACAGACTCTCAGGCGCGTCGAATTCTCGTCATGACGGGATTGATGGCCCTGATTTTACTATTGGGCGGCACGTTATGTGTGCTGGATTTTCTGTTTTCATCGCCGACAATGCCCGCGAGTCTCCATTTGCGTTACAAGCAAAGTCGAACCATGCTCGATACACATTCGCCCGCTTATCATGGCCTCGAACAGATGCTCGTTGCAGCGGCTCGACAAGGAACGCTCGATCCAAACAGCTATACATATTCGAGCGACGTCATTGTTTTCCATAGCAGTCAATTCCTATTTAAAATTGAGGGCGGCCGCTACTATTGCATTAACTTCAGAACATACCTTGGCATGCCCATCCAGAAATGCGGCGAGCTCACAGACGCTCAATCTGCGCAGCTTTTGCAACTATTAGATCAGCATGTGCGCAGATGCGCCGAAACGCCATGAACCGTGCGTTCATGGGCCGAAAGTAGGCCTGCATCGAAAGGAGCGCGACGGCAGCTCCGATCAGATTAGCCCGCGACCTGGGGTGTAAAGTCAATGCGATCATTCCTTGAATGGACAAGAGCCGCCGTTCGGACGGCGATCGCGACGCCGCTCAATGACGCGGTGCTGCCGTCGGAGCAGAATTGGAGCGACTTGGATCGCCGCGGGAATTGGCTGGCGTTTGATGAGACGCTCAACGGCACGACCACGCCGCAGACGCGGACGCGGAATGGCGTGAATGAATATCTGACGCTTGATCCGGATGGGGGTGGTTCGGCCGCGCCGATTTCGTTCACGAATGACGCCGCCGGGAATCTGACGGTCAACCCGCTCGCGCGGAACATCGGCGACGGCAGCGGCGGGATTCCGTCGCCGTCGGGGCAGACGTATGAGAAAGTGCTACCGCCAGACTTGCTCGCAATAAGGCAGGCCCCGCCATTGTTGATGATGTTCACTTGGGTGCGCGGCCGAACCTGCCGCTACCGGGTCAGGGTTTCACGTTCGATGGATTCCAGGAATTGCAGGATCCGCTGGGTGACGTCCTCATCGAAGAACGCGTCTACGTGCCCGCCGCGGCGTGCGTAGAACTCCGCGCGCGGCCGGCCGTCCGGCGGCAGCGCTTCGATCGCGGTCTGCAACGCTTCGAGATTGCTGAACTCGTAGATGATGTCATCCATGCTATGGATCGCGAGCAGCGGGCAACGCAGGTCGGCAACACGACCGACGACGTCGAGGTTGCCCCAGCCGGGGCCGTCGGGCGGCCCATATTCGCGGAGCGTGTCGGCGAATTGGCAGAGACCGGTGTTGTTTGGGAACAACGACGCGATCACGCGGTAGAGAATTCGCCGCTCGATCAGTTGATCCGGCTGGGTCAGGCCGCTGACATCGACGACCGAATTGACGTCGTACTCGAGCGCGGCCCGCAGCGCGACCACGCCTCCGGCCGAGGCGCCGATGAGATGGACGCGGTCGATGCCGAGCGCCTCGCGTCCGCCGCTCAGCAGCAGCCAAGCGAGCGCGGTGCGCGTCGCGGCGAGGTCAGCGGTCGCATAGGGTGAGCCGCATTCGGGCAGTGCGAGCGTCCAGGTCGCGTAGCCGGCATCGTGATAGGGCTTGAGATAGTTCAGGTGATAGTCGCGGGCCTTCTCGACCATGCCGCGGGGGTAGAAGGTGCTCGCGCCGGGCAGGATGACCAGCAGCGTGCCTCCGTGGTGGTCGCCTTGCTGTACTGTGGCGTCGCCATGTTGAACGGCGCCGAGTTGATCAATGCGATTGCCGCGCTGGATGTTGTCGTGGGACGGTTGGAAGTATCCGCCAACGGGCTGATTCTCGCCGTCCGCTTCATCGCCCGGCGCGGCGGCGACTTCGAGCCAGACGCCGGCGCCAAGCCCTTCCTCAACAAACAGCGCCGCCCGTCCAAACGCCGCGCCTCGTGGCGCTACACCGCCAGTTCCTGCGCTACCCGTTGCCGAGCCGCTGGTTCCCGCGCCACCGGTTGTCGCGTCGCCGAGTTCCGCGTCGATGTGTTCCGTCTCGCCAAGTTCCGCCTCGCCAAGTCCCACAGAGGCGAGGTCGTCGATCCGAGTCCGCCGCGCATCCCATGTGACGCCGACGTTCTCGTACACGACAAACTCGCCGCAGCCGGGCGCGAGCATGGCGGCGAAGACGGCGGCGGATGCGAGCAAGTCAGAAGCGCGTCGGGTTGCGATCTTGAGGGCCATGGACATATGGTACCCGGTGCAGAGCGAGCGAAAGACAAGCATGGATGAGGAGAGGACTACTCGCTTCACGTCGCCGCGCGTGTTATCCTCCACCCTTTCTGAGTCACAATCGACCACGTCCTCGCAGCGACTAGAGCGGTTCACATTAGGTCTGTTGTCTGAAACGGAGCCGCGACCGTCAGGAAGCGAAGATTCGCTGAGATTCCTCTATTCCCTTACGCTCGTGGCTTCGCTAAGCGATTGAGCAATCCTGAAAATGCACTGATGTATTTGGAGCCATTGTAGTGCAATATTGACACTGTCATGTTGGCGCGGATCTGTCGCCTTTCGCCGGCTTCATTCCACCGCCCACTGAATCATGCCCGCGGTCAGCGCGTCGGCGGCGGGGCCTGCGGATTTCACGCGTGCCGTCAGTTTTCGCGAGGCCACGTCAATCGCGGTCACCCCGGCCTCCTCGCCGGAGCAGACCGCAAAAACCTGCGTGCCATTGGGAGAAAATGCGATGCTTGTGGGGACGTGCTGCTGGCCGATCGGTTTGCCTTTGAAGATATTGGTATCCACAAACTCGATGTGAGTCGGCGCGGCGACATCGATGAATGCCAGCGCGCCCGCGCCAGGGCACGAAACCGCGATCGTCTTTCCGCCGGGCGCGAACTTCATGCGAAAGGGCATGCCCGGGCAAACGATCGACTGCGTGATCTCGCCTGTCGCAGTGCTTACGACGCTGATTCGCGACGCCTGATGGCTCGCGACCCAAACCGACTGCCCATCGGGCGACATCGCCATGCCCTCCGCGCCGTCGGGCAGCTTGACGGTCTTCTTCACTTCGCCGGAAGCCGCATCGACCACAGACAAATTGCCGGGCTTGACATGCGAGACGTAGACCAGCTTCGCATCTTTGGCCAACGCGAGCATGTGACCGGTCGAGTCCTTCAGCGGATGCTTCGCGTACTCGCCTGTCTCGGCGTTGACGCGCATCACATGCTGCGGCACTTCAGCCGTCACGAATGCGTCGGTCGTGCCCGGCACAAAGGCGATGTCGTTAGGTCGCTGTAGGCCATCGAGTGTGATCGTCTTGTGCACCTTGCGTTGTACGAGATCGATCACGACCACGCGGTTGTCGGCGGGTTGGTGCCCCGGCCCCGGGCCGCCATACGCCGAGCCCATGAGGTAGCGCCCGGATGAATCGATCGCCAGTTCATGCAGCCCTGCCCCCGCATCAATCGTCGCGAGCAAACGCAGATCGTCCGCCGCAAGAACGTGAACCTTCTCATCGCCGCGCGTGGAGTAAATCACCGCATCGATCGGCTTTGTCTTTGGCGGCGCCTGCACCGGCTGCGCGATGGCCGAAAGAGACGAAGCGGACATCACCATCGCGGCCGCCAAAGCCGCACATGCATTACGAAACATGCTTGCTGCTCCCTGCTATTTTCTTCCCTTTCCCTGTTCTTTCCCTGCTCATTGTGAACCATCGAGATCATACCGCCGTTGTCGAAGGCGATCTTGACGGGGCCGCGAAAGGAAATGCGGGCATCATCGAGCGACACGCGTCAGGTCGTGCACGGCCCGAGACGCGCCCATGCCAGACATGCCATGCAAAACAGACCGGCGATCCGCCGCCGCTGGTTGCCGTCTTGTAGGATGCATCTCTCGACGCACCTTACCTCCTTGCCGCTGGGGGCCATCCGCCGTAGGCCTTTCGATACTCGTTCACCTCGCGCCGAACTGTCTTGAGCGTCCAGAGCGACCGGCGGCTGTTTCGTTGGGCCAGGTAGCGGTGCAGATGTGGCTCGGCCGCAGCGAAGTCCTTGTCACGCTCGATGACGACGTGGAACAACAGGTACTCGACATCCGCGAGGAACGCGGCCCCGTCCTCGACAGCATCCTCGCACGCCGCCTCGATCTGGCGCGGCGTTTTCAAGGCGAGGTCGCTTAGGATCGCGTGCGCCTCCTTGAGCCGATCAAGTTGAAACATCGTGTTCGCCAGATTGTATTTCGCGCATGGGCAGGTTGGAGCCGCTTCCACAGACCTACGGAACCAGATCAGCGCCGCAGCGTAGCGATAGCGATTGTGGTCGCAAAGGCCGCGCTTGATGAGCAGAAAGTGATTCGTCGGATGTCGCCGCAGGAGGGCAGTCAGTAGCCGCGCGGCCGCAGACCAATCGCCGCTGCGAGCGAGCGCGTTCGCACGCATGACGTCGGGTGTGGCGATGTCAGTCGAGACTGTCTCTCGGCGGAGCTTTGGCGCTATTCCTCGACGCACGCTGTTCTCTCCCGCGCTGAGGCATCCCTTGACGCACCATTCCGACCACGATCAAGGGTGCGATGGTCGCTGAACGTGAGTTGGCTGGCACAGATTAAGGCGTCCTCGCACTGTTCTACATGCGGGCCGTGATAACCCGACGGCGAAAGTCGCATCACTTCGTGCGGCCCGCACTCCGAACAGTAGCGCACCGCGTCGGTTCGCGCGGCTCACACAGCGCACAGTGGAACACGCTCACTGTGAACTGCGGCGCGCCGCATCCTTCACCCGTGTCTGCGGCGGCGCGCACGCGCGTCTTTGCCGAACTCATGCGCTGTCCATAGCCCCGTCAGCGCAATTGGCAACATCATATGACACGGGGGCAAGTCGGCCTCTGGTGGCAGCACCTGCGGCCAGGTGGCGAGCCAGAGGCCGAGCGTCACAGCCGCCGCCAGCCACTTCATATGCGATTGGCCACGTATTCCGACTGCGCCTTCTTGGCCGCCTCCGCATCCGCCACAATATCGCTGTGGCACTCATGCTTCTTCCCGCGCTGCGCCAGCAGCGCCGCCTGCTCCGGCGTCAGGCCCGGCGACTTTTGGGCGACTTTCAGCGGCACGTAGCCCTCCGCCTTGCCGCTGGCCCATTCCGTGATTTCTTTGGAGATGCGCATGCTGCACCAGTCGTGGCCGCACATCGCGCAGAAATCGGTATCGACCTCGAGGTCCTCATCGTGCAGCGCCCGCGCGGTTTCGCCGTCGAAAGCCAACTCGAAATGCTTCGGCCAGTTGAGCGCGGCGCGGGCCTTGCTCAGGTCGTCATCCCACTGCCGCGCCCCGCGGAGGCCGCGGGCGATGTCGCCGGCGTGGGCCGCGATCTTGTAGGCGATGCAGCCGGCCTTCACGTCCTCGGCCTTGGGCAGGCCGACGTGCTCCTTCGGCGTGACATAGCACAGCATCGCCGCGCCGGCCCTCGCCGCCTCGGTCGCACCGATCGCCGAGGTGATGTGGTCATAGCCCGGGAAGACGTCGGTGACGAGCGGGCCCAGCACATAGAACGGCGCATCGTCGCAGACCGTGCGTTGATGCTCCATGTTCCACGCGATCTCATTGAGCGGCACGTGGCCCGGCCCCTCGACCATGACCTGCACGCCGGCCTCGCGGGCGCGCTGCACCAATTCGCCGAGCACATGCAACTCGGCGATCTGGGCCGGGTCGCTGGCGTCGGCCAGGCAGCCGGGCCGTACGCCGTCGCCCAGTGAGTACGTCACGTCGTATTGCCGCATGATCGCGCTGATTTCGTCGAACAGGTCGTACATCGGGTTTTGCTTGTTGTGGTGGATCATCCACTTCGCGAGCAGCGACCCGCCGCGACTGACAAGCCCCGTGATGCGTCGCCGGATGAGCGGCAGGTGCTCCTTCAACACGCCGGCGTGGATCGTGAAGTAATCGACGCCCTGTTTGGCCTGGTGCTCGACGACGCGCAGGATCGTGTCGTAGTCGAGGTCCTCGATCCGCTTGCCGAGGATCATGCTGTAAATCGGCACGGTGCCGACGGGGACGGTGCTGTTGTCGATGATCGCCTGGCGGCATTCATCAAGCCGCCCGCCGGTGGAGAGATCCATCACCGTGTCGGCGCCATAGAGGATCGCGTGGCGGAGCTTGACGAGCTCCTCGCGCGTGTCGCTGCTGACGGGGCTGGCGCCTTGGTTGGCGTTGATCTTGGTGGTGATGCTGCGACCGATGCCGGTCGGGTCGAGCCGCTTCGGGGCCCGCTCGCCGCGACAATGAGCTGGGTCGTCGAGCCACACGCGGCGCTGCTGGACGGTCTGATTGACCCAATACGCGCCATCAGGTGTAGCCGTGGGGTGACCGAGGGGCGCAGAGGAATGATGAATGATGAATGAAGAATGCAGAAGGTCGCTCGATGGATTTCGAGGGGCGTTTGGTGAATGCAGAAGGTCGCTCATGGGCGCGACGCCATTCCCGTTTCCGTCGTGCTCTACAGAGCTCGTTAATCTGTTCGCAGTGATGCCAGCGCTTCCATTTCCAGAATGCCCTTCTGCATTTTGCATGCTGCCTTCTGCATTTCCTCCGCTGCCCGCCAAATGCCGCACATTCGCCGGGATGACGATGCTGCCGCGGGCGACGCCGTCGCGGATGAATTCGGGCGTCACGTTCTCGCGAACGGCGACGCGGATCATTTCGTTAGTGATAAGGCCCTTGCGGGCGGATTCGAGTTGGGTCATTGATCACTTTCCTTACTGTGGGCAACGATCGCTTCGATTTGCGCTGTCAATGCGGGCACATCTTGCGTCGCGGTCTTCCACACGATCTGCCAGTCGATTCCGAAGTATTGATGCGCCGCGATATTGCGGAACGCAACGACGTTACGCCATGGGATCGCCGGGTTACGGTCGCGTAAGAGTTTGCTCAGATTGGTGGCCGCTTCTCCGATGATGATCAGTTTATGCATGACCGCGCTTCGCAGCATGTCATCCTGGAGAAGGGCGGCCTCATCCCTTCCAGAAAGAAACCTGCCGATTGCATTGGCGGCATCGAGCATGTCCGCAAGATAAAGGTCATCGCGCCGCAAAAACCACCTCCGCCTCCTGGAGCACCTGGTCACGAATGCGCGGGTTTAGCCCCTTCTTAGATACAACGTCCACGTGACGCCCAAAGACCGACGACAGTTCCTCCATCAACTGCGACAACGCAATGAAACCGATCGGCGCATCCGGTTCGAACTCGACGAGAATGTCCAGATCACTGTCTGGCCGGGCATCACCCCTTCGACGTGAGCCAAACACCGCGAGTTCCCTGATCCGAAATCGTCTGCAAGCCTCACCCAGGCGACGGCGCAATCCGTCTGCCACCGAATCCCAGATGCGCACGAATTCTGTCCCAAGAACCGGAAAACCCAGTTCGGTCGCGGCAGTTCCGCTGGCCTGCATGAGCGGTGTGGAACTCAGATCTATGTGCGCGGGCAATGAATCGTACCAACGCTCAATGTTTATGAAATTGTGCGTAATCCAGTCGCGCAACACAGCTTCCTGTTCAGAGTTCATGCCTTGTCTCCGATATTCCGTGCATGCACTCTAATACCAATCGGCCACACGCTCCAACATCGCGGATGAACTCCGACGAGACGTTCTCGCGAACTGCGACGCGGATCATTTCGTTAGTGATAAGGCCCTTGCGGGCGGATTCGAGTTGGGTCATTGATCCTTCCCTACGCAGGCGGTCGGCTGGGCGAGCACTGCTCAGGAGCAGTGACACACGCTCGAAGAGCGGTGACGGCCCAGACCGACTCGTCGCTGATCAGGTTCAAAGGGTCTGTCGGCGTCCGCGCCGACATCTCAGGCCCGCCGCAGCGGGCCGCCCCTAGGCAACGGCATTATATGCTCGTGGGAGCAAGGCGCGGAGCGCTCACTCGCAGGCCCCCAGTCGTCTGAGCGGCGGACCATGCTTTGCGGGGATGCAACCCGAGCGTCGATTCAGAACCCATCCGGCAGACGTGCCGGCTCGCCCCCGCGAGCCGGCCGCCCTCCTCCCCCGACGCACATCATGCCCTGCCGGCGGGCGGGTCGAAAGCGAAAAATTTCAGGGGGGCCGGGGGGACTAGGCGGACTGGTCCCCCCGGCATGATCCACACGGATCAGCGAGGTGTCAGAAATCAGAGGTCTCCATTGATTCGCTGATTGCGTTTTGGTCGTGAGTGTCAGTAAACTAAGGGGATCGTCAGAACAAATATTTTCAGGAGCTAAACACATGCGCTGGCATGGACTTGCGATGGCTGCCTGCTTCATCGGCAATAGCGGCGGAGAGCTGAGGGCGGAGAGTTACTCGCTTACCCGGCTTGGCGAGGGTTTGGGCCTGCGAGGCGCGACCGCGGTCGCGTTGAACAATCGCGCTGAAGCCGTCGGTTATTTTTTCGAAGCCGACGGCAGTGGCCCCTATGCATGCGTATTCAGGCTGCAGGCCGTTGATGACCTGTTCACAGCGCCTGATGCGCGCGGCAAGGCATATTGCATCAACGACATCGGGACCATCATTGGTTATTACGAGGATGAAAGCGGGGGATATCAGTTCGCACGAATCGGCGA
The DNA here is from genome assembly GCA_964418235.1 of uncultured Planctomycetales bacterium. Classification (GTDB taxonomy): domain Bacteria; phylum Planctomycetota; class Phycisphaerae; order UBA1845; family Fen-1342; genus CAYQLG01. The sequence goes on from CAYQLG010000010.1 coordinate 40,457, forward strand.
GACGATCGTCCGACTGCAAGCACCATCTGGATATTTTATGCCATCTTGGGTAAACGGCTCAAACATGATCGTTGGGACTTCCAATCAGATTCTGACCGCTTGGGAGAGTGGAAGGTTTCGCGAATTGGGGATTCTGGGCCAGGATGCGTTAAGCATTGGAAGCGCGCCGCGCAACAATGATTTCGGGACCGTTGCGGGCACATGGTTTCCGTGGTACGGCTTCTATGGTAGAGCGTTTATCTGCGATCAGAACGGCTTGCGCGACCTGGGTACGCTTGGGGGCTCGTATGCACGCGCGTATGACATTAACAATAATGGCTTAATTGTCGGAGAAACTGCATCCGCCCCGCCACCATTCGACAATCAACAGGCATGTGTTTGGATCGACGAGGTCGCCTACGGCCTTGGAACGCTCGGTGGCACGGACAGCATAGCCCGGGCCGTAAACGACCTGGATGAGATTGTGGGTTTATCGCTCACGTCGCGCGGATTCTGGCACGTCTTCAAATACGTCAATGGTGATATGCAGGATGTATCACTCGGCTTACCGACACCGAATTTCTATGCACAGAACGTCTTCGACTCAAACAACGCGGGGCAGATTCTCATGCAGGGAGCCTTGGGCTCGGATAGAGTCCTCGATTTCTTCATTCTCACGCCGCGAACATGCAACGGCTTCGTGCGCGGGGATATGAACAGCGACGCACGGATCGACTTCGACGACATCGCTGCATTTGTCGTGGCGCTGGGAGATCTTCGAGATTGGCAGGAGCAATATCCGTCGGGAAACTATCTCTGCCAGCTCGATGCAAATCACAACGGCCGCTTTGATTTCGATGACATTGCGGCATTTGTTGGGCTACTGGCCGAATCGTAGGATGTTGCTTCAGGCCTTGCGCTCTGGTCGCAGCGACTATGCACACGACACAGCTCACACGGCTGCCCGCCCGCATGCTTGCGGCTCGCGTCGTCGCTGATCAGGTTCAAAGGGTCTGTTGGCGTCCGCGCTGCCGTTCTCATGCCCGCCGCAGCGGGCCACCCCCCGACGCACATCATGCCCTGCCGGCGGGCGGGTCGAAAGCGAAAAATTTCAGGGGGGCCGGGGGGACTAGGCGGACTGGTCCCCCCGGCATGATCCACACGGATCAGCGAGTAGCCAGATTTTCTTGTCGCTATGTAAACCAATAGCTCCGCATGCGCTCGAGTAGCGCCAGCTTGACCGGATAGCCTGCGGCAGAGCCGATCACTGCGTCGATCCCGCACTTCGGGCAGAGCGCCGTTTTTCCGCTCCTATCATCCACCGAGCAATCGTCGATCCAATCTTGAATTTCGCCTGGCTCGAATATGGCGAGGCAATGAAAACAGCCGCACAGTTCGCTACGTGCTATTTCAGCCTCATGAATTGCGCAATGGGAGTGCGCTCGAATGATCTTGTCGTCTGGTTGGTTCACAGCTACTCCTTCGCTGCACTCACCGCCCATGAGTCAAGTAGACAGCGGCCCAACGCCCGAGGTACATGGCGTTGACTGGATTCCGGCGGCTGGCCGCGCCGCCGTTCTCATGCCCGCCGCGTGCGGGCCGCCCCGGATATACCCCATTCTATCACGCACCCTAGCAGTTCGCATCCAGAGCGAGTTGCACGATCCGCCGTAGGGCGGTGGCACGAATGCAAGCAAGAGCGACAGTCGGGCTGCATCGTCCATTCCGCGCGATCGCAGTGTGAAAAAATGCTCGCCTGTAGCCATACTCCGTCTGCACGCGCCATTCGGATGGAGGCGCCTCGCGATGGCGTCGTCACGACGTATGAACATGACGCCACCCCTCAGTTGTTCGACGCTTCGACAATCTGACGAACCCACTCGTCTGAGAAACTTCCGGAGTACTCAGAATTGAGCCAAACGATATTCGAACGGTAGCGACCATTGCCATCCATGACGCGAAATCCAAAGGTTCGGCTGACTAACGCAGACCGGCTTTGCTGACCGATGAATTCGGCGTGACAGCCTGGATAGACGCGCGCAACCGCCTCCGAAATGCGCTGCCGAATCTGCGGTTTCACATGCTGTCGATTTCGAACGCGACGCTTCTTCATGGTCTTGAGCTTGGGTAGTTACGCAAAACCTACGCGTAACAGTAGATACTTGTTCCCCAACGGCGGCCGCTATCAGCGGCGACTACAGCACTCGCCGGATTCATCGATCTGCGAATAACTATTTTCAAGCGACGCTGCAGCATCTTTCTCCAAGCTTTACGTACTAATGGTAAGTCTGACTCGCCAGGAACGCCCGCCGCCGCGCCGCGCCGTCGGCGTCCATTCGCGTCACCGGCGAGCGCAGGATGCCCAGATACGCCTTCCACGGCCCGACCGCGCTTTCGTATTGCGTCGCCATGCTCTTGGCGATCTGTGCGAGGTGGTTGAGGTCATGCGCCACCCATGTCGCCAGCAGATGGCCGAGCGTCACCATGCCGAGCGCCGGGTGTGTCCCCTGGAGCGCGAGTTTCTCCGGCGTGAGCTCCAGCGCGGCCAGCGTGCGCAGATTCTCCCGGCGGAGCCGCTCGAATTCATCGAGCAATTGTTCGAGCGTCTGGCCGCGTGACTCCTCGAACTGGGCATAGCGGTCGTATTTGTCGAATGGCAGGTCTGGACCGTGCTCGAGGATGATCCGGGCGCGCGGGATCCAATCGGTTCGCTCGCCGACGATCAGGTGCCCGACCACGTCAAACGGACTGAATGTATCCTCGCCATAGTTGCCGTGCGTCCACTCCGGCCCGAGTCCGGCGAGCATGGCGCGCAGCACCACGGGCGTCCGCTCCAGGATTGAAACCGCCGATTGCAAATCAAAGGCCATGGCGCCCCTGCATCATACCCACAACAGGCCGAACCGCGCCGGAGAGCGAGCATGCTGAGCCGCTGCGCGCCCGCGAGGCCTCCGCCGTCCGGGAGCGCGCCAAGGCCGCTCCGGCCCGGCGGTCATTCGTGTTCCGATTCATTCATTCCGCCGACCCGCTCATGAATCGTGGATACTTCCCCCGCCCGGCGCCTGCGGCTGATTATTCATGATTGCAACGATGCGTCAGCGCGCCATGATCCGGCAGATCGCATAGCACGCCGCCACCTGCACGCGCGGATCGTTGTCTTCGGCCATTTGACGCAGGCGCGGCAGTGCGCTCTTGTCGCCGATATCTCCGAGGGCTCGCGCCGCCAAGGCCGGCACGCGCCAGGTCGCCTCGGTGTCCTGCGGATCCTTCGGCTCATGCGTGGTGCTGCGCAGGGCGAGGTCGAGGCCGTCCTTCGAGCCCATCTTGCCCAGGCCAGCCGCCGCCAGCAGCCGATGCTCGATGTACTCATCTTCTTTGCTCAGCCGATAGCGGAGCGCGTCGCGCGTCTCCGAGTTGCCGATCTCGGCCAGCGTCTGCAAGGCGATCACGCGCGCGACCACGTCGCCCTGTGAATACTGCTGCAGGTGGCCGAGCGCGTCCTTGTCGCCGAGCATGGCCATCGCGGCGTAGATCTGCACGATCAGACGGTTGGACTTCTGATTGACCGGCGCGCGGAGCGCGGCCTTCAACCGCTTGATCGGCGCCGGCTCCTGCAGGCGTCCGACCAGATCGATCGCGGCGCCGCGGACGTTCTCATCCGGGCCGTCGGTGAGGGCCTTGCTGAGGGCCCGGCCCGCCTCGCGCTTGCCGCAACGGTACATGGCGTACATCGCCGCCAGCCGGACGCGTGGATCGGGATCATTGCGAGCCTTCTCGAGCAACTGCATGGCGCCGCGGTCGCGCACGTCGCCCAGGGCGACCAGCCCGGCATACCGCACGATCGGCGTGTTGGAGCGCGCCGCCGCCCGAAAGGCGTCGGTGCTCTCCTTGGGGGCGACCTTCACGAGCGCCTCGACCGCATTGCTCGCGACGGCGTCCACGTCGCTGCGCGCGGCTTTGTCGAGCAGCGCGCGGGCGCGCTGTTCAACGTCCATGCGCTCCTGCGCGCCGAGCGGCGCCGGGGCGGTCGCGCTCGGCGCGGCGGTCGGCTCGACACAGCCGGCCAGCGACCCCAGCAACACACCTGCGGCGATCCACGGCAATCGCGCGCCACGCACGCTTGGCATCTATGCTGCTCCTTGTCGCCGCCGCAGCCACAGGCGCTGCTGGATGGCGCGAATCCACCGCACGATGATCGCCTCCATCCACAGCACCGTCGCCACGACCAGGCACCCCTGTGCAAACCAATCGCCCAGCCGGCCATAGAGACTCGGTCGCGAATCGAGCGGCAGCGTCGCGACATCATAACCGCTGATGCCCACGCCCCAATAGCGGCCGTCCTTCCTGACCAGCGAGATGATGCGGCCGTTCGGATCGATGAAGCCGCTGATGCCGGTGTTCACCGAGCGGGCGATGCTCACGCGGTTTTCGACCGCGCGAAAGGCGCAGATCGCCAGATGCTGCGGCAGCTCGTGGCTGTGCAGAAACCAGCCGTCATTGCTGATGTTGACAAGAAAATCGACGCGCCGCCGGCCGTCTTGCCAGACAAAGTTGCGGCAGATGTAGGGCATCACGTCTTCGTAGCAGATCGGCACGCCGAAGGTCCACGCGCCGCGCTCCGTGCGCAGGTCAAACACCGTGAACGTGCGACCGGCGGTCATCGTGTATTCCTTCGTGCCGCCAAAGCTGAACGGGCTGAGCTTGTTGAGCTGCACATAGAGCCAATGCAGCCGGGTCTGCCGGAACGGCACGACTTCGCCGAATGGCACGAGATGGATCTTGTCATAGCGCAGCGATCGCGGCCGGCCGTCCGGGCCGACGGCGGCGCGTTGGGCGCCGTCGGCGTCGTAGATCAACGCCGAGTTGTAACGCAGGAACTTGGGATACGTCGCGTCGGGGAAAACCTCGACCGATTGCGAGCCGACCAGCACGGTCGTCGGGGGGCCCCGTTCGGGCAGGCGCGGCAAGTCGTATTTCTGGTCGGTGAGCCACGTCTCAAACAGGGCGATGACGCGATTGACCTCGGCGTAATCGCCGCGGGCGAACGCCGCCAGCGCTTTGTGACACTGAATGCCGTAGATCCACGTGCTGGTGGGCAGGCCATCGACGGCGCGCCGCTCGACCGCCAGAAAGTCGAGGTTCTGCGTCGCGCCCCAGGCCGTCTCCGGAAAGATCAACAGATCCGGCTGCGCGGCGGCGGCTTGCGCGGCCTGCGCGAGGTAATACGAGAGGATCACCATGCCGGGCGAGCTGTACGGCGGCGTGCTGCGCTGCGGAAAATCCTCCTGCACAACGGCGACGCGCGGCCCGGCGGGCTTGATCGTGCGCGGTGAATTCACATGAATTTGCCAGTAGCCGTAGGTCAGGGAGAGCACATAGAGGAAGCCGGTGAGGGCCGCCCCGACGCGCCACTGCCCGGAGAAAACCTCCCCGCGCCGCAGACGGCGTCGCGAAAGCAGCCCCTCGAGAATCAGGCCGTTGACCAGCCCCGCCAGGAAACTCACGCCATACGCGCCGGTGAGGTCACTGATCTGAATCAGCGGCAACTGCGCATGCAGCGCATGCGCGAGAAACAGCCACGGGAAACCGGTCATGACCCAGGCGCGCAGATACTCACACGCAACCCAGACGACCGGCAACGTCCAAACCGGTGAGACGCCCCGGCGGCGGCCGGTGCGCACGGCCCAGCCGGCGAGCACCCAATAGACCGCCAAGTAGAACCCAAGCGCGACAAAGCCCAGCCCCGTCACCGGCTCCAGCCAGCGCAGGCTCCACAGAAAAAAGCCCCAGCCTACAAAAAAGCTCAGCCAATGCGCCAGCCATGCCCGTTGCACGACGCAGGTGGCGTAGCCCCACGGCACCAGGCACACAAACGTCAGCGGCCACAGCCCACCGCTGGGAAAAATCCACGCCAGCAGGCTTGCGCTGAGTGTGAACAGCCCGAGCACCAGCATGAACTCGACCAGTAGCGGACGGCGCAGCGGCCGCGGTGAGCATGCCCCATGTTTGCCTGCGCTCGCAGCGGGGGCATCCTGCGGCGCGTCATGCGGACGCGCATGCGAGGGCGGCTGTGCTGCTCCCGCCGGTGGCGCTGCGCCGGCGGCTGATGCGCCCCGCGCGTTGAGCGAAGACATCAGCGGCCCTCCGATCGGGCGGGAATGAACGAAGCCATGCGTATTTCTGTCTGCACGGAACGATTGTCAGGGCCGCGCCACACCCCGTCAAACGTAGGCTGAAACGTCCGCCGGGAATATCGAAATTCAGTTGTCTGTGGCGATCAATAGATTATTTGTTCTAAAAAAGCCAGGGCGCGAACGGCGTGCGTGTCCGAATCGGTTGGACCTCTCGCTCGCCGGTATGACCAGCACGCAAAGACCGTGCGCAGGATCACGCGATCGAACGGTCCATCGACAAACAGCCACATCGCCAATCAACGGGCTACGGGCATGATCGCATCGGCTTCGTGCCGAGATCGTTTCCCTCAGCCGGCGATCGCTTATCCCCCGACGAGTGCCCCGACAAAACCGCCGATGTCATCGAAATTGACCAAACCATCGGCGTTGAGGTCGCTGTTGAGCCAGACGCAGCCCGGCTGCGCGGCTTGATAGGGCGCCTCACCCGCCAGTGCTGCGACGAAGCTCTCGATGTCGGAGAAATTCACCGCGCCATCGCAATTCGCATCGCCAAGCGACAGCACGCCGACGCTCCGCAAGCGGAACCAGCCGCCCGTGCCGCGCACGCGAATCACACTCAGACCCTCTGGGAGCGCGATGGTGGCGCCGTCGAACCAATCGGCATTCGACAGATCCCACGGCGCGGTCACGCCCATGTCGATCGGTCCGACGCGCACGCCGTTCACCAAGATTTCAGCGTCGCTAGTCGATTCGTAGCCGTAGATTTCGAGCCTGACGCGATATGCTCCGCTGCGCGGGGCGCGGACGAGGAAATCGCGCTCGCTGCCATTTCGCAACAGGGCGTATTCGCCGGTCTGCCACGTGTCGCCACGCAGGATATGGCGCCGGCCATCGGTGACGACGGGCAGAGCGACGCCCGCGCTCAACGGCGGCAGCGGGCCGGTCAGCGTGTCATCCATCGCGAGAATCTTCGGCGTGTCCTGATCGGTCATGACTTCGGTCAACGTCCAGGTGCCGTACTGCGTGTTCCAATCGCCCGCGCCGGAGACGAACCACTGAAATTGTCCGCCGCCGGCCGCGTACCAGCCGCTCAGATAACGATTGCATAGCTCACGCATGCGCGCGTCATAGGAGGCGGCGCGCTTCGCTGCGATGTTGTTGGGGCCGAAGGTGTCCGGCCCGCCCTCATAGGCGTGGACCGGCCGGAGCCGATGCCACGTGCTGTACGCCGCGATGCGCTCATACGTGATCGACGCATTCCAGCGATTGATGGACGCCGAAAGCGCATCGAGCGCCTCCGACGCGGTCAGATCGGTGCGCTCGTCGGCGCTGCCGAGATTGAAGTAGGGCGCGCCGGCTATCGCCCAGATGAAATTCCGAGGCTCGCCAAAGATCGCCTGAATGTAGCGCAGTCCGACGTCGTATTGCGCGTCCCAGACGATCTGCGCCGCGAGGATCGGCCGCACGCGCGTATTGAGCGAGCCGGGGCCGAACTCTGCGGCGAAAATCTGCCCGATTTCGACGACCTCGCGCGCCACGCGCCGCCAACGGATGATGTTGTGATCGCGATCTCCGTCATAGCTAAGCGTCGAGGGGCCGGCTTCGACTTCGGCGACGGCCTGCTGCCAATTCCAGACCGCTTGCGAGAATTGCCAGTTCCACACTTCATTGCTGTATTCGACATAGACGTTGAGCTGCGGCTCGAGCCGGTCTCGGATCAGCCGCGCGAGATTACGGACGAATTCGTCATCGGCCAGGTGCGGCACATTGATCCACATGTCCTGGTCCAATTCGTTACACAGGTCGATGCAGACCTCGTAAGGCACGCCCGTGCGCCAGCGCCACGTGGCGTCTTCGACGCGCGTGCGCTGATCCCAGGTCGCGACCGGGTTGTTGTTGGTTTGGGTCCAGTCCATGAAGCGCGCGACGCGAAAGCGCCGCTGATGAGCGAGCAACGCCGGCGAGAAGAGCTGCCCGTCGGTTGTGCCCGGACGCATGATCGACAGATTGCGAATGCCGCCATTGGTATTGCGAAAGGCGAGCATGATCTGATCGCCGCCTTCGGGTTGCACATACTCGGCGGTGACGACGCCTGTGGCGCTGTCGCGGCGGATATTTCGCACGGACCCGGACGAAGCGACCGGCTGAATCGTCGGCGTCGCGGCGCATTCGAACGAGATGCGATAGACGCCGCCGAGGCCCGTGCCCGCAGGCTGGCAGCACATGAGCACGACGCCGGCGTCGCCGCTCGGCCAGCCGCGCGCATCGACCGGGGCCGACTCATCCCAGGGCGTTCCGGGAGAGCCGAAGGAGCGCGACTGTTTGACTAGATCGGCGAATTCGTTCGTTCGTGACCAATCGGAGATGCCATTCAGGCCGGCGCCGAGCGGGGCGCTCTGCGCCAGCAGCGGCGCCCCGCACGCCAGCGCGACGCCGATACAGCCGAATAGCACGCTTGGGCGCCGCCGATGTTGATGCGAAAGCGTCCAGGACAAGTTGGAAACAGGCGCGATCACTGGCTGTCGCACGGAATAGCGGCAAACTTCATTCGATGCGTTGACACGATGAAATGGAGCAAAAACCGCACAGAACTGCATGGCGATCTCCTTCAGGACAGAGTTGCCGATTGGCTGTCACATCGCACAAACCCGGCAGCGCATTGCCGGATTGCGCGCGAGATTATGTCATAGGCGAAAGTCCGACGGGTAAGACTCGGCGAAATCGCACTGGTTCATCCGCAGAAAACGCGCACGCCCACAGTGAATTGCGATCGAATGGCTTTGGGCGTAACTCGATGCAAATCCTGTTGGTGTGGCGATCGGCCGCGCCGCTTAGTTCCAGTTGCGTGCTTCCAGGGCCACTGCGTGCTTCCAGGAATTGTCGCCCAGCGAATTTGCGCGATGCTCGCCGAGCGTTAACCGGGCATTAAGATATACCGGCTTTGCTACGCCAACGACATGGAGGCGGTGCGGTGCGAATCGCTTACGGCGTCTTTGGTTACGGTCGCGGTCACGCCACGCGGGCTGCCGCCGTCTTGCCCGAACTGACCCAACGGCATCAGGTGCTCATCTTCGCCGGCGGCGATGCCTATGAGCAGCTCTGGTCGCAATATCCCGTCGTCAAAATCCCAACGCTGGGCTACGCCTATACCACGCACGCGCGCCGCAGCAACTGGCTCACGTTCAAGCACAACGCCTGGCACGTACTCGACATGCTCTATCGCGGGCCTACGTTTCAGGCGGTCTATCGCGAGATGCGCGATTTCCGCCCGGATGTCGTCATCTCAGACGCCGAGCCGTGGACCCACCGCGCCGCCCGGCGGCTCGGCATCCCGCGCATCGGCTTCGATCATTTTGGCATTCTCGTGCATTGCCGGCTGCCGATGCCGTGGACCGACCGCGTCCGCGCCTGGCGCGACGCACTGGTCTATCGCCGCCTGATGGGCAAACCGCAGCGCGTGATCGTCAGCAGCTTTTACGATGCGCCGCCGCGCTGGAGCGGCGTGACGTGCATCGGGCCGCTGCTGCGCGACGAAATTTTGCGTGTTACGCCGCGGCGGGGCGACTATCTCCTGGTCTATTTCAACAAAGGCCAGCATCAATTCACGCCGCACGTCGAGGCGGCCCTGCGGGCGATTGAGCTACCTGTGCTGATTTATGGCACGCCGCGCCAGGGGCGCGACGGCATGCTGGATTTTCGCCCGCTCAGCAATGTGCCGTTTGTCGAAGACCTCGCGGGTTGTCGGGCCATCATCAGCACCGCCGGCAATCAGCTCGTGGGCGAGGCGATCCACTTGGAGAAGCCGCTGCTGGTCGTGCCCGAAGACTGCGTTGAGCAACGTCTGAACGCGGCCGCGCTGGAGCGCATGGGCCTCGGTCGGCAAATTCCGCATCGGCGCTTTTCGGCGGCGGTTATTCGCGCATTCCTGGCGGATGAGCAAGTGTTCGTCGATAGTCTTCGCCGCTCGCGCCGCGACGGCCGCACCGAAGCGCTGGCCACGCTGGAGCGTTTTTTCGGTGAACTCGCCCCGCAGGCTGAGCGCGCTCACGCCCGCGCCGCCAACCACGAGCGCATTGCACGCTAGAATGGCCACATGCGACCCGTATCGCTCGCACTCTCGATCTTGAAAAACCGCACCGGGGCCGTGCCGCGGCCATCCTGGTGCACTTACCTGGTGACGTACCGCTGCAACGCGCGCTGCCAGATGTGCGACTCGTGGCGGATGAAGCCCGGCGACGAGCTGACACCGGACGATGTGGCCGTGGTCTTCGAGAAAATCGGCCGGCTCGACGTCGTCCGCCTCTCCGGCGGCGAGCCGTTCCTCCGGCTCGACATGCTCGACATCGCCGAAGCGGTCCTGCGCCTGTCGCGCCCCTTTGTCATCCACATCACGACCAACGGCTCATTTCCCGAGCGTGTCGAGGAGTTTGCCCGGCGCTTTCCGCTGCCGCGGCTGCTGCGCTTCATGGTCTCGTTCGATGGACAAGAAGCCGAACACGACCGCAACCGCGGCCAGGAGGTGCTCTTTGAGACCGCCTTCGAAACCGTCCGGCGGCTCGCGGCGCTGCGCGCCGCGCACGGCTGCGAAGTCAGCGCGAATCACACCGTGATTTCGCCCGAATCGCTGGCGGACAATGACGGCCTGCGGCGGCGGCTCGGCGAGTTGGACGTGGATGTGCATTCGGTGCTGGCGTATGCCGAATCCTCCATGTATGGCGCGAAACTTCGCGGCAAGAAAGCCGAGCATCTGATTGTGCCCTCGGGCTATCCGCTGCATCCGCGGCTGGCCGGAGCGGACTGCATCGGCTTTATCGAGCGCGAGCTGCAGCGCGTCGGCGAGTTTGGCAATCCCATGCTGCGCTGGGGCAAGCGCTACTATCTGCGCGGCCTGCTCGCGCGGCTGCGCAAGCAGGAAGACGCCCGCCCCCGGCCGCCCTGCGTGGCGCTGCGCAGCCACATCCGCCTGCTGCCCGATGGCAGCGTGCCCGTCTGCCAGTTCAATACCGAGCGCGTCGGAAATCTGAAATCGCAGAGCTTTGACGAAGTCTGGTATGGCGAAGCGATCGGCCCCTCGCGGAAATGGGTGGATGATTGTCCCGGCTGCTGGGCCGAGTGCGAAGTGATGCCCAATGCGATCTACAGCGGCGACATCGTGCGCGCCTGAACGCGCCCGGAACCGAACCGCGACCGTGAGCAGAACCGCGCCCGTGAGGAAGCGATTCAGAATCCGCTACGGCTTCGAATTGCGACGAAGCGACGAAGCCAGAAAGCGACGAAGTGACGCAGCCCGATAGCGACGCAGCGACGAAGGGAAAGGCAGCAAGCCCATCCGCTCAGGCCCTTCGCGCAAGCGTCACAGCAAACACACCCGCATGCGTTCAATCGCGCGGGTAGCATGGGCCTCCGGCCCGTCCGTCCTGAATACATGCTCGTAAACCGAAGCCATGCCCGTGAGCCGAACCGCGACCGTGGGCAGAGCCGCGACCGTGAGGGAGCGATTCAGAGTCTGCAACGGCACGAAATAGCGACGAAGCAACGGATCAAGAAAGCAACGGAGCGACGAAGCATTAAAGTGTTGGAGTAACAAAGCCACGAAGCGACGCAACGCTGCGATGGCGATGACGGCCGATTTCTGCGCGGTCGCGTCACGAACGTATTCTGTCGCGGCGCACGCTATTTCGCCGGCTGAATCAGCCCGAGCACGGCGCCCGCCGGATCGCGGATGACGCAGAAATGCTGTCCGCCCATGACGCGTGGTCCATCGAGCACCGCTCCGCCCAGCTCGGTGCAGCGCCGCGCCGCCGCCGTCACGTCTGCCACGTTCACATAGATCAGCCACTGCGGCGGCACGTTCGCGTTCGGCCCGCGCGCGTGGCAGATACCCGCGACCGTCTCGCCGGGTTGGTTCATGCAATAGTCGTCATAGTCCCCCATGCTGACCGGCGAATGCGTCCAGCCGATCACGGCGGCGTAGAAATCGCGCACCGCGACCGCGTTGGGTACGGTTAAATCATGCCAGACGATCGAACCAAGCGCCGGCTGATTCGGGTTGGACATCGTGAAGAGACTCCTCTTGACAGCTCGGCCTGGCCGTGCCCGGCTCGCCGCGTGACTTCGCACATGCTAATCGGTTCAATCCTGGAGTCGAACACCGACTCCACGAGGCACATCCCGTTTCCGGGATAACCGCACGCTTTGACGACGAGCTGTGGGGCAGGGGGCGCCGGTAGAGTGCATATCATTGACCGTCGGCGATCCTGTCCTCCTATGCTCGCGACGCGCTGGGCTGCGCCACGAGCAGCGATTGCGTGCAAAGCACAGCGGGAAGTGCGAGCGACGCCTTGACGCAACTGCACAAACGCCCGTACCTTGCTTGAGCTATGGCCAAGACCAGTGAATTGACGTTGACCGTGATCACGCCCGAGCGGCAGGTGTTGGATGAGCCTGCGACCTCCGTGGTGCTGCCGGCGCATGACGGCGAGATCGGCATCTTGCGCGGCCGCGCGCCGCTCATGGCCGAACTCGGCATCGGGCAGTTGCGCTACACGAAAGGCGGCCAGGTCCGCCGCGTGTTCATCGATGGCGGCTTCACGCAGGTCATCGACAATCGCGTGACGGTGCTCACGCCGCGCGCGATCCCTGCGGCGGATATCACCGCGGAGCAAATCGACACCGCCCAGAAGCAGGCCACGCGCCCCGATGCGCGCGGCACCGAACGCGCCGCGGCCCAGCGCCGCGTGACGGTGTTGAAGGCGTTGCAGTCGCTGCGCTAAGCACGCGACCCCGTGCCGGCTCACATCATCCGATCGCATCCGATCGTTGCCCACGTTTCCATCATAACGCGATCCGCGCAGCTCCCTATTTGGCGCGTTCGTATGCCGCCAGCAGGTCTTGCAGCGTGGTTTCCGGACGGAGCCGCGCGTCGGCCCACGCCCGTGCGGCGACGGACGCGGCCATCCGCGCCGCCGGCGCTTCGCGCCAGGCGTGCAGTTGTTTCGCCGGCGCCGCAGGGTCATTCAGCGGGCAGGGCACGACGCCGGCACAACTTTCGGCTAATTCGCTCAGGGCCGGAATCGCGCGCCCAACCACCGGCACCCCCGCCGCGAGCGCGTGCAGCACGGTATTGGGCAACCCCTCGGTGATGGAAGGAAAGAGCAGGGCGTCGGCAGCACTGAACAGCGGTCCCAAATCCGCCTGCCAGCCGAGTAGCCGCACCGTCGAGACCAAGCCGGATTTCTCAATCGCCGCGATCAGCGAACCGCGCAAAGGCCCGTCGCCGGCCAGCAGGAATACGAAATCAGCCTGGCGCGGCTGCGGAGCGCTCAGCCGGCGGGCCGTTTCAAGCAGCGAATCGAACCCTTTCACCGGATCAAGCCGGCCGGCCCACGCCACGACAAAGGCGCCTGCGGGCACGCCGAGCAGCGCCCGGGCCGCGGCGCGCGGCGGCGGTTGCGGCCGTGCCGGCAACGAAGGGCTGATGAGCGCGATGCGCGTCCGCGCGATGCCGATGCGCTCGTGGACGTGGTCGGCCAGCGCGCGGCTGGTGACGAGGTGGCCGCGGTCCAGGCCGGCGGTCAGGCGCTCGAGCGTGAGATGCCAGCGCCGCTCTACCTCGATGGTCGCGGTGGACGTGAGCACCGGCACGCCGCACCAGCGCCCCACGAGCCGTGCCGCGAGATTGGCATGAAACAGCGTGGCGTGCAGCACGTCGGGCTTGTGTTGCCGAAGGGCCTGACCAAGCCTGCGGAGCGCGCGCAGATCCCACGCGCCGCGCGCCGCGCAGCCGAAGGCGTCGATGCCTTCCGCGGCCAGCTCATGCCCCACCGGGCCGAGCGGGGCGAGACAGCCGACCACGACCGCGATTCCCGCCCTGTGCAGCAGACGCGCATAGTGTGCGATGCGCAACGGCGTACCGCCGCGCTCCAGGACGGTGACGAGCAGCATCACGCGCATCACGCGGCTCGCCCGGTGCTGCGACCAGAAGCTGCGCCATCAGCCGAGCGCCGCCTAACCCACCCGCGCCGGCGCTGCGACGCCCCGCACGCGCAGACGGCGTGCGAGACGCGGGTTTGTGCACGGCGACGTGCCGATCGATGCTTCGTGGCGCTGCTCAAGTTTCGACTCGCCTTCTTCGCTCGAATGGTCCGCTCGTCGCACCGATCGGATGTTGCTCAGCCGATCCCTCGTGGATCATCAGCCAGGCAACGCCCGCCGCCTCATCAGCCCGCCCACGCGCTCAGCCGGCGGCGAGCTTGAGCAGCGCACAGCGCAAATGACCGTCGCATTCGCCCAGCAACCGGGTCGCCGCGTCACGCTCCAGCCCGCTGCGCTGCATGAGGATCGCTGTTTTCACGTGTCCGCGTGCCCGATCGAGGAGCGCCTCGGCGGCGGTGCGCTCAACTCCGGTCGCGCGCATCGTGATGCGAATGGCGCGGTCGCGCAGCTTGGCGCAGCCGAAAGCATTTACGTCGACCATCAGATTGCCGTAGACCTTGCCGAGCCGCACCATCGTCAACGTGCTGATCGCGTTGAGCGTCATTTTGGTTGCGAGGCCGGCCTTTAGCCGCGTTGAGCCGGCCAGCACTTCCGGACCGGTGAGTACGCGGATCGAGATGTCGGCTTCGTCGGGCGCCTCGGTCTGGGGCACACAAGCGAGGAAAATCGTCGCTGCTCCGCGCCCTCGCGCCCAGCGCAGCGCCCCATGCACAAAGGGCGTCGTGCCGCCGGCGGCGATACCCAGGACCACGTCGTCGGCGTTCAAGCCGCGCCGCTCCAACTCCACGGCGCCTGCGTCGGCGGCGTCTTCAGCATTTTCGACGGCGCGCTCCAGCGCCGCCGATCCGCCCGCGATGATGCCCTGAATCATCGCCGGATCGCTGAGAAACGTCGGCGGACATTCGGCGGCATCGAGCACGCCCAGCCGGCCGCTCGTGCCCGCGCCGACATAAAAGAGTCGCCCACCACGACGCAGCGCCTGTGACACACAGCGGACCGCCGCGACGATTTCGTTTTTGGCGGCGGCGACGGCGGCGGCGATGCTCGCGTCGGCGGCGTTCATTCGGTCAAACGCGGCTTCGAGCGAAAGCTCGGCGAAGTCTCCGTACGCCGGATCAATCTGTTCCGTCAGTAAGTGGCCGCGATCATGCATGACGCCATGAGGCTAGCCGAGCCAGCCACGCGCGGCCAGCGCGGCCGGGACGCCACCGCTGGGCGGCGTGCCGGTTAAACTCTCCCGCCATGAGTGTGCGACGGATCGGGCTGGTCGGGTTGCTGTCGGTGGCGCTGGTGGCGCTATCCGTGGCCGCGTTCTATCCGGGGCTGTTCAATTCATTCAACTATGACGATGGCGCCAACATCGAGAAAAATGAGAAATTTCGCGGCCTGAGCGCGGAGCATCTGCGCTGGATGTTCACGACGTTTCATCTCGGTCACTATCAGCCGCTTTCGTGGGTGACGCTCGCGATTGACTACAAGATCTGGGGGTTGAAGCCATTCGGATTTCTGCTCACGAATCTCGTGATGCATTGCGTCAATGTCCTGCTCGTCTTCGCGCTGGCCGTGCAGGTGATGCGCCTGGCCCGTGCATCGGAGCTGACGGGCAGCACAGGGCCGCGACCGGGCGCAACCAACGCGACGCTCATCGCGGCAGCGCTGGCGGCGGCGCTGTGGGGGCTGCACCCGTTCCGCGTTGAATCGGTCTCGTGGGTCACCGAGCGCCGCGATGTTCAAAGCTCGCTTTTTCTGCTGCTGACGACGTTGTGCTATATACGCGCTGCGCAGCCGTCGCGCACTACCGCCGCCGCGCAGCGAGCCGACGAGCCTGGCATGGCGGCCGGTCGTCCGGCATCCGGCAATGGCGAGGCGCCGGCTGCTCGCGCAGAGGATAGTACGATCAGTTCGTCGCGATTTCAGCCCTTCTGGTATGCACTCACGCTCACGCTCTACCTGCTCTCGCTGCTCAGCCGGGCGATGGGCATCACCTGGCCGGTGGTGCTGCTGTTGCTGGATTGGTATCCGCTGCGCCGGCTGGGCGGGCCGTGCGGCTGGTGGAACTCGCGGACATATCACGTCTGGCTTGAAAAGCTCCCATTCTGGCTGCTGGCCGGAGGGTTCATGGTGACCGCGCCGCTGGCGCAGGTCGAAGCCGAAGCCGCGATGGACCTGACGCAGCATGGCGTTTTGCAGCGCATCGCGCAGGCCATGTACGGCCTCTGGTTCTACCTCTATCAGACGCTCGTTCCGATCGGCTTTGTCCCGCTCTATGAAATTCGCGAACCACTGCCGATCTTTACGCTGCGCTACCTCGGGCCGGCAGCGTTCTTCGCCGCGACACTCCTCGCGCTGTTGCTGTTTTGGCGGCGCTATCCGTGGGTCGCGGTGGTGGTGGTGCTTTATGGCGTGATTCTCTCGCCCGTGCTGGGCTTTTTTCAGAGCGGCCGGCAGGAGGTTGCCGACCGCTACAGCTATCTGCCCATGATCGGCTGGATGATCCTGATCGGCGCGGGCATGCGGCGCTGGCTCGAACTCGATCCGTTGCGCGGGCGGCTGGCGGCGGGCGCTGGGCTGGCCGTTGTGCTTGTGCTGGTGGTGATAACCAACCAGCAGACACGCGTGTGGAAAGACCCCTTCACACTTTGGAAGCATGCCGCCACGTGGTCGCCGACGGCCACGCCGCAGCAGAATCTGGCCGTCGCCTATGCGGCCCAGGGCCGGCTCGAGCTGGCGATCGACTTGTTCCGCTCGGCTTTGCGGCAGGAGCCGAAGTTTGAGATGGCGCTGCGCGGACTGGCCCAGGCGCTGGTCGAGACGAAGCGCTGGGAGGAGGCGGCGGATGTCTTCAAAACCATCGTCGGTTATGGCACCAAGGACGTTGAAATCTACATGAAATATGCCGACGTGCTGCGCGAGCAGGGCCGTGAGAGCGAGGTCGAGGCGGCGTATCGCGTTGTGCGGCATCTGAAACCTGACTATCCGCGCGAGTTGCTGGGGTCGGGCATTCAATGGCTGGAGACGCCCAATCTCGAGAAAGCGCTGCGCGATTTTGACGACGCAATCCGGCTCGATCCGCAGTTGCTTGACGCGCGCGTCAATCGCGGCATCACACTCAGCCGCATGGGGCGCACGGACGACGCGATCCAGGAATATCGCGCGGTGCTCGCGCTCGACGCGCGCAACGCCGCCGCGCATGCCAACCTTGGCGTGCTCTTCGAGAAAATCGGCCGACGGCGCGAGGCGCTGGAGGCCTATCAGGCCGCGGTCGCCGCGAATCCGGCCTTGGCCGAAGCGCGCACTCAACTGGGCAACATGCTGACCGACGCCGGCCAGGCGCAGGCCGCGCTACAGCATTTCGACGCGGTGCTGGCCCAGGATGCGGGCCATATCATCGCCCGCTATAACCGTGCGCGGGCCTATTCGCAGTTGAAACGGACGAATGAGGCTATTGCCGACTTGCGCGACGTGTTGGCGCGCCGGCCCGATTTCGAACAGGCCCGCAATGCGCTGGCCGCGCTGACCCGCCCATCCACCGCGCCGGCCTCGATGCCGGCGCCGCGCCCTTCGGCCGCGCCACGCCCCTAGCCCGCGCCC